>JAGGXY010000081.1:0-14206 GCA_021162855.1 Methanobacteriota archaeon
GGATGATATATTCTTCTCTTTTGCCATCAGCAACTGTTATATCGCTGTTTGGGATAATAGCCTTAGCAATGAGTGCTATAACAGCGGCATATATAATGAAGTTCTTTACAGCAACATTCCTAAAACCTCCAAAGGTTAAGATAAGAGCACATGAAGTTCCTGCTGTTATGTTTATCCCACAGATAATAGCTGCATTGTTCTGTATACTCCTAGGAGTATACCCGAACATCGTCGTTAAAGTATGTTCAAGTGCTGTGACAGCGCTTGGTTTCGAAGTATCCTATGAGAGTATGAAAATACTTCCTGGTCTAGTTCTTCCTGGGACTGCTAACTTCATGCCATTAATAGTCTTTATGGCAGTGTTCATACTAGCCCCTATAATAGGTCTCTTGATAGGAGTGGAGAGAGTAGAGAACACATGGACTACGGGCTATCCTAGGCCAACTTCTGCAATAACATCATTTGGATATTACAAAGATCTCAGAGAAGGTCTTTCAGAGTATTACATCACTTCAAGGAAACTGACTGAGCTCTTGATAAGTACTGCAAAGGCTATGCTAAAAGCAGGCTCTCATTATGAAGATGTATCTTATGACCTCAATGTAATGTTGTACGGTTCTGCAATATTCCTCGTAGTTGGTATTCTCATAGCACTATGGAGTGTGATACTATGAATACGATTATTATAGTGTTTCTAAACGTAATCTTTGCACTATTATATGCACCACTCATTGACGGTATTGAAAGAAAAGTCAAGGCAAGAGTTCAGAGGAGGAAGGGGCCTCCAATACTACAGACATGGTACGACATTTTAAAGCTCTTCAAAAAGGAAGAGATCATGCCAAAAGACGCCACAAAACCAATTTTTGTTAGTGCACCTTTTATGGCATTTATTTCAATAGTAGTAGCATACCTGCTTGTTCCAACGATACTTCCTGAAGCCCTTTACTTCTATGGGGACTTAATACTTCTAATATATCTTCTTACGTTTTCGTCTATAGCACTCTTTCTTGGAGCCTTCTCGTCAGGGAATCCTTATGCTCAAATAGGTGCAAATAGAGAAATGTCTCTTTTGGTAATGGAAGAAATTCTCATGGCACTTATTGTTGGAAGTCTAGCAGTACTAAACAAATCACTTATGTTAAATAAGATGTTTCCATTGGAATTCAAACTCTCTACTGTGATACTTTTGGCTTTTTACCTATTCGTCATGTACGTTGCAAGTGCTAGGGTGCCTTTTGATATATCTGAAGCAGAGCCTGAGGTAGCAGAAGGACCGTTCATAGAATATAGTGGCAAATACCTCGCAATGTGCAAGTACACAATATTCATGAAGAGGTTACTTCTTACATCACTATTTCTAAATTTTGTCCTTCCGGGAGATACCATATGGAGGATCCTTGGTTATGTCATTGGGGTAGTAATCATTCCAATATTGCTTGCGATGATAGAAGCTCACATGGGAAGGCTGAGAATTGACCAGGCAGTTAGACTTATGAAGAGGCTTTCAGTTATCGGACTCTTTGCGTGGATTATTGGAATCTTAGGATGGTGATATCTAATGAACGATATAAAAAAGATAATTGAAGAAAACAACGGAAAAATACTTGTGGAAAAGGACTACTTCATAGTAGTAAAGGTTTCTAAGGAAAACATTAGAAAAATGGCAAGAGATCTGTTTAGTATAGGTGCATATTACTCAACAGGTGTGGGATGTGATGAAACACCTAGGACAGGGTTCCTATCAATGTATCACATACTAAACCATGAGGAATCAAAAAAATATGTTGTCTTAAAGGTTGAGGTTCCAGAAAAAGATCCCAAAATACCTTCGATAACGACAGAGATCGAAGGAGCAAACTGGGCTGAAAGGGAAGCACAAGATATGGTAGGCCTTATATTTGAGGGACATCCAGAACCTGATAGGCTTATCCTGCCAGATGACTGGCCTGATGGGGTATATCCCCTTAGAAAGAGTTTTAAATACAATGAGAAAGTGAATCCTGTAAAGAAGGAAGAAAAATACATAGAACGAGAGGATACGCTTGTTTTACCACTTGGTCCATTCCATCCAACGCTTCATGAGCCAGAGTACTTCGAAATATATGTGGATGGGGAAACAATAGTTGGTGCAAGGTACAAAGGATTTTTCATACATAGAGGTTTAGAAAAGCTTGCGGAGGGAAGACTTACTATAAATCAGGTTCCCTTTGTTGCAGAAAGGATATGTGGTATCTGTGGTTATACTCACATGATATGCTACTGCCAAGCTGTCGAGAACGCGATAGGTCTCGAAGTCCCTGAAAGAGCTGAATACATAAGGACATTACTTCTAGAGATAGAGAGGATTCACAGTCACATCTTATGGTTTGGGATCGTGTATCATCTTCTAGGGTTCGACACAGGTTTTATGCATGCTTGGAGGATTAGAGAGAAGATAATGGACATAGCAGAGCTTCTGACAGGCAATAGAAAGACCTACGGCATGAGTCTTGTAGGGGGCGTTAGAAGAGATATAAACGAAGATAAGAAGGAAAAAACACTAAAGATCTTAAAGGAGGTGTCTACAGACATAAAGAAGCTTTTTGATAATGTGCTTGGAATGAAGGAAATCCTCAGCAGAATAGAAAATGTTGGAATACTCCCCAAAGATAAAGCTAGAGCCATAGGGGTCGTGGGACCTGTAGCAAGAGCCTCGGGGATAAATACTGATGTCAGAAAAGATCATCCTTACGCAGCATACAAGTATCTGGATTTTAAGGTTCCTGTATACAATGGGTGTGATACTCTATCGCGTTATCTTGTAAGAGCTGATGAGCTCTTTGAGAGCTTTTATCTAATAGAGCAAGTCTTGGACCAGATACCGAAGGGGGACATAATGGTGGATAGGTTTGATGTCCCAGAGTTCGGTGTTGGTGTAGGAGCAACAGAGGCTCCTAGAGGAGAGGACGTACACTTTGTTATCACACATAGCGGAAGCAAGCTGTATAGATGGAGGCCTAGGGCACCCACTTATAATAACCTACCCTCCGTGCCTATTATGCTTAAGGGAGAGCATCTTGCAGATGCTCCTGTGATAATAGGCTCAATAGATCCTTGTTTCTCATGCACAGATCACGTTACAATTATAGATGACAGGACAGAAAAAGTGCTATTTAGAGGTCCTCTGGAAGATGCTATCAGAAGGCTCAGGAGGTGATTTCAGTGGGTAGATTTAAGATCCTCATAGATTCACTCCTTAACTCTAGGGTCACTGAGAAATATCCGTACGAGCCGATTACAGTTCCAGAGGATTTCAGAGGAAAACCTGAGATAAACCCAGAGAAGTGTATAGGATGTGCAGCATGTGCTAGAGTATGTCCCCCAAATGCGATAACATTTAAGGATGACACTGAAGAGGGTTATAGGATCCTTCAGATATTCCTAGGTAGGTGTATATTCTGCGGACGGTGCCAAGATGTGTGTCCTGTGGGTGCCATAAAACTCACAAGAGAGTTTGAATTGACCACATTATCCAAGGAAGATCTCTACCAAGTAGTCAAGTTAGAGCTTGCTCGATGTATAAAATGCGGGAAATACATTATGCCGTATCGTTATATAGAACATTTAATAGAAAAGAATCCAAAAGTACTGAAGTATGAGCTTCTCCTTTGTCCAGAATGTAAAAGAGAAACCATGACGCTGATAAAGTATCACTATCATGAGGAGGTGGAGGGCTAAATGGTAGATGTTCTAAAAAAGAGCATTTGGATCTTTCATCTGAACAGTGGATCATGCAATGGGTGTGATATAGAAGTACTTGACGTGTTCACTCCGAGACCAGATTTTGAGAGGTTTGGTGTGAAGTTAGTACCTTCCCCAAGGCATGCTGATGCAATAGCACTAACAGGACCTATAACTAGGGCTATGGTACCAAAGGTAGTTGAGGCATTGAAAGCTCTACCTGAACCAAAAATTGTATTAGCAATAGGTGCCTGTGCATGCGGTGGGGGAATATGGCATGATACGTACGTGGTCATCGGAGGTGTAGATGAGCTTTATAAGATACTTAAAGGGGAGTATGGTATGGATCCACCAACGACGATATACATCCCAGGGTGCCCTGTAAAGCCCGAGGCCCTAATATACGCTGTAGGCCTTCTCGCAAACATACTTAAACAAAAGCAGAAAAGGAGAGAGGATGTCGTCAAAGTACCAAATGAAGAGAAAAGGAAAATAGAGACGATAATAAGGGAAGAAATAGGCTCAAGGCACTTCCTTCCAAAGATTATAGTGAAGAAAGAAGTAACGGAGGGATCAAAGTGATCTCTGAGGATGTTTTGTTCATTATCCTAATGATAGCAGTTCCATTTTATTTAGCAGCTTTCGTCCTCTATTCCGTAAGAATTATCAAAGGACCAACAGTTTTCGACTCTGTACTAGCAGTAGACTGTTTATCCTTTGACCTTGCAGCATTCATAGCAATACTAGCCATATACTTCAAGAGTGCATTTCTAACAAGTAGTGCCATAATACTGGCGCTTTGGGCATTCTTGTTGGATCTATACCTAGCGAAGTACTTCCTTAAGAGAGAGGTGGGGGTATGATAAAAGAGATACTCTTCTATGTCGGTGGGATCCTAGTGATAATCGGTGGAATATGTGATTTCTTTGGAGCATTAGGCCTTTTAAGATTCCCTCACTTTTATGTAAGACTTCATGCTGCCACTGTAGGAACTATAGGAGGAGCCGTTGTACCACTGATAGGTGCAGCACTTCTTGCCCTTGGTTGTGACTTCTTGGGATGGATAAAATATCCTATTGCAGGAATGTCATTCATTACAGCAATATTAATCCTCATTGTGTCACCCACTGCTACCCATGCTCTTGCATTTGCCGCTCATAAAAGTAAAACGATAAAGTGGGAAGAAAAGGTCTGTGATCATTTAGAGGGTGTTAAGAAATGATCCTCATACACCTTGTTATCCTTGCAATGTCGATGATATTAGGCTTTATGTTTTCATATCTTGCAATCATGGAAGAGGATCTCCTTAAGGCGGTCATATATTCTGCAGGACAGGGAGTAATGTTCTCAATAGCGTTTTATATTCTTATGGCGCCAGATGTACTGCTAGCATACATAGCGATAGCAATAGGGATCTACACAGCGCTTTTGATCTTCGTAATAAGCAAGACAGAAAGAAAAGAGGTGGTCTGAGGTGAAAAGGCTACACGTTATGTTACTAGGAGTGCTCACTATCCTGATAATAATTGTCTCACTTGTGATGACCCTTACAGAAAGCGTTCCTATGACAAGCGATGTGAGATCACTTGGTCTATTTTACTTAGAGAACAGCTATTTTGGAGACTACTCTGCAAGGAGTCCGGAAGTGGTGACGTCAATTCTGTGGGATTACCGTGGTCTTGACACGTTGTTTGAGACAGGAGTGTTCTTTCTTGCAATAATCTCAGCATTAGCTTTATTCAGGATAGAGAGAAAAGAAGAGACGCCTGAGGTTAAGGGTACAGACCTCACGTTCATTGTTAAAGATACTGTCAGAATAATATCAGTGCTTATTGTAGCAGTTTCTGCAGCCATAGCACTTCATGGACACTTGACTCCCGGAGGAGGATTCCAAGGAGGATCTGCACTTGCTGTGGTGCCACTTTTAGTAATAGTTGCATTTTCGAAGTATGCTCTTGAGGCTAAGGGGCTTACCAAAGATAGTGCTATGGTTCTGAGGTCCATAGGTCTAATAAGTATCGTTATTCTAGTACTTATACCTTTAATCTTTGGAGGATACCTAATGCAGAACATGCCCATATTTCCTTCTCACATACTTGGTCAGCTTACAAGCGGATCTTTAGTTTTCTATAACCTCTTCGAATATATTGCCGTTGGTGCAGGATTCACAGCGGTATTCTTGTTATTATCAATACCAGAAAAGGTCTTTCGAAGAATACTCGGTGGTGAGAACCAATGATTGAAAAATTCTTATGGGCATTAGCTCTCGTATCACTTATGGCAACGCTTGCAATAAGCATTTATGGAATCGTTAAGAGACCAAGCTTGGTAAAGAAGTTAATAGCTTTGACAATTTTCACAGATTCTGCAAACTTATTAGCAATAATGATAGGATATAGGCTTATATACCCCGTAATACCGCCTGTACTTCCTAAGATGACACAAGAGGGTCTTACAGAGCTTGTGGCAGCATCTGTGGATCCTCTTCCTCAAGCTCTAGTGATAACAGCAGTAGTAATAGGAATGGCAGTAAACGTGCTCATAGCATTTGCAATAATCCAAATATATCGCATATATGGCACAACAGACGTTAGGAAGATTGCAGAGGTGATAAAGAATGGTAAAGCTCAGTAGTGTGGTTCCAGTGGCGATCTTAGTGTTCATAATATATATTCTATTCACGGGATCAATAACGCCATATGACGTGATCACGGGCCTAATAGTAAGCATAGTGTGTGGGCTGCTCTTCGGAGAACTCGTAGTAAAGGATCCCAGAAAATGTTTTGATCCCAGAAGATGGGCATGGGCTATAGTTTATTTCATAAAATATATGACAGTAATAGAAGCAAAAGCCCACCTTAACGTAATAAAAAGGACATTAACTTTGGACATAAAGCCAGGGATTGTTAGGGTTCCAATAAAAGTGAAAAATGACTACGCGAGAATCCTCGTAGCACATTCTATTACAAACACTCCTGGAACAGTTACAGTGGATATGGACGATGACTACATATACGTGAACTGGATAAACGTCGTGACTGAAGAGCCAGAAGAAGCTAAGAGGCACATATCTGAAGAGTTTGAGAAGTTCGCGGAGAGAATATTTGAGTGAGGTGATCAAATGCTCGTTGTTGGGCTGACAGTGGTTATACCAATAGCTTTTGCGTTTGGGCTTCCTTTGTATTCAAAGATTGTAAAGGGAAATAGGGCAGCAATATCTTCATACGCCATTCTTGGATCACTTATAACTCTAATTCTCTCAGCTCTCGTAGCGAGAGGGGCTTACATTTCCTCAAAGCCATTAGTATACGTGTTTGGTAAATGGGTAGCTCCTGTGGGAATTGTGTACGAAGTAGACCTCTTGAGTGCTGTGATTGCCTTAGTGAGTGCGTTTCTCATGTTCATGATAGCAATATATAGCCATCAGTATCTTAAACATGAGAGTGGAATTGAGTGGTATTATACCCTTTACCTTGGTCTTGAAGCAGGGCTTATGGGAGTATTCTACACAGGAGATGCTTTCAATCTCTTCGTGATGATAGAAGTCACGAGCATAGCAGCATATGGTTTAGTGATGTTTTATAGAAGTAGGGGCGATTCCGTCGTAGCAGGTTTGAAGTATGCAATAATAGGTTCTACTGCGACGACAGTGTACTTCTTGGCCGTGATCTTCATATACGCTACTATAGGCACGCTAAACATGGCAGACATAGCTGCAAAGGTCCACGGGATACCGTTCGCAGTTTCGGAGATATACTATAAAGACCTTGCCATGACCACTGGAATAGGCTTGACATTGGCTACATGGGCATTTTTAGTAAAGGCTGCAGTATTTCCAAATCACTTTTGGCTTCCTGAAGCTCATCCAGCAGCTCCAACACCAATATCAGCAGTGCTGAGTGGTTTAGTGGTAAATGTTGGAGTGTACTCTCTTCTTAGGTTCTATACGACGCTGTTTAGGGGTACTTTAGATACAGGCGCTGAAAAAGTTCTTGGAGTACTTAGTACCTTACTTATACTGCTTGGAGCGTTCTCTGCGATATTCGCAGCTGTAATGATGAATATTCAGAAGGATATAAAGAGACTTATAGCGTATTCAACGATTGTTCACATGGGCTACATAACCGCTGCTATAGGAGTAGGAACAGCTCTCAGTGTTGAAGCATCTCTATACCACATAATTAACCATGCAATATCAAAGGCCTTGATGTTCCTTGCCGCAGGAGTGTTTATACAAATGCTAGGGTCTAGGAAGATAGATGATTTAGCAGGCATAGCCAAAAAAGCCCCAGTAACGGCATTTGCTTTCGCAGTGTCAACGTTTAGTCTTGTTGGGGTTCCTCCAATGAACGTGTTTTACAGTAAGCTCCTGCTCTATGGAGCATATGTGGAATACAGTGTGCTCTTAGCATTGGTGCTTGTCATATCTAGCATTATAGCACTCATAGCATACATCAGAGTTCTTTATAAGATGCTCTTTGAGAGGCCCACTAAAGAAATTAAAGAAAGAGAGGACACAGTGATGTCTTTAGTATGTCTTGTGCTGGCGATAGTTGTGATAGTTACAGGAATATTAGCTCCACTATTATACCAAAATGTAATAAAGATAGCAGCCTCTCAAGCTTTAGACTACACATCATATGTGAACGCGATCAGAGATCTCATACAGAGGTTCTTCTGAGGAAATTAACACTCGTCAGTGTCCTGGCTTCTCATCATCAGTCAGGGCTCAGCGCTCATCATCTATAGGGAGTGGTTGCCCGTGCTTTGTATTTGGAGTATTTCGGAGACTGCGAGCACGGGCTTCCCCCTCAGCCACTTCATCTTTATCCGTGGCTCATTGGGAGCGACATTGACCACCACGGGGCCCGCCTTACGTGGGATTAGTATTATCGCCTCTGATGGCTACTTCGCCGTCATTGAGGCAGTTCCTTAATATTCTATTCCTCCTTCATTTAAATGTTTCCATGATTACCGAAAATACTATTGTACTTATCTAACGAAATAGTCCACTGATAACATTAAGAATCATACTAAACTTAAGACCTGCGGTACTGAATGAGGAACAAGTGTTCCGTTAAACCAGCTGTTCTGCTAAGTGAAAAGCGAACTATGATCTTTCCCTTATGGGGACTTGTCTGGTCCTATACATGCTCAGCACTAAATGCATCAAAGCAAGGCCTTGTAGGACTAACGCTCTCCAACCCTCCATATACCTTTCCCAGCTCATTCCTGTCCTAAGGAGGCAAGCTTAGATCGACTTTGTAAATGTAAAATATGCCACAGTATTGCAGGTGTTGAAACGATTTAACATAATGTCTAAAAGGACTAATACCCCTATAAACAAAAGTCCTAAGATGTAATCTAAAACTATAGTAAACTTCGCCTCTTCATAGATCATTTCCATGTATTAATTTGCCCTTAAAGTTATAGAGGGAGGGAAGACATGTATGGAATTTATGAACTTTGCGTTCCATTGTAAGTCTAAGCCAAAAGAGAGCACTGGAAAGAAAATAGCAATAATTGGAGCAGGTCCTGCAGGTCTTGTGGCTGCAGGATACCTGGTATGTATGGGGCATGAAGTTGACGTCTATGATAAGCAACCAGAGCCTGGAGGTCTTATGATATTTGGCATACCAGAAACTAGAATACCCATAGAGCGTGTAAGGATTGGATGTAAATACCTTGAAGATGAATTTGGCGTGAAGTTCTATACTAAGACTAAAGTGATGTTTGGTGAAAGACACGATGAAGGTGATGAGTTTGCTGAGAAAACAGTTAATTTAAAGGAACTTATGGAGAACTACGATGCAGTACTTATAACCACAGGAACATGGCGTTCTAGGATACCAGACATAGAAGGAAAAGATCTAAAAGGAGTATACACTGCTTTGGATTATCTTTATAGACTAAAGGCACATAAGCTTGGATATCTCCCAGATGAGCACGTCCCAGAAGTTAAGGGAAAGAGTGTAGCAGTTATAGGCGCTGGGTACTCAGCAGTTGATGCTGTGCTTGAGTCTAAGATCTGCGGGGCTAAGGAAATATACCTGTTGTATAGGAGGACAATACGTGAGGCCCCTGCCGGAATTTATGAGATCAATCAGCTTAAAAACAAGGGTGTCCATTGGATGGAACTCGTAACTCCGAACAGGATTCTTGGAGAAGGTTCTGTTAAGGGCATAGAGCTTTTGAAGTGTAAGCTTGGTGAACCAGATGCTAGTGGAAGACGCAGACCTATACCCATCGAGGGTTCAGAGTTCACGCTGGATGTAGATATAGTAATATTTGCGACAGGTGAGTTCTCAACGCCGCCATTTTCGGAGGATGTCGGGATAAAGACAGACAAATGGGGAGGAATAATTGTGAACGAGAATTATATGACAAGTGTTGAGGGAGTTTTTGCCGCTGGGGATGTTGTAACAGGACCTAGTAAAATTGGAAGGGCTGTAAGATCTGGTCTGTATGCTGCTAGAGCATTAGATATATGGCTTAGGTCGAGGTGATGAAAATGTCTTCAGACATCAAGCTCAGATATTATATAAGTTTAGACATATGCATTGGTTGTGAAACATGTGAAAGCGTATGCGCCTTCGAGCATGATGATAGGCCTAACATAAGGGTTTACAGGACATCTCTTGGTGTGAGCATTCCTGTGAATTGTATGCACTGTGTCAAGGCTCCATGTCTCGAGGCATGCCCTGTTGGAGCCATTTACAGAGACAATGAGGGAGCAGTAATCATAGACCCTAATAAGTGCATAGGCTGTGCTATGTGTCTAGCCGTATGTCCTTATGGAGCGCCAAGGTATGACGAGTGGTTAAATGCATTCAACAAGTGTGACCTCTGTGCTTCATTAAGGAAACAGGGTATAGAGCCTGCTTGTTATCAGATGTGTCCTTCTGGTGCAATATTCTATGGGGATCCAGAAAAAATAATTGGTGACGTCGGAAAGAGATTTGCTGAGAAAATGGTGCAGAGCAAAATACTTGGAGAACACTCCTGAACTCCTTATTTTATTTATTATTTTCGGACTCATACAAGAAATAGTGTTCAAGAGATTTTATCCAAATTTACAAAGTCTCGCCTTTTAAGGCAGGGTGATATTGGGACAGAAAACTTTATGAGTTTCCTTATGTATCATTGCGTAAGCATATCATGGAGAGACTACTCACGCCAAAGTATCCTCCAGAATGATGGGAGCGATGCTCCAGGCCTTGGAGGATCCTGCCTAGATGGAAGCCCGTGCTTAGTTTCCGAGACATCCCAAATATAAAGCACGGGCAACCACACGAAGTATAATGCATAAATAATGTCACTTCGTTATGCAAACTCTCTTAGATCCTACCCAGAGATCATAAAGATTACAATATCCAAAAGTATATAAGTCTCCTTCCCTTGGAGCCTTTATTTTTATTGTAATCTCAGGCTCTGTATACCCAGGCTCTAAGTTTATGGCCGCTAGGTGTACTGGATTAATGGTCTTCCTTCCTCATAGAAATACAATTTAATTCTTTTTATCAAGTGCTGAGGCATGTTTGGGTGTCGATCCTATAACTATTTTCACATCAAATGGCTCATTTGCTTTAACACTCTTTGAGCTGTTTCGTAGATGGTAAAAAGCGTAAAGTTTGGTATTTAATGTTTCCTGCAATTTTTAAACATTCTTAGGGCTTATCTCATTATAATGTGACGATCCCTAATATGTGGGGTTCTAAGCCCGAATGGGGATCGCTAAAGCCGCGAGGATGTAGGGAGTAATCATTCCCCCGAAAGCCAGCCAATGAAGCCAGAAGAGGGAAGGTTAGCCATTACACAAGTTACGGCTAACCAGAACGGGTCTCAATTCTTGGAGTGTGACTTTCCTTTTTCCTAAGGCTTCTCCAGACATACTCTCCGAATGATACAATATCTGACCTCCTTCCCCTAAAAGCGCAAGGGTTCTAGCGGGAGCGGGAGGTAAGCTTAAGGGATGGTCTTACTCCCGTTACTTCCTATCCCCGTGTGCGGGACTCACCCCTATGGAGTGTATTTCCTCACAAGTTGGGCAAGTCAGAGGACTTTAATCCACTAATAAACGTTACTTCGCTCTAAAGGGCGAAGCTTGGATCGACTTTGTTATCTCATTATCACCTAAGTGGTTGCCCGCGCGTAGTATTTAAGATGCTTTCGAGACTATAGGAATACGCGCGGGCTTCTCCCTCAGCCACTTCATCTTTATCCGTGGCTCATTGGGAGCGACATTGACCACCACGGGGCCCGCCTTACGTGGGATGAGCATTATCCTCCCGCCTCTGATGGCTACTTCGCCGTCATTGAGGCAGTTCACTTAATATTCTATCCCTTCCCTATTTAAATGTTTCGTTTCCAGGATTGCCGAAAATACTCTTATACTCATTTAACGAAATAGTCTAAACGTATGTCTTAAGCTCTTCTACTTCTTTGACTTTTTGGTTTTTCTTGTCATATAGGTTCCAACAACGAGCATAGTAACACCTATGCCAAGAAGAACATATCCTAAGACTCTAAAGGAATGTTTTGCGATCTTCTCTGGAAGAGGTATTATGAGCTTTTGGGAGTCATATTCTACCACTAACGTATCCCCTTGTCTTTCGACATATGTCGTTATTATCGTTGCGTTTTCAGGTGCCGTATAAGTCCTTTCGTAAATTGTCACATTGAATCCCCTTAATGCGTCTATGTCATTACTTGAATCGTTGATCGTTATCACTTCTACACCAACATAAAGGACATTTTCCCTTGTTAAGAACGTGTTCTTACCGAATGAAACTCTCAATATTGGTATTGGGTCTTGTAATGGGCTATCATCAGAGGACTGTGCCGTTCCAGAAATGTTATAAATACCTGACGGAATCATTGGGCCATAGAAATTTGAGTACCACTCATTGTTTTTGCCATAGTCAGCTCCATAGCCGGTTGTAAATTCAGAGATACGTCCCACTAAGTAGATGTTATTCTTGGTTATAGTCACGTTCTCTGTTCCGGAAGAGAGCCATATGCCGTAAGATCCAACGTCAAGTATTAAATTATAAGATATGCGTCCATTCCTGGAGTTCTTTATATATATCGCGTTCGAAGAACTCCTCCTTATGTAATCGTTCGAGATATTGAAACTCTTCACATTAACAAGGAATATCCCCCAGGTAGTATAATTAATGATACAGCTCTTTGCCTCTACGTGGTCTGCATTTTCGACGTATATGCCATAGATCGCATTGTAAACCCAAGAAGAATACACGCCGATGGATGGAACGTTTTTGGCCAATAAACCAAATCGAGCATCTCTGATACCAGTGTTCCAAACCTCCAGGCTGTCTGAATTCACAACAATGACATCATCGTAAAAATAAACTCCATCTAGGATTACGATTCCGGAATAAGCAACATATAATCCTCCGTATATTCTTTCTATGTCTTTTGTGAGTTCTCCCGGAGACAGAATAACCCTGTCCTTGGAGAAGTAATAGAGATATGGGTACTTTATGCTTGGATCCTTTGGATCTACCTTGTAGACATTTTTTATTTCTATGTCAAAATTTTCTTTGCTTGCTCCATCAACGAGAAGAACATGACCACTGAATACATTCACGTCCTTTATTTGGACATCAGTACAATTATACAGTTGGATTGCATATCCACTGTCAGGGTTTACAATAGCCGATAGCTTTTCAATTTTTAGATCATGAACGTTATACGCGATAATTCCTTGCACCATGTACGATACTGAAACACTTTCTATTACAACATTGGAGGCATTTTGTATGGTAATTCCTGTTCTACCCCAGTTTGAAACATTTTTTCCTGGAGATATAACAACATTTTTTATTACAATGTTAGAAATATTAACGATCCAAAGTGCGGGTAGAACAGGACCGTAAAGTATGTAGTTCTCTAGAACATAAGGATCCTCTGGAGTTCCACTTCCCTTAAGTACTCCCTCTGTGACGAGATCTTTGACATTCTTTTCATTTATGTATAGGTGCTCCCTTTTGGGATATCCGCTGTTTGTTCCCTCGGCGGTGAGATTATATGGTATCAACGCAGAGATCAGGATAATTATCGTGAAAATGCACACGACAAGACTATTTCTCATACTGACACCTCAAGATCTAACAAAATGCCAGTATTCATAAGGCATCTAGTTTTGATCACTCAAACGTTAGTATGAAGATCTACAGCATCATTAATAAGGACGTTATTTAAAGAGTTTCTGAAGAACTTTAGGGGGTCTGTCTGTCGTGAGCGAAGAACCTTCCGTTTAAGTTCACGCTCACGAGGGACTTGGGACGCATTAGTCTCGACTCCCCTCCGGGCTTATTGGGAGCAAGGTGGTGGATGTGGTGGGATCGCCAAGATCTCTGAGCTCACGCTCCATTTTTAAACATTTTGCTCATTAATGACGTACGAACGCTCGCGAATATTCATGAATGTTCACAAGGACAAGAACAGTTTCATAAGGCAA
>JAGGXY010000114.1:0-11019 GCA_021162855.1 Methanobacteriota archaeon
CCTCTATGAGATCCTCTCTTATATAGAATATGCCAGCACCTTCAGGACCGCATTGCCACTTATAGCTGCCAGTTAGGAGAAAGTCGACCTCGTCCTTGTGAACGTCGACGTCTATAGCACCTACTGCTTGGATAGCGTCGTCTAGGACGTATGCCCCATGCTCGTGTGCTATCCTTGAGACCTCTCTGACGTCATACGTGAAGCCACTCCAGGGCATCGTGTGGTTCACTACGACAAGCTTCGTATTATCATCGATAGCCTTCTCGAGATCTGACATCAATATCTCGCCGTTGACATTGCTTATCCTTCTGAGCTCAACGCCGTACTTCCTGCGGAGGTTCAAGAGTATATAAGGTATTGAGGGGTAATCCATGTCTGTGAAGACCACGTTATCGCCTTTCTTCCACTCTAGCAGGTCGTTTATTATCAGGTTTGCTCCAGTCATTACCCTGTAGTTATTTGTCACCTCCTCGGGTTTCGCATGTATGAGCTTCGCCCCCTTCCTTATGGTCTCGAAGAACACGGGGGTTAAAAAGGGATGTGTTGCTGGCCCGTAGGGGGCGTCATCCTCTATCCTTCCAGCCTCGTAAAGTGTTAGGATGTGTCTCATAGCCTCTATCCAGTACTTTCCAGGGATCATCTGGTCCGCTGCGTTTAAGTAGACCCAATGCTGTAGCATTGGGAATTGCTTTCTAACGTCACTAACATTAATCTCGTCAAGCATCTCATCCAAATCGAACACCTCCTTAGCCTGAGAAGAAGCTTATCCATCCATATATGATCACTAGGACGACAAACACTGGGAGCACGAACTTAACCCAGTAGTAGAGGAAGTTCTCAAATCCTGAAGACAGCTTTATCTTGGAACCCTTCTTAAGCTCTGAGAGGGCCTTTCCCTTTCCAAGGATCCAGGCGAACGTTACCATTGCGAATATGGAGCCTATTGGGAGCATCGTGGAACCCCAGAAGAGGTCGTTGTATAGGAGATAGTCAACGCTGTACATTGAGGGGAGTCCTAGGAGGAACTCTATGACTACCATAAATATCGTCGTCTTCTTCCTGCTCCAGCCGAACCACTCCCTGAACGCATCTATCACGATCTCAAATCCCGGTATTGCCGAGAGCACTGCTACTAGGAAGAGAGCTAGGAAGAAGAGTGTCGCGAATATTGCTCCTCCTGGAATTTGCTTGAAGACCTCCGGAAGCGTTATGAACAGCAATGGTGGTCCAGATGTTGGATCAATGTTGAACACGAAGACTGCTGGAAGGACAACAAGGCCTGCTATGAAGGCTGCAACAGTATCTCCGAAGGCCGTCCAGAGTCCAGAGCTTATCAAATCTTGATCGTCGGATATGTACGAGCTGTATATGAATATCCAGGTAGCCCCGAGGCCTAAACTGAAGAACACCTGTCCTAGTGCTGCGAGTATTGTCATGGGCGTTAGCATGGACCAATCAGGCCTCAAGTAGTACGCAAGACCCTTGTCAGCTCCAGGTAGTGTTAAGACGCGCACGAGGAGTATTATGAATGCTACATAGAAGAAGGGCATGAATATCTTGCTGGCACGCTCTATACCCTTTCTCACACCTCCAAGGATTATGACAGCTATGAAGAGCAACACGAGGATATCCATCGCAGCTTGTATACCTATACTTCCCAAAGTGTTATTGAAGAACTCTCCTGCACTTACATTTGCGTATAGCCCAGCTATAGAGGCTATCATGTACCAGAGGACCCAGCCTATGACTACTAAGTAATAAGAGACAGCGGCTATTGCTACGATAACTAGGAGGATACCAACATATTTTCCACCGGGAAGACCAGCCCTTACGAACGCCATCGCTGGTCCGCTCTTTGTGTACCTCGCTACAGTGAACTCTGCCCAGAGCGCAGGAATCCCTATGAAGAGAACCAAGAGAAGATAAACCATGAGGAAAGCAGCTCCTCCGAACTTGCCGAGCATATATGGAAAACGCCAGACGTTGCCCAAACCTACGGCAACGCCTATCAGAGCAAGGATAGAACCAACTTTAGTTGCCCAGGTCTCCCTTTGTCTGGCCAGACGGATCACCTCCTGGGAAGTTATCTTAAGACGTTCAAATCTCTAAGGTTATCAAACAAGAGCTCGATCTCCTCCTTCGTGTTGAAGAAGTGGAAGGAAACCCTTACCGCAGGCCCCCTCGGTGAAACGACAATTCCCCTATCGAGGAGCATCTCGTAAAGGCCATGAGGATCCTCGTGCTCAAAGGCAAATATGGGACCCATGTTCTCCTTATCCTTCGGAGATAAGACTTTCATCCCATGGCTTAGTCCGAGGTCAGTGGCGTATTTGACGAGGTCCTTGACCCTGGATTCTATCCTTTTCACGCCTATATTCCTGATGAGTTTTATGGATTCGAGAGACGTCAAGATACTAGGAACAGCTGGTGATCCAGTCTCAAATCTCCTAGCGCTTCTTGCGTAGTCCAACTTATGTATGTCGAACGCAAAGGGCTCCTCCTGACCGAACCAACCAGTGGTCAACGGGCTTAGGTCGTCTACTATATCCTTGCGTACATACATGATACCTACACCAGCCCCTCCCATGAGGTACTTCAGTGTTGTGGTCACAAGGACGTCGACGTCTGCTTTTTTCACGTCGATGTCCAAGACGCCAGTAGCTTGGGCATCATCTAAAACGAAATACGCTCCATGCTCGTGTGCTATCTCAGAGAGA
Source organism: Methanobacteriota archaeon (assembly GCA_021162855.1). Lineage (GTDB taxonomy): Archaea > Thermoplasmatota > B47-G6 > B47-G6 > B47-G6 > B47-G6. Next base: position 2,718 of record JAGGXY010000114.1, read on the forward strand.
GCTCTTATATTGCTATAGGTAAACCCGCTCTGATAGCATACACGTGGTTCTGAGAGCACTATAGTATTATCATCCACGACTTTTTCCAATGCATCGATGGATATCTTCCAAGATTCGCTATACACTATGCTCACTTTAGCCCCGAGTCTTTGTTGAGAAAGCCATACATGGCCAACAGTTGGAAAGTTCAGATCTGAAAGCACGACCTTCTTGCCGTTGTATTCTAAGGATGTGGCGAACGCTGCAAGGCCGCTGGTGACGTTGCTTACTATCGCTATCTCATCCCTACTTGCTCCGAGCAACTTTGCAGCTTCTGACCTAAGTTCCTCGTACTTTTCCATCCAGAAATCCCAGTTCATGCCTTTGGATTCCCAGTCGTTCATGTATTTCAGAAGTGCTCTTTTCACAGGTTCACTAAGGGGCCCATAAGAGCACGAGGCAAAGTACACAACTTGCCTCTTTGAGAACATCGGAAACAGTTTCCTCATGTCTTCAAGCTCCATGGCTATCACGCTTTCTACTTGTCCGCTGGTTCTTTATAAAAATGATGTTTAAGGATTCAAAATCGAGCATTTCTGTCTTCATTCTCGGTTTCTTGTTCTCTGAAATTTGGTTGAAGAATTCAACTTATACTTTTAAAAAGTCACATAAATTAAAACCTAAATTAGAGGAGCTGAGTCCCTATGGGAAAAAGAATATCCCTTAATGACGCCGCCAAAAGGGTCCTCATGGAGGTCTTAGGAGCACGTCCTAGCGAGAAGATCGCTGTCATAACGGACTTTTCAGAATCCATGGAGATCGCTCGCGCAATAGCTATTAAGGCAAATGAGTTAGGCATGGAATGTATTGTCTTCTCCTTCTGTCCTAAAGGAGACAATATACCATTGCCAGAGCATGCCAAAGAGATCGTCAACGACGCGGATTGTATTATACTTCTATCTAAGGGCTCTTTGAGTTTCTCCCCAGACGTTTGGAGGGCCATTGAAGAGGGCAAAAGAGTCGTCTCCTGTCCAAGGATATCATTGGATATGTTCAGAAGAGCATTAAGCGTCGATCTCATGAGGCTCTCGGAGGACACTAGAAGAGTGGCAGAAACTTTAAGCTCCGCGAATAAGGCTATGATCGTCACTGGAGTCAATTCTGAAGCGACACTTGATATAAGTTCAAGAAGAGCTGTATATGTTGACGGCCTTGCCACGAGACCTTCTTCTTTTACGATAATCCCAGGAGGTATTGTAGGAATAGCACCGTTGGAGGGTTCTACAAACGGGGAAATAGTGGTAAACGGCAGTGTGAGCCATCTAGGGCCATTGAGGAAGCCCATAAAACTGACCATCGAGAGGGGCGAGATCGTTGAGATATCTGGAGGACGCGATGCCAAGAGGCTAGAAAGACTCCTCGAGGGTTATGGAAGCGAGAACATGTATAAGATCGCAGAGCTAGGCGTGGGCGTACATCCTATGATGCGCGTACGTGGAAACGCCACAGAAGACGAGAGCTCTCGAGGGACGATAGTGATAGGCATTGGAGAAAACAGCGGACATCTCGGGGGCAAGATAGATGCTCCAGACCACGTGGATTTATTCATTAGGTTTGGAAGCCTGTTCTTAGACAGAATACCTCTTGTCATAGGTGGAAATTTGCTCCTTGGTGAAGCCTATGAAAAGGGCCACAATAGACGAGAAGGATAAGAAGCTCCTCGCTGCGCTCCTTATGAATTCTAGGGAAAAGCTCACGGAGCTTGCCAAGCTCTTAGAGGTTAGCGTCACTGCAGTAAGTAAGAGATTACAGAAACTTGAGAATATGGGAGTCGTCAGAAGGTATTCCGTGAGCTTGGACTTCACGAAACTGGGCTTTAGAATAACAGCCCTCGTAAGGATAGCCATAGAGCCCTCGAAGAGAAATTATGTCATAAACGAGTTGAGAAAGGTGAAGAACATACTCGAGTTCTACGAGGTGAGTGGAGACTATGACATCATAGCGAAGGTTGTGGCCAGGGATATCTCCGAGTATAGGGACAAGGTTCTCACGAGGCTCTCGAGGATAGATGGTATAAAGAAGACCTCTTCAATGATCGTTATGGGAGAGTACTACTGCAATCCAAAGGCACTGTTGGAGGATGTTGACAATGAGTAGAGGGTTTAAAGCCCTAGTGTTCCTTGGAATAGAGCCCATGGAAAGAGTATTTGACATAGAAAGATACTTAGAGCGTTTGGATAATGTCCTTCGGATCTACGAGGTCACAGGAGAATTTGAACTCTTTGTGGAGCTGATCATAGATGACTCCAAAGAACTCGGCATGATAATAAACAAGATATCGACACTTAAAGGGGTAAAGAACATTCAGACATTCGTCGTCACGAAGGAAATAAAGGACTACTCCATAAATAATTACACATGTTCACTAAGAGGCAAAAGATAAATCTCGAAAGCTTGGGAAATCTAGGAACGTAATCCTAGTAGCATTGACATTGGATCTTATTAATAAGATCTCGGAAATCGAAGTCAAGGCTAAGAGAAACGTCGTGATGATACTCTTATCCACTCTTGCCCCCAGAGTGGGATTTGGATCCGCATTGCCGGTGTTGTTATGGCTTCAAATCTTGCTGCAGAGCTTATGACAGCTATTCCTGCAGGTTACACGTCGAACAGGTTCGGGAGAAAGAAAACGATCATTCTAGGACTTCTTGGAGTGTCATTCGCGTTTATGATACTATGTCTAAGAGGAACTACTATGGGAATTTATGACTCCAACATCTCGATAGGAACGATCTTAGGCCTAATATACGGTGGAGTGATAAAGGACTTGTTTTGATATAGAGTACTGTTTCTCTCATGCTCTCTCCTTGTTGGTATCGCGCTGTTAGTTCTCGCGACGTTCCTGTGGAGAGCATCTTAATGTGCATACTTTTTTAAGGAAATCCCTTAATATTAAATGGCTGGAGGTACCTCAGATGAGGGACAAAATAATCTACATAATACCACCAGCACATCCCATGTTCCTCCTACTGCTTCTCCTCATAGTGCTCTTCATGCCATTTATAGCCATAGTGTTCCTAGGATCCATAACGCTTGCGTTCACACGCCTTGGGATAAGTCCAGAAGCAGCTTTTTCGCTTGTAATTCTCTCCCTCATTGGAAGCGTCGTGAACATAAAGGTGTGGGAGTTCAGGAGCTATGGTCCCATAATAACTCAGAGGGAGGTCTCGTTCTTCGGAGTAAGGTATATAATTCCCGTAATGGAGTTCGGAGAGAAGAAGACGATCCTTGCTGTGAACCTCGGAGGCTGCATAGTCCCAGTAGCAGTTTCCATATATCTCATAATAAGGCTTATATCACTAGGAGAATACATGGTCATCTACAAGGCCTTAGTCTCAGTTGCGATCGCAACCCTGATCTTCAAGCTCGTCGCGAGGCCAATACAAGGCGTAGGAATAGCCATGCCCTTCTTCGTGCCCCCACTTACCGCAGCACTATTGGGGCTGATAATAGCTCCAGAGAACCCCGTCCCAGTGGCGTTTCTCTCAGGAACCCTTGGAGTCCTCATTGGCGCAGACCTGCTGAACTTGGACAAGATAAAGGACCTAGGAGCTCCTATAGCGAGCATTGGAGGTGCAGGGACGTTCGATGGAATCTTCCTAGCTGGAGTAATATCAGTACTTTTAGTATGATCAGCTTTTGCACCCTGGGGATCCTTGTGAGGTCCATGGGTGGCGTTCGAGGCTAACGGCACGAGCCTCCCATCGCCCCGAAGGGCCCTCTAATGAGAATGTTCCAGCAAGCAACTACATCGCGATCCCATGTTTCACTGCACTTGCCTTGCGGAGCAGTAACAATTTTCATAGACATTGATAGACAACCTACAACCGCAAAACATTTATACCCCCTCCCGAAACATAATCCAGCCCGCGACTAAAGCGTCAAAACCTCACGGCCTAAGACCATGGGGAAATGTGACGGACTCGAGCTAAGAATGTGGGAGTTTCCCTCCCTCGATGAAGTCCTCAACGAGCTCCTCTCTCGAGCTCTCCTCCTCGTCCATCGCGATTTCTATGCGGACGCCGAACCTGTTGAAGAAGTACTCGATGTACTCGAAGCCGAAGCGGGTAAGCCTGTCCCTGTGGGTTATTAACACGATATCACACTTCCCATCGAGGACAGCGCCGAAAAGCCCATCAGGATGAGGCTCCCGCGAAGACGAACAAAACGGGAGAAGCTCCACCCTTTAGGGCGGCGGTAGCTCACATGGTTCTAAGAATGGCCAATAACCATGCGAATAACTGCAAGGGAATGTCAATAGGATTGGACGTGTTCACTTCTTCTTCAAGGCTAGGATTACTACAATTACAATGAATGCGTAAAATAGAAGCGATAAGAGTATAAGGCCCATGGGAAATCCTTCTTTAGTACCTTCACTTGGAGCTCTGGGAACTCTTTGTTGAGAATTATAGCCAGTAGAGAATTCAATCATGTAGGCATATGAATAGTTCTTTGCAACCCTTAAAACAAGTACTGCACTTGCGTTCCCAACGATTGCCCCAAGATAGGGAACTCCCTGTAAACCTCGGCTGTACCTCACAGTGTTCTTCGTGATATCTAGGAGCACTATAGTGTTATTCTTTAAGACTAGGAGAAGCTTTCCACAGGAGTAATCGAGGACAGAAAGCACGTTGCTAAATACTATCTTATCATCTAGCACGTTGATCAGATCAGAGTTGATGAACACGTAAGGAAAGTAAACCCTATGGGAGAACATGTACCTCACGAAAAGACCCTCGTGAAATGAGTAAACTGCAACGATGTATCGAGAGACTCCTGTATCAGATGCCCTTGACTTTAGTAGAATGTACGCATAGCTCTTATTGAAGTATAACACCCTCAGAGCTCTTGGTGTCGAGTAATTTATCTCGTGAACTTTTAGTCCATTGTCTGTGTTTAAAATAAACGTCACACGTTTGTATTCCTGGATCAAAGACACTCCATCGCTTGTATAAAGGAAATCGACAACGTTAGAGTAGTCAATATCATACCCTGAGAGATTTATCATAGCCACAAGATGCCCTCTCTCGTAGAAGTACGCCACAGAGTTCCTAAATCCAAGGGCTAGGGATTCTCTGATGAGAACGCGATTAAAGTGTCCTAGAGGCTTAAGTCTAGGCATCTTGTAAAGAACACCGTTGTATACTGCATAGTACTTATTTGCGTCAACACTTCCATTGAAGACTAGATCAAAGGAAAGTGTTTTATTGTTAAAGATATAAAGGCCAGATCTTCCTAGAATAAATATGTTATTATTGGAAACTATCAAGGAACCCTTCTCTGGAGCAATTGTTAATAGGTCTATGGGCTCAAATCTCTCCATGATTAGGACATCCATAGAACTCGTGAGAAAAACCCCAAAAGTGTCTCCTCCTGCAATGCTTTCGACACTGCCATTTATGTATCCCGTGCTTACGATAAGCAACATTAAGAGAGAGAAAACATGTACTCCCAGCAACTTCTACACCTTAACCTGTAAATGAAAGCCACGTTATATCTTTCATACTTTACCTTTAAGAAACATTGGTTGAAAAGATTAAAAAGGAGGATCACCATAGGGAGTTATGTCATGATGCGCATTGGAGATGTCGAGCTTAAGCTCGCTTCCGGACCCGTCCCACATTATAAGGAAATAGTTGCCCTTACTAGGGCCATAATTCAGGTTTTAGAGCACGAGTTCGGCCCTAGAGAGGTTATTAGAAGGTTCTCTGATCCCTTGTGGTTCAACGCGTATGCGTGTTTAGTGGGCTTCGAGTGGAACTACTCTGGAATGACAACCGTTACACTTAGAGCATTAAAGGAAGCCTTAAAGGACGTAGATACCGGCCTCATAGCACTTGGAGGGAAAGGAAAAAATGCGAAAATAACGGAAGAGCTTAGGCATATTGACCTCAAAGATAGTCTTAAGGAAAAACTTGCTGAGGTTAGTATTAAATCAGCCAGACTTGACAGTACGCTTATACAAGATGGGTACAGTTTGTACTTCCATTTCATGATTGCAAATGAACATGGGGACTTTACAGTGATAAATCAAAAGATGAGCACAGAGGCACAGAAAGTTAGGAGGTTCCACTGGATAAGTGACAAAGATCTATTCAGTGATCCACAAATAGGGTTCGGATCTGCCTCGAAAGTCCTAAACATTGCAGCATCAGAGATAGAAGAGACTAGAAAGACCATAATGGATATACTTCACGATGAGAGACCAGAGAAAATAGTGACCTATATAACGAGACTTAGGTCAAGGAGCACGACACTGGTAAGCATCATTGAGGACAAAGATCCATTCGGAAGACTAAGAGTCCTTCAAGAACTTCCAGAGTATCTTAGGATACCGAAAAAAGTTCATATCGAAGCAATAAGAGTCGCACAGGAAGCAGAGAAGTTCGAGGACTTACTTGTCAAGAGTGGTTTCGGTCCAGGACTTGCTCGATCATTAGTTTATGTTGCGCACATAATATATGGGAGCCCTATCTCATGGAAAGATCCCGTAAGGTATACCTTTGCTCATGGAACAAAGGCGGGAAGACCATACTACGTAAGAAGAAGGCTTATGCGTAGAGAAGCAGAGGTCTTAGAGAATGCAATAAAAGAGGCCAAACTTGGAAACAATGCAAAGTTAAGAGCGCTGAAAAGGTTAAAGGAGCTAGTCGTCCTTGAAGAGTAAGGAGATCTCATAAAATATTACAAGTTAGAAGTGTAAAGGTCATGCCTGAAAAGAAAATAGATGAAAAAATAGTTAAAGTTACAAGAGGTATCCTGAAAGACTTCCTTGGAATAGATCTCCCTGATATCGTTCTAGCGACAATAATGATAATCTTCGGTGTCCTGTTTATTGCATTTCCACAGCTCGTTGGAATACTTCTCGGCATTCTCTTTATAATTATCGGAATACTGATACTTTTGAAGTAATTTCTACCTTAAGGGGCAGAATCTACTTTGAAGTCTAATTAAGAGAGTTCTACTCTCTGGAATCAAAGGAAGTGTCCAAAGGAGCTTTTCTACTGTTACCTTGCCTAATCGATCTCAGGGACACTTAAGAAATTAGATTAAAAGAGAGCTCATGAAATAATCAGAATTTCTCATACTTTTCTCCATAAGTACCACAGATTGGACATCTCTCTGGAGGATTTGGACCCACATGAGTATGACCGCATACGGGACATACCCAAATGTGCCCCTCTATCTCATAGTCATTTCCCTGGTCAACAACTCTTTTTGCCTCTTCATAAAGCTTTTTATGAATTTTTTCGGCCTCAAACGCCCATTTGAAGCTCCTTTCAGCATCCTTCTCCCCTTGGAGCTTTGCTATCTCTATGTACACTGGATACATCTCTTCTATCTCGAACTCCTCTCCCATTATTGAAAGTTCAAGGTTCTTAGAGGTGTTTCCTGGACCAAAGGTAGCTCCAGCAGTGACCTTTGCGTCTGTTTTTAGATCCCCTAAGATCTTATAGTGATTCCTCGCATGAACGTATTCCGCATATGCTATTGCCCTAAAGAGCCTTGAAACGTTCTTAAACCCCTCCCTCTCGGCTATCTCAGAGAAGACAAGGTACCTCATATGGGCCATGGATTCCCCACCAAAAGCGGACATTAAAGCGTCCTTAGTCATTGGTCTTGGCTCCATACGATCACCTCCAAGAACTTTTCTACCTTGATCCTACGACTCATACTTTGTATTACCTACATTTTAACTGTTTCTGTTTTGTATCCTTTTGTTAAGTTGTTAGCTTACTAAGGAGCATAGCTATGCATTAACTAAACGAGATATTGACTATCAACAGTTGTCGCGGCCTGTGCTGGAGTTCTGTGAGCTGCCTCGCACTGAAGTGCGAGGCTTCTCCGTTTTGCTCGTCTTCGCGGCAGCCCATCCCATTGGACTCGTTATCCGATAGGCTATCGTTTGTTTCTCTTCCCCTTAGGGAGCGTCATCGGAAGCATTTCAATATTTGGTATGGGCTTAGAGTAAAAAACTACTACTGCCAAACCCTTCGCGTATCCCACCTTGAAAGGCGAGGTTTTGCAAACAACAATTTTATAAATAGGTTATGAACTATTAATCTAACCAGGAGAGGTTCCGTTTCCTCCTGCACCCACTCTCGTCTATTTTAGCCATTTTCGGTTCTTATGAGGGCAAACAGAGCGTTCTTGTGGTGCAGGAGGTTGGCTCAACACCCAGCCTCACAGGAGCCACAAGCCCCTCTACTGGACTCTCATCGGCCTTTGGGCCGAACGGAGGCGGTCCCGCACGGTTTATGAG
>JAGGXY010000023.1:0-16797 GCA_021162855.1 Methanobacteriota archaeon
AAATCCATCAAGGAATATCATGGAATGACAAAGACAATCCTGGAGGAATTCTTCCAAGGCTCACCCCGCACACGAGAGCCTGGGATTAAAATTCATCACATGCTCATGAATACCCCCATAGGGAGAATTCCTTCAAATAGATGAACATACTAAGAACCTACTGTTGTATATGAAGATCTCCTAAACCTTAGATGAAGTCATTATCAAGAGATTCAGGAGGGCTCTTGATGACATTAAGTCTAAATGATATTCTTAAGAAGATATACGAAGAAGAGGAAAAGGCAAAGGCTTCAATAAACAAGGCAAAAGAGGATGCTCAGAAAATGATTGAAAGTGTAATGCGGGAGCTGCAGGAGGAAAGAAAAAGGTACATAAAGCAGCTTGAAGAAGAATATAAGAAGATTATAGAAGATAAAGTAAAAGAAGCTGAAAAAGTAATCAATGAGATAAATACAAAGTATTCGAGCGAATACAAAAAACTTGAGATGCTAAAAGATATTCTAAGGGAGAAACTAGATGATGTAGTTAAGTTATTCATCGAGAAACTATAACACTACGGTAGCAACTCATTTCTGGAGGTATTCAAATGTTGCTACCAGAAAAGATGTACAAAGTAATAGTTATAATGCCAAAAGATTATACTGAACGCTTTTTGTTTGAGATACAGAGAGCTGGAATAGCTCAAGTGGAGGACATTCATAAGTTCATTAAGGAAGTGTCTCCCGGTGGGCCATTAGAGTATTTCAGAGAGATCTCAAGTTACGAACTAACGCTCTCAAGGATAATTGACACATTTGAGAAATATGTAAGAAAACCGTCAGGGATTAAAGAACTTATAAAGCCACATCCACCAAAGAAATTTAAAACCAAAAGAAAGAATCTGAACGAGATAATAAAGGAATGCCAGGAGTACGTTCCCAAGATCCTAGCAGAAGTTGAAAGATTAGACCAAGAGATAAAAGAGCTGGCAGATAGTATTGAGTCTACTAAAAACCTCATTGGAGTGATAGAGGAGATCCCTTTTGAGGACATAGATCTTAGATATGTTAGAGTAGGGGACTTTAGTGTGGCTGTGATAGCACGATTGAATAATTTCGAAACCTTTAAGGAGTATGCTGAGAAACATTCTATAGCCTACGTAATAAAATCTGTTAAAAGAGGCAAGGAAACCGTTTATTATGGGCTAATACTTGCAGAAAGAAAGTCTTGGAACCTATTACTTGATGATATTCCCCCGGGAGTACTTAGTATAATACAAATACCTGAAGACGCCAAGGGCGCCAAGAAAGAATATCTTGATACTCTAAAGGAGAAGATCAACTCCCTAAGAGAAAAGATAAAGGAAAAGAGATCCGAAATAGTGAGACTTTATCAAGAACATGAGGAGAAATTAAAGATATTATATGATGAAGTGAGAAATGAAAAAGCCAGGAGACTTGTACCGTCGAGGTCTGGAGAGAGCTTATATACACGGGTTCTGGCCTTTTGGGTTCCTGAGAGATTCATAGAAAAATTCAAAGATACTGTAGAAAGAGTAACAGAAGGAAAAGCAGTCATAGGAATGGAAGAGGCAGAAGTAGGAGAGGATGCACCAATACTTCTGAAGAATCCAAAATGGGCACAACCTTTTGAGTTCCTTACTAGGTTGTTCTCCCTTCCAAAGTATGGTAAAATAGATCCAACGATTATCATAGGACCCATATTTGCAATATACTATGGAATAATGTTAGGGGACTTCTTATACGGTTTTCTCGTGTTCCTTTTGGGAATTCTGCTCATGCGTGGAATGGGTAAGTATAAGCGCAACATATATGACTTTGGATTCCTTATGGCAACATCAGGATTTACTTCCATGATAGTTGGAGCAATACAAGGAGGTTACTTTGGAGACACGTTTCAGAGATTCCTTGGAATAAATGTTCCAATGTTATATGACCCATTTTCTGATCCAATGAAGCTACTAATGCTGTCGTTGTATATAGGGCTGTTCCAGCTGAACCTAGGGATGATACTTTCTTCATATCAGCTACTTCGCGAGGGGCATGTAAAGGAGTTCATTTGTGATAGAGTTTCTTGGTTCATTCTTCAGCCAGCTGGTGCAGTATTGATACTGAATTACCTTTTTGGAAGGGAGTTTTCCCCATTGGTAATGAACCTAGCATATGTAGGCGTCATAGTGGGCCTCCTACTCATATTCATTGAGCATAAGGGTCTAGGATTCTTCGAGATAACGGGATTCATTGGAGAGTGGTTATCATATACGCGTATCCTTGCATTAGACTTAGCAACATCAGGAACTGCTATGACTATAAACATCATAGTTGGTCTTCTTGTGTCTGCAACGCCTTTCCTAATTCCAATAGCCTTACTGATATGGCTTGGAGGGCACCTTATAAATGCAGTACTACAAAACCTTGGATCATTCGTACACTCACTTAGATTGCAGTATGTGGAGTTTTTTGGGAAGTTCTATGAGTCTGGTGGCGTAGAGTTCAAGCCGTTCTCTGAGATTAGAGAGTATACGATTGTAGAGGGTGAGGAGTAATGGTAACTCTCGGAACAGCGTTAGCGATCATAGGAGCTGGTTTAGCAGTGGGATTATCTGCAATAGGGTCAGGTGTAGGTGTTGGAATAGTGGGGTCTGCGGGTATTGGCGTTTCCGGAGATAAACCCGAGAAGTTTGGTAGGGCAATACTTTTCTCTGCAATTCCTCAGACTCAGGCAATATACGGTCTTCTTGTTGCAATTATAATTCTTCTCAAGACAGGAATTCTTTTTAGGAATCCTGTAGATCTTTCATTAGGTACTGGAATAGCTGCTTTAGCAGCAGGTGTTTCTGTTGGATTTGCTGGCCTTTCAGCAATAGGTCAGGGAGTGACTGCTTCTGCTGGAGTAAGGGCCATAGCAGAAGACGATAGAGTCTTTGGTAGAGCGATAGTTTTTTCAGTTGTCCCTGAAACTCAAGCCATATATGGCCTTCTCATGGCCATAATAATTCTCATGTACACAGGATTCCTTGGAGCAGAGATAAAGGACGTGCCTGTTGAAATAGCGATTGCAATGTTAGGAGCAGCCCTGTCTGTGGGTATTGCGGGTACTTCTGCTATAGGCCAGGGTATAACAGCAGCTTCTGGAATAAATGCTGTCATGAAGAATGAAGGAATGTTCGGTAGGGCTCTTGTATTCTCAGTCCTTTCAGAAACGCATGCCATATTTGGCCTTTTGGTAGGATTCCTGATATTGCTTTCAGTAGGTATATTTGGAAATCTTGCTGAGATAAGTCTTGGTCAGGCGCTTGCCTTATTAGCTGCGGGGATTTCTACAGGTCTTGGAGGGATCTCGGCTATCGGTTTAGGTATAACTGCGGCGCACGGAGTTAGGGTGGTCAGTGAGAAGGAGCGTCTATTCGGTAGGGCCATAGTATTCTCAATAGTTCCAGAGACCCAAATGATATATGCACTTCTTGTATCGATATTGATCCTCGTGGGCATAGGAACATTTGGTGGAGGCTTCAGGAGTATAGGTTTAGGTACTGCACTTGCTGTTTTAGGAGCAGCGTTTTCAGTAGGCTTTGCTGCATCATCTGCTATAGGACAGGGAATAACTGCTGGAGAAGGCATTAGTAAAGTCTCTGAAAACGAGACTATATTTGGGAGAGCCCTTGTGTTTTCTGTTGTCCCTGAAACTCAGGCCCTCTATGGTCTCTTGACAGCAACTTTGATACTATTCTCTGTGGGGTTGTTAGGAGGAGGCCTACGCGATATATCAATACCTTTAGGTCTTATAGCAATAGGTGCGGGTTTATCTGTGGGTATTGCGGGTACTTCTGCTATAGGCCAGGGTATAACAGCAGCTCTTGGAATAAGAGCTTCGTCTGAGGATCCTAACATGTTCGGTAGAGCATTGGTGTTCTCTGCAATTCCTGAGACTCAAGCAATATTTGGTCTTTTGATCACGATAATGCTTCTGGCATTTGGAGGATTTCTTGGCGCAAGTTCTGTGGAGATGTCTTTAGGTCATGGACTTGCTGCTATTGGAGCTGGTCTAGCTGTTGGATTTGCAGGAACTTCTGCCATAGGTTTAGGGGTCACTGCAGGCTATGGTATACTGGCTACTAAGGAAAAGAGGGAGATGTTTGGGCGCTCTCTGATATTTTCAGTAATACCTGAAACTCAAGCCATATATGGCTTGCTGATAGCAGTGATAATACTTTTAGGAGCTGGAATCCTGGGAAGAGTTTCTGCTACATTGCCAGCATCTGTTGGTCTTGCAGCACTTGGTGCTGGTGTTGGAATAGGAATCGCTGGAACTTCGGCTATAGGTCAAGGAGTGACTGCTGCGTATGGGATAAGTGTAGTACAAAGGGACGAGAAGATGTTCGGTAAGGCCTTAGTGTTCTCTGCAATTCCTGAGACTCAAGCAATATTCAGTCTCCTAATAGCAATCCTCATCCTACTAGGTTTTGGTTTAGTTGGAGGTCGTCCATCAATTGAATATCCGATCTCCGCAAGTATAGTCGCTGTAGGAGCAGGGCTTGCTGTTGGTATTGCAAGCACGTCAGCAATTGGACTTGGTGTTACTGCAGGAGCAGGAATCTATGCTAGTTCTGAAAAAGGAGAAATGTTTGGTAAATCTCTAGTGTTCTCTGTAGTCCCAGAGACGCAGATAATCTATGCATTACTTGTAGCTATCTTGGCACTTCTTGGTGCAGGAATAATAGGGGGAGCTCCGAAGGACGTTGGAACAGCGGTTGCACTTGTAGCAGTAGGTGCTGGTTTATCTACAGGATTTGCTGGCTTCTCTGCTGTTGGCCAGGGTATAACGGCAGCTATGGCTGTTGGTAATACCTTGAACAATGAGAACTTATTCGGGAGATCATTGATATTTTCTGCAATTCCTGAAACACAGGCCATATATGGGCTGTTAATAGCCCTTATACTTTTCATGTATTCTGGCATAATTGGAGGAGTACATACGGCCTCAATAACTATTGGTATAGTGGCTATCGCAATGGGTTTTGCTACAGGAATAGCTGGCCTCTCTGCTGTTGGCCAGGGTATAACGGCGGGTAATGCGATAAACATTATAGCAAGGAGAAATGAGATGTTCGGCAAGGCTATACTCTTCTCTGCAATTCCTGAGACACAAGCTATATACGGTTTACTTACATCAATCCTCTTCGGAGTGTCCGTAGGTCTGTTTGGTATTGCGAAGAACTTGAGCATAGAAACCACTATTGCTATGATAGGAGGGGGTCTATCCATAGGACTTGCTGGTCTTTCAGCAATAGGTCAGGGTATAACGGCAGCTGCGACAATAAACGTGATGTGCGATAGAGAGGGTGCTATGGGGAGAGGATTACTATTCTCAGTTCTTTCAGAGACGTTTGCAATATTTGGTTTACTCGTGGTGATACTCATACTCATAGGACTGTCATTATTATAAGGGAGGTGTTCACGTGGAGATACACGGTGATGTTAACAAGATTATTGAAGCTATAAGGGAAAAGGCAAAAAAACACGTAGAAGAAGTCATAAACGAAGCAAAAAAACGTGTGGAAATGCTTAAAGAGAGTCATAAAAGAGATTTAGAAGATCTTAGGGAGAAGATGCTAAGTAAGGCTAAGACTGACGCAGATATAGAATTTAGAAAGAGAGTCTCTGAGGCTGAGAGTGCATGGAGGATGAAGATACTGGAGTTGAAGACTAGACTCCTTGAGGATCTGAAGGTTATGGTATATGAAAAGCTTAAGACACTTGACGAGGATCTAAAGGTTAAATACATAGAAAGGGTTCTTCAGAAGAATCTACTAGATAATGCAAAGATAATTCCAGTAAAAGGTTGGGAAAATGCAGCAAGAAGTGTAGCATCGAAGTATGGATTAGACGTTACAGATCCTATCGAGGGTGATGGGGGAATAATATTGGAGGATGTTACAGGAAAAGTTAGGATCGATGCAAGGATAAGTACATTGCTCAACAGGTTCTGGGAAGATCATGCAGAAGACATCTTTAAAATCCTGATCGGTGAGGAGTAAGTGGGTGATATCCGTGGATTGGAACACGTTAATGCAGTGGCTTCTGGGAGAAGGCCTTCCTTATCTGATACTTCTAATAGTCCTTGTTGCGGGCCTCTTTGTGTTTATATTTATTACAACTCTCTTTCCAACAATGAGGCAGATAATATCATTTGCATACCTGAATTCTCTCATAGCAGTGTTGGGCAGAAAGCACATAGACAGGGCTTTCCTAGAGGAACTATATGACTCTAGAGACATAATAAGTGTTGTACAAAATCTGAGGAGTGCAGGGGTGGAAGTAGAGCTCTCTGAAGATCCGAGGATGTTGGAAAAGTATCTAATAAATGACTTTATATCAAAGATGAAGCTCATTGAAAAGCACATTCCAAAGCTCATAGAACCGTTTTTCAAAGCTTATAAACGTCTTATAGTGTTTGAAGAGCTTATAAAAGCTATAAGAACAATATCCTCCGGTGTTAAGCCAGATCTTACAATAATGCAGGCATTAGATCCACGAATGGCAAGCCTTATATCTGGAGTTTCGAGCTATGATTCACTAAGATCAGCGCTTTCAACGATAGGAATATCGCTTCCAGAGGATCCAGTTGAGGGTGAAAGGGAACTCTTCTTAATGGCAATAAGGGGTCTTGATGACTCATCAAGACTTGTGGATGAAAGCGTTGCCGGTGCAGTGAAGGAGTTCATGCTTAACTACAAGGACTACTATAATATTTTAATAATACTCAGAGGAATAACGCTTGGACTTAGCAGTGAATATATAGAGAGCCTAACTCTTGGGGAAGGAATGTATTTAAGCAAATGGACTCTTCATAAGCTCTCAGAGGCCACAAGCATAAATGAAGTGATAGCAGAGCTTCAAGGAACACCATATGAAGAAGAGCTTAAGGGCTTAGTGATAGCTCGAGAAAAAATAGATTTATCACTCATAGAGGCATCCATATCAAGGGGCCTTATGAGGATCATGTCAATGCTTGAACACAAGTACTCATTGACAGCAGGCCCATTAATGAGGTTCCTTACATCGCTCAGCTTTGGGATAAGAAACCTAAGGCTGGGAATATATGGTGTAGTGGAGAGAATACCAAAAGAAAGACTTCTCAAGATGGCTGTTTATGGGTGAAAGATGAATGATAGCCAGCATAGGGTCTGAGGAGTTCGTTAAGGTATTCTCTGCATGGGGAATAAAAAAGTCGTATATGGTTGAGGACGCTGAGGATGCTAGAAAAGCTCTATGGAAGTGCGTAGAAGATAATGTGAGGGTAGCCATTGTTGAGGAGAAATTCTTTGACATTGTTAGGAAGGAATTAAAGATAATTAGAAATGAAGTTCCAGAAAAAGCTCCAATAGTCGTTTATCTTCCTGGGCCACATTGGGAGAAATTACCGTATGACCCAATAGACGCGCTTGTGAGAGAAGCTATAGGGTTTGATATATCCAGGAGGTGATTCTTGTGATTCAAGGCAAAATTGTAAGAATAGCAGGTCCAGTTGTGGAAGCAGAGGGAATGCTTGGAGCAAAGATGTATGATGTTGTTCGTGTGGGGGATGAGGAGCTTCTTGGTGAGATCATAAGGATTAAAGGAGACAAGGTCACTGTTCAAGTGTATGAGGACACAACAGGACTTAAGCCTGGCGATAAAATATACTCCACGGGAGAGCCTCTTTCAGCAGAGCTTGGTCCGGGGCTTCTTGGAAACATATATGACGGTGTTCAAAGACCCCTTGATAAGATAAGAGCGCTCATTGGAGATTTCGTTAGAAGGGGTGTTCACGAGTTTGCTCTCGATAGGAAGAAGAAATGGCACTTCACACCAAAGGTAAAAGTGGGAGATTACGTTCATGAGGGTGACATCTTGGGAGTTGTTCCAGAGACAGAGACCGTAGAGCATAGGATTTTGGTACCACCAAATATTCAGGGTAAGATCGTATGGATTGCTGAAGAAGGGGAGTACACTGTAGAAGATATCATTGCAAAAGTGGAGTCTGGAGGTAAGATATATGAGCTTAAGATGTATCATAAGTGGCCAATAAGAGTTCCAAGACCATTTAAGAGACGCCTTGACCCAGAGACTCCTCTGATAACTGGTCAAAGGGTGTTTGATACATTCTTCCCTATAGCTAAGGGTGGTACAGCGGCTATACCAGGAGGATTCGGTACAGGAAAGACAGTCTCACAACATCAGTTAGCGAAATGGTCTGATGCTGACATAGTTGTCTACATAGGCTGTGGAGAAAGAGGGAACGAGATGACAGAAGTTCTCGAGGAGTTCCCACATTTGCAGGATCCGAGGACAGGCAAGCCATTGATGTTCAGAACAGTGCTAATAGCAAACACGTCTAATATGCCAGTTGCTGCTAGAGAGGCATCCATATACATGGGAATAACTATAGCAGAGTACTATAGAGACATGGGATACAACGTAGCGTTAATGGCTGATTCTACATCGAGATGGGCAGAAGCACTTCGTGAGATCTCTGGAAGACTTGAGGAGATGCCAGGTGAAGAGGGATTCCCAGCTTATTTAGCCTCGAGGATCTCAGAGTTTTATGAAAGAGCAGGGCGTGTGATAACGCTCGGAAGTGAGGATAGGATAGGATCCATCTCAGTTATAGGGGCCGTATCCCCACCAGGAGGAGACTTCTCAGAACCAGTAACTCAGAGCACCTTGCGTGTTGTGAAGGTCTTTTGGGCACTTGATGCAGCTCTTGCAGATCAAAGACACTTCCCGTCAGTTAACTGGCTTAAGTCCTATTCACTTTACGTAGATAAGCTAGAGAAATGGTATAAAGAAAATATAGCTGAGGACTTCCCAGAGCTGAGAAGAGAAGCAATGGGAATACTTCAAAGAGAGGCTGAACTTCAGGAGATAGTAAAGCTTGTAGGTCCTGATGCACTTCCGAGGAAAGATCAGCTACTTATGGAAGTAGCAAGAATGATCAGGGAAGATTTCTTACAGCAGAATGCTTTTGACCCTATAGATACATACTGCTCATTGAAGAAACAGTATCTAATGCTTAAGGCAATAATAACATTCTACAGAGAAGGCCTAAGAGCCCTTGAGAAAGGAGCAAGCATAGTGAGGCTTAAGGAGTTACCAGTGAAATATAAGATTGCTAGGATGAAGCTTATTGAGGAAGATAAAGCAGAGAATGAGATTAATGCGATAATTAATGAAATAGTATCATCAATAAGATCACTATATGGAGGTGAGTGATCTTGAGTGTCACAAGAGAATACAACGCGATTTCACAGATAGCAGGTCCTCTAATATTCGTTGAAGGAGTTCAAGATGCCATGTATGGAGAGATCGTAAAGGTGAAACTTGAAAGCGGTGAGGAGCGTATAGGACAGGTATTAGAAAGCAGACGTGGACTAGCAGTAGTTCAGGTGCTTGGAGGTACAAGAGGTATAGATGTCAAGAAGGCAAGCGTTATATTCACAGGACAGACGTTCCGCATAGGGGTATCAACAGATATGCTAGGCAGAATACTTGACGGCCTTGGAAATCCAAGAGATGGAGGACCGCCAATAATTCCAGAAGAGAGGCTTGATGTCAACGGGAGCCCAATAAATCCATATGCAAGACAATATCCAAGGGAGTTCATAGAAACAGGAATATCTGCTATAGATGGAATGAACACGCTTGTTAGAGGTCAGAAGCTTCCAATATTCTCGGGATCTGGAATGCCCCATAACGAGCTTGCAGCTCAGGTCGCAAGGCAGGCAAGAGTGAGGGGTACTGAAGAGCCGTTTGCTGTGGTATTCTGTGGAATGGGAATAACAGCAGAAGAGGCAAGTTTCTTCATAAACGAGTTCAGAAGTACTGGTGCTCTTAGTAGGAGTGTTGTCATATTGAATCTTGCAGATGAACCAGCAATGGAGAGGCTACTAGCCCCTAGGATTGCACTTACAATAGCGGAGTATCTTGCGTTCGAACATGATATGCACGTCCTTGTTATATTGACGGATATGACTAACTATGCAGAGGCACTTCGTGAGATTTCTGCTGCGAGAGAAGAGGTTCCTGGAAGAAGAGGATACCCAGGATACATGTACACCGACTTAGCAACGATATATGAAAGAGCTGGCAGAATAAAGGGAAGAAAAGGAAGCATAACACAGATGCCAATACTTACGATGCCAGATGACGACATAACGCATCCAGTGCCTGATCTAACGGGATACATAACTGAGGGCCAGATAGTGTTCTCAAGATCACTTCACAATGCGGGCATATATCCACCAATAGACGTTCTGCCATCACTCTCCAGACTGATGAAGCAAGGTATAGGAAAGGGAAGAACAAGGGAAGATCATGCAGAAGTCAAAGATCAGCTTTATGCAGCATATGCTGAAGGAAGAAACCTTAGAGAGCTTGTTGCAGTTATAGGAGAGGAATCTCTATCAGAAAGAGAAAAAAGGTACCTCATATTCGCAGACAGATTTGAAAGAGAATTCGTAGCTCAGGGAAGATATGAACACAGAACTATAGAGCAAACACTGGATATTGCATGGGAGTTGCTCTCTATGTTCCCTGAGACAGAACTAAAGAAGATCAGGGAAGAGCATATAAAGAAGTATTACAAGAGGAGGGGAGCGTAAGTTGGCTAAGATCGGTGAAGGACCAAAGCCAACACGTATGGAACTTCTGGCACTAAGAAAGAGGCTGGCTCTTGCAAAGAGAGGATATGAACTCCTAGAAGAAAAAAGAGACGCCCTCATTTCAAGATTTTTTGAGCTTATAAAGCTCAGAAATAACTTGAGAAAGGACGTGGAGGAGAGTCTTAAACAAATATACGAAAAGTATAAGGAAGCTAAGGCCATTCTAGGAAAGGATATTGACAGTGTTATCGCTGCGATTCCCCCAATTAAGAACATAAAGATAAGCCAACAATACATCATGGGAGTATCCGTTCCAAGGATAGAAAGAGTAGAGTGGGAACCAAAGTATACGCTCTATGCTTCAACGGCCGCGTTTGATGAGATGCTAACACTTATGAAAAACACTACCGAAAACCTCACAAAGCTTATAGAAGTGGAGCATGCACTACTAGAGTTATCGGACGAAATAATGAAGACTAGAAGAAGGGTTAATGCCCTCAAGTACATAATGATTCCAAAGTTACAGCAGTCAATAAAGTGGATATCCTTAGTCCTTGAAGAAAGGGCTAGAGAAGAGTTCTACAGAAAGAAGCTAATAAAAAGGAAAAAGGAAGAGGCATATGCATGACATATTAAAAGAAATTTCTGAGGATCCAGAAAAGCGTGCAAAGATTTTGCTCCTTTATAAAATAGGTGTAATATTATCTTATGTTTTTATTGTTTTAGGAATAGTACTCTTCTTTGTTCTGTTATTTCTAAAGTAGTAGGACAATTTAATTCCAAAAAGCAGACGTCATTTGTGTAAGCTTTTCTTCAATGACTATTGATCTTCATTATGGATATCTTGCAAGAAATAAATATAATGTTGAGCTTTATATTAAGGTTATATTGTAACTTACCGTGGTCTAAATAATTATATTATTATCAAAGGCTCTGCGAAAAAATGAAAGCAGGTGATGATTTTGGCAAAAGGATTATCATTAAAGGCTTTTACATTGATTCTTGCAATATCATCAATGGTCACAGTACTCGTTGTTGATATTGTAGTGACGAGATTTTTTGGAAGCTATGCAGGTTACATAGCAGGGGCTCTAACAATTGTTTTAGTAGCTACAGTAGCGTATCTTTTCATTAGCAGGGAAAGTCAAGCGCAGGAGCTTATTCTGGAAACATTAAGTAAGGTTGCAGAGGGGGATCTCACGGTTCAAATCTCTCCAGATATGGTTAAGACATCAATTAAAGAGTTCAGAGACATAATAACGAACATCTCTAAAACTGTGGCCAATCTGAGAAAGCTTGTAACTTCTGTTGAGGAGTCAACAAAAGTTGTTATGTCCAAAACTGAAGAAATTAAGAAAAAAATAGAAGTCCTCGCTAAGAACGCTGATCAAATAGCTACAAACGTTGAGAAGTTCGCATATGCTGCTCAAGAGATGTCCACAAGAGCTGTAAACATAAATGAGAATGCTTCTAAGACTATGGAAGAGATCTCAAAAATGAACTCTAAGATCATAGAAGGTGTTAAGATGCTTACGAAAAACTTAACGGAACTAAAAGCAAGCCATGAGATAATAAATAAAGCCAACGAGGGTGTTACCGTACTCAGTAATGATCTAAAGAACCTTCTTGGAAAGTTAAGATCCCTTAAAGAGTTCACTGGAACAATTTCAAATATCATTGATACCATAAGAGATATCGCTGATCAAACGAATATAATTGCGATAAATGCGGCAATAGAAGCAGCTAGAACCGAAAACACACAAGGTGGGGGAAGCGTGTTTGCAGTAGTGGCTGAAGAAATAAGAAAATTAGCAGAGAACTCTAAGGAAATGATAGAAAAGATAAACACAAATATTCAGTCAATAATATCACAGATAGACACAGTATCTAACATTGCAGATGATACGATGAAAAGGGCGGATACTATAACAGAGAGCATAAAGAATGCATTGGAGAATGCCCTAAGCTTCGTGAATACAATAGGATCTTCTGCAGAACAGTTCCAGCAAGTGTCTGAAGGCTTTGAAAAGGAAAGCACTGCGAGACTTAACAAGATCCTTGATAGTGTAAGTGAGCTAGCTGCAATGTCAGAAGAGATATCAAGCTCTGCTGAGGAGATAAATAGTATTATCCAGGAGCTGACGGCAAGTATAAAGGATATCGAGGGTCTTATTAAAGACCTTACGGGATCCGGCCGAACAATGAGGGATGAGGTAAATAGGATTACAGTATAATATACAAAGGATATATAAAAGAAAAGATATGGAATCGCTAGTTCATAGTGAGCTGGGTATTATATCCTTCTCAGAGACTTCTCTATAGGAGAACCGTATTGCATCATGTGCAGCGACATCTAAGGGGTCTACGACTTCTGTATATAATCTAAACATGTCTTTTAACAAAGATAGTTCCGTACATCCAAGTATGATTACATCTACGTTGTTTAGCCTTTTTACAATCTTTTTTATATCGTCGTTGTGAACTCCCTTTGCGCCTTTAACACCTTTATATATTACTTCCATCACGCTATTCATAGTATCTCTGTCAGGATACACTACCTCAAGGTTCTCGCTGATCTTTTTTGAGATTTTTCTATATACGTCTGCCATATATGTGCCCAAAGTGGCTAGAAGCCCAATTCTTTTTCCAATTTTTATAGCCTCTTCGAGAGCTCTATATGGCATGTGGTATACTGGCAATCGAGTGTTTTTTACGAGATCTTCATAAAATGCATGAGCAGTATTGCATGGGATGAATACGATCTCTGCCCCAGCAGTTTCAAGCTTTTTGAGTCCTTCTATGATCTTTGGCCTTGGGTCAGGGCCTGTTCCCTTAATGTAAGATGTTCTATCAGGTACTCTAGGATCGTTCACAACTATCATGGGAACATGATCTTGATCTCTTTTTGCCCTCTTATTGTAAAGCACTATTCTTCTTTCGAGCTCAACTGTTGCCAGAGGACCCATGCCACCTAGTATGCCTATTACCCTTCGATCTAAATGTGTCCCATCCATGGCCACATACCTCCACAATCTCTCCCTGATGGCTTATATAGACGCCTCTTCCCTCAAGTACCTCACCAATTATAGTAATATCCGTTCCAGTTAATTCACTAATCCTATTTATATAATCAATAATTTCTGGCCGTGCCGTCATAACAAGCTCGAACTCCCCTCCCCCAAAGAGGACGTGCTTAAATACCTGTTCTTCTGAGAAGTTCCTTTCAAGCCACTCATCTTTTGGGATTTTTTCATAATCTATTACGATTTTGACCTCCGAGCTCTCTGAAAGTGTTCTAAGAGATTCATAAAGACCATCAGAGGAATCTATTGATGCAGTTATTAGTCCAGTTGACGTTAGAAAGATAGCCTCTCTTACTCTAGGTCTTGGCATTAAGAGCTTCTCTCTAACGTGTTTTGGTGTATGTTCTCCTTTGAGGATCTTTTCTAGTACAGCAGATGGTGTGCCAAAGGTTCCCGTAACAATAACTAGATCTCCAGGCATAGCACCGTATCTAGAAACATAGTATTCTTTTTCTACCAGACCTAAACCTACAACGTCAGCTGAGAATGAGTCTCCATAGTTCAGATCTCCTCCATCAAGACCTGCACCGTACAGTGAAGCACAGGATTCTACTCCCTTTAAGAACTCCATTACTAAGCGTTCCTCCATATTATCTGGGAGAAAAAGTGACACAAGCACACTAAGTGGTCTTCCACCTTTGGACGCTATATCACTTATCGTTGAGGCACATGCATACCAGCCTATTTCGTAAAATGTGGATCCTTTAGGGATATCCGTCTCTTCATGAATCCCATCTATTGTTAAGAGGAGATAATAATCTCCAAAAGGTAATGCTGCACAATCGTCTCCAATTGTAGGTGAAGCCATAAGGGATCTGATTCTCTTAAGGATCTCTCGCTCGCCTAGATCTTTAACTCTCATTTGAGAGCACCTTAAGGAGATCCCTGAGATCTATATCTAGGGATTTAGCGATTCTTCTCATGCTTCTCATAACACCGCTACCATATTGAGCTGCTTTTTTCTCCCTTTTAATGATCTCCTCTGGAAGGCCTAGTAGATAAGCTACGCGTCTTAATGCAAGCTTCCTTATGCCCTTGTAGACTTTTTCCTTTATAGGAAGGCTCTTTGCAATGGTTATAATTTCCTCTGAGAGGTATGGCCTTGCAATAGTCTTTTGAAAGAGCATAGCAAGTTTGTCCTCAAACGTTATGGTAACCTCCAATAATCTTTTGAAGTCTTCTTCCATTAGTGTTGGGTCTTTGAGATACTTCATGTATCCTCCGAAGAGTTCATCCGCTCCTTGGCCACTTATTATAACCTTTTCATCTGAATGCTTTAGGACTATATATAATGGGACTTCAAATGATGCTGTAAGCACATCCTCAAGGCCAAGTTTAGAGAACACCTTAAGGGCTTCGAGGACATAGTCGTCCGTGATCTTTATGACTTTCAGTCTTCTCGCATAATCTTCTCCAAACATAAGAGAGAGACTCTCAATTGCGTTTTCTATGTCCTTTGAATGTTCAAATCCAACAACATAAAACGTTGGATTTAAGTACTTCATTGCTAGGTATCCTAAGAGGCTACTATCAAGTCCTCCAGAAAACGCTATTCCGAAGTCTTTGGTATGATAAATCTCCCTTAGATTCTTAACAGAGGCTTCAAGGGTTTCAACTAGATTTCCATAGATACTTTCGAGATCCTTAGGGATGTTCTTGATGATGTCCATCATAAGCATCCTCAGAGTGGTACTCCTTAGTGACTTATTATTGTATCTCTATATGTGGGTCTTAAGAGTCTCATTACGTTAAGCTTCTCTAAGTCTATTTCAGCTATGACGAGATCCTCCTCAAAGTATTTGGCTTTAGATATTATGTTTCCTCTAGGATCTACTACTCGACTCCCACCCCAAAAGAGAAGATCCTCGGAAACCCCTGGATAGTTAACATATGCATGGTATAAAACGTTTTCAATAGCTCTTGCTGGTATAAGCTTCTCAAATAGTGCTCTAGAGGTTATTGGCGATGCTGAAATTGTTATGAGAAGATCTGCTCCTTGAAGGGCGTAATATTTGGCAATCTCGGGAAAGAAGATGTCATAACATATTTCTATGCCTATTCTAAGATCATTATTTACTTCTATTATTGGTTGATAGGGCTCCCCTGGTGAGTAATATAGCATCTCCCTAAATGGGCCAAAGTTTGGAAGATGAGATTTCCTGTATACTTTAATAAGTCCTTTACCCAATATCATTGCTGAGTTATAATAAATTCCTCTTAGATCTTTTTCTGGAAATCCAAAAATTACTAGTGAATTTAACTCTCTTAGGTTTTCTATAAGATTCTTTAATTCCCTAGAAGGATTCTTCAGGTCCTCTGCAAGATATAATACTCTGTCCTTTATGAGATATCCTGTGAGATAAAGTTCTGGAAATGCGTAGATGTCACTACGTACCTTTGATGTGACCTCTAGGATCCTCTCGGAATTCCATTCCTTATCACCGAGTTTTGCTTCATATTGAGCGAGTACTACTTTAAGAATTCTTTTCATAGTGCTCATCTCCTTTAAATCAGTATTATCTCCTAGGGACTTTGGGGATAAGATGTTATGATTTTAGTCTAAAGCAAAGAGGACTTTGATGTATAAGACATTCCCAATATCCTCTTGTAATTATTAATGATTTTGTGTAGAAATCTTCCTAATAAGAACTTCATTTATATGAACATTTGAGGACGATTATACAATATATTTGGACAATACTCAACAAATATAAACAAATATAGTTTCAGGTATTAAGGTAGGAAACAAGATTCAAGCAATCTGTGTTAGTGCTGGGATTTTCCCTATCATAAAGGACGATGCTTTTTTCGACAAAAATTTTGTGAGAAAAAACACGTAAGTTAAAATAATTTTATAAGTTGTAGATCACAAATATATATAGTAGCAAAAGATCTCAGATAAGGGTTCAGCTTATATAGGCATACCAATCCCTATATAAGCCTTAGGGCACATTAACCTCAGCCCCCTCAGGGTTCATCGAGGGCATATCATTGGCCTCGCCCCCATTCGGGATAACCCCTACTCCCCCTCTTCATCTGCATTGGAGGGGGAGGGAAATCCCACATCCTTGG
>JAGGXY010000026.1:0-3732 GCA_021162855.1 Methanobacteriota archaeon
AGAGGGGCGTGAACCCTCGGATGCGAGACATTAGGGATTCAAAAAAGTTGGAGATCCCCGAGGGAAGAACTCCCAATGACAGGCCTATGAATGCCAACCCCTACGGGATTATCCTCCTCGAGAAGCAGAGACTGGGATTAAGATTCCACGAGATCACACTAACTCCCCCGGAAGGAGACTCCTGTGTTGTTCCTCTTGGTTGGAGAGTGGTTGCCCGTGCTTTGTATTTGGAGTATTTCGGAGACTGCGAGCACGGGCTTCCCCCTCAGCCACTTCATCAGGTTCCGTGGCCCCATGGAGGCGACATTGATCGCCACCACAGAACCCGCCTTACGTGGGATTAGCACGATCCTGTCCCTGATGGCTACTTTGCCGTCATCAAGGCGCTCATTTAATATTCTATTCCCCTCATGATTACCGAGAATACTATTGTACTTATCCAACAAAATAATCTAGTATAGTTTCTCTTAGCTGGATGCTCATGGTTGACATCCTTCCTGCGTTAGGGGAGGTTTGTAGTCCTCCGAGGTGGAGGACTATAGGTGTGTCTATTAAGCCCTTATTATAAGTAATGTATAAACTGATTAGAACTTAGGATTTCCTGCTGATGTTGATCACTACGATAAAACAGTTTAGTAGAAATCCAGAAGGGCAAAAAGTATTTAAAGAATCCTTGAGGTAACCTATGAATAGTAGCTGAGACAGTTCACCCAAGATTCAAAGAAGCTGTACGATTAGGGAGATTGTACCAGAGACTCTCATAAGAGTGTTCACAGTGTAAGTTTGAGAGATTATCGTGTATTTCACCTTACTGTATCTATCCTCGTTTATGCTAGACGTTAATAGGGCTAAAACATTTTAATGGTATAGTAGGAGGTGATTCGTGTGTCCTTTACAATGAAAGAGGTCAGGGAGCTTCGCGTTGGAGCTTATATCGTCATTGATGACGAGCCATGCAGGATCGTTGAGATGAGCATCTCAAAACCAGGTAAGCACGGAGATGCAAAGGCTAGAATAGTGGCTATTGGTCTTTTTGATGGCCAAAAGAGGAGCATAGTAGCTCCCGTAAAGGACAAGGTCAAAGTACCAATAGTGGACAAGAGACAGGGGCAGGTTATAGCAGTCATGGGTGATACAGTACAAATAATGGATCTTGATACATACGAGACGCTAGAACTTTCAATGCCTGATGACCCTGAGATCAGAGAAAGGTTACAACCAGGAAAGGAAGTCCAATATATAGTGTCCATGGGTAAAGCCAAGATAACGAGGGCTTGAGCCCCATGACTCTTTTTGCCGATGCCCTTTCATCATTTTTTGATGCATATTTTGTTATTTATGGAGTCCCATATGATAGATCTGCATCTTTTAGAGTAGGCCAGAGATATGCACCAGAGGAAATCAGAAGAGCATCTTATAATTATGAAAGCATCTTCTTCAAGAGCAAACTCGACTTGAGAAATATACCGATACACGACATGGGAGATCTAGGAGAATTTGGAGACGCTGCATCAATGATTGACACTGTCGAGTTCACTGTGAGTAAAATTGTGTCTGAGGGCAAATTTCCTATAGGGTTAGGAGGAGAACATACAATAACCCTTGGAGCTATAAAAGGTCTTATTAAAGAGGGCATTAAACCATTTGTGATATCCATTGATGCACACTCCGACTTTCGCGATGAGTATCTTGGAGATCATTATTCTCATGCTTGTGTTATGAAAAGAGTCTCTGAACTTATCGGTGTGGAAAACATAGCAATAATCGGTGTGAGATCAATCTCTCCGGAGGAAATATTATTCTTTGACAAACTTTCTTCTCAGGGAACACATATACTTATGTACAGTCCCTTCGATATAAGAACTGTGGGTTTGTTTAAAGTTCTTGAAGACATCGAAGCATCATCTAGGAACATGCCCATATACATTACCCTTGATATGGATGGTCTTGATCCTGCATATGCCCCGGGAGTTGGTACACCTGAGCCGTTTGGACTTGATCCATATGTAGTATCCCTCGTAATAGAGCACTTTTCCAGTCGTTTAGTGGGTTTCGACGTAGTTGAGATAACACCCCCGTATGATAACGGCATCACGTCGATACTTGCAGCCTATTATGTGAGACAGGTTATATCAGACGTCTGGAGGGCTAAAAATGGTCTTAAGAATAAATGACTATGGACTTATCGTCGCTCTAGACATCCTCGACGAAAGACACCTGATGAAAGTAGTCGTGGATACTGCGGAGTATGTCAGCGCTTATAAGATAGGATGGCCCGCAATCTTATCCAATGGTGTAGAAATAATAAAGAAAGTTTCTGATTATGCTCCTGTAATATGTGACTTCAAAATAGCTGATATTCCAGAGATTTCTAGGATCATCGCAGAAAAAGCCTTTGAAAATGGAGCTAGAGGGGTAATAGTACATAGCTTCGTTGGATTATATACACTTCAGAGCGTTGTAGAAGTTGCTAGGTCTTACGAAAGCCAAGTTTTTGCTCTGGTATACATGACTCATAAAGGCGTTGAGGATGTATTCTCTAGAGTCTATGACAGACTACTAGAGATCATCGAGTCAGCAGACGTTGATGGTATTGTTGCACCTGCGACAAGACCTAGCATAATAAGGGACGTTAGAAAGCACTTCGAGAGTAAAATTATAATATCCCCCGGCGTGGGGGCACAAGGCGGTGAGCTCGTAGAAACGCTCAAAGCAGGAGCAAACTATGTGATAGTAGGTAGAGCCATATACAGATCTGATGATCCTAAAAGAGCTGCAAAAGAGTACTATGAAAAAATAATGAACTGGAAAAAAGGACATTAAACTAGCTTTATTTAGGCTTTTCTTATGGCTTTTAGTATCTCAAGAGCAAACTCCTTAGGGGGATACGCTCCAACAAACATACGAGCTCCATTGTTTATCACTATGTGAGGAACTGCTGATACCCCGTACTTATTTGCTAACTCTTCATGTTCATAAGCCTCTACGCCTTCTCCAATTATGTACTCATTCTCTATCGCAAATTTGTGCGCTGTCGCTACAGCATTTGGACAATATGGACATGACGGTGTAACGTAAACTTCGATCTTTACAGGCTCATTTATCTTCTTAATAAGTTCTTTAACGTCGTTGGGAAGATCTGTAGACTTCTTGGATACGTTTATTATGGCCTCGAGGAATGTGCTGAACTCATACCCAAACGGTGTTCCTGCAAACCTCACTCCCAAATCTTCTCCATTTCTTGTTATTAGAATTATAGGAGCCTTATCCACGTTGTATTTTTTCACAAGATCTTTTTCGTTCTCGTAGTCATGTATCTCATAAGAAAGTAAACCTCCTGAAAGGGATACTATCTCATCAAGCACTTCCCTTAAATTCTCGAGATACTTCCAACCTTCCTTCTTAAATATTATTAGCTTGACAGGATCCCTTAACTCCTTACTGAAAAGGTCTTCTATGTAATTCTTGTCATCGGGGCTAAGCACCATCTTTTGTCACCTCATACACATTTTTGGATTACTAGAAGAAGTTCATGATACTTATATAACATTTTTGAGCACTAATCTGTCCATTTTTCTATTTATACCCATTTCCGTTTCTCCTTACTGTTTCGTTTTGTATCGTGGTAGGGAGTTCCACATTAACCATTCGGACGGCTTTACTAGTGTCTGTCAAGGCCAACGGCACTACCCCCATTGTTTTGGAGAGTATTTTGGCGCGTGGCCTTCCATG
>JAGGXY010000035.1:0-9433 GCA_021162855.1 Methanobacteriota archaeon
AAACCTAAGTGATTAACCCCCTCTAGAAACAGAGAAGTGGGTTAAAAGTCATCGAATCTCATGAAAGCTTCCGTAGGGAGAACCCCCAACAATGAGTTCAAGCTCATAATATCATAATATTATATATTAAGTTATCACAACATAAGTTATCATGTATTCTCAGTAGTCAAACATCCTCCTTTAGGATGATTATATATGGTGACATGGAAAGAATTGTCGCAAGAGCAAAGGTCTCAGAAGACATATATGAAGGTGTTATAGTCATGTACAAGGGCACAAACATGATGGTTTGTCACCCAACATACATGTTCATCTAAGGGAAGACTCTTATGGAGTATGGCTTATTATTCCATTTGTGTGAGAATTGAGAAGGTATTACATTAAGGTTGATGAAAATGCGCGTACAGGCTCATATTATTGGTTACGGAAGGGTTAAAAATATCTTTTGGGCATATGCACTTAAGGAATTTGCTCAGAGACATAACATTACTGGATGGGTCAAGATAACATCCTCTGAATCCGTTGAGATAATATTACAAGGAGAGAAAGAGAAGGTAGAAGCTCTTGTAAAGTGGATGTATACGGGAAACCAGTATGGCAAAATAACACATGCAAAAGTTGTTTGGAATAATAATTTCAATACGGAATACCGAAACTTTACTGTAATGAGGTGAAAAAGTCTTGAGAAGGATAGCGTATATTACCCTTTCAATAGTAGTGATTCCTGTATTCTTGTTATTATATAGTGTGCTCGTAAGTAAAAACTTGGTTGTAACTATAGCATCGGTTGCTGGAATTGTAGTAGTACTTGTCGTTTCAGTATATCTTAATAGGGTTCCAGAAAAAATCTACGAGTTCATAAGACAAGGACTTTCAGGATCAACGTCAGAAGAAACTAGAAAAGCTGCTCTTTCAATATTTCTCGAGAATGAGTGTAATGATATACTGAATATATTTAAAGGTGCCACGGACACTGTTAGAAGGGTTTTTTCCACATTTATAGGTTTTCTAGAGGAAATTTCTAAGTGGTTAAGAGCTCTGATGGAGCGCTCTTCCATGATGAGTGAGCAGATATCAAGCCTTGCTGCAAATAATGAAAAACTGTCAGTAGAACTCTCCAAAATAGTGACATCCCTAGAAGATATTAGGGAAAACTTGAATACTCTTACAAGGGATACAGTAAGTGCATATGAAAAAATAAGCGATAGACAAAGCTACTCAGAAGAAATTCTAAGTAACTTAGAGGATACAATCAATAAGTTGAATGATGTCGCAGAGAGTGTTATAAGTACGTTTAGCAATTTAAACAACTATTGGGACACATTAGAAGGTGTCTTAAAGAACATATCATCAATAACGAATGAAATTTCCAGAATAGCTAGAAGGACAAGCATTCTAGCTATAAATGCATCAATAGAAGCCACAAGAGTTGGTGAGCATGGAAGTGGATTTGCTGTAGTAGCAGAGAACATAGAGAAACTGTCATCAGAGACGAAGTTATATGCTGAGAAGATCGATGAGATCTCTGATGAGATTATAAAAAAAGCAAGCACGTTGAAGAATGAACTAAAAGAAGGTTCACAGGTCATAGAGAACTTTAGGGCACATATGGACGCATTTGCTAGAACCACTTCTGAAGGTATAGAAAAGCTAACAGAAGCCCTTTCAGAAACCATGAACGATCTTCTTCATATTGAGAACTTCACTAGGGAGTTCAATGAACTCTATAGTTTCCTTTCAAACCTTAAGGATCGCCTAAAAGAAGCTCAACAGATGCTTAATGAAGCTGTCAAGATTTCGAAAGATTTAGACGCGTTTTTGAGAGAAGAAGTGGTCAAAATAGAAAAGTCCCTTAAAAAGGTTAAGTCAAATATGAAAAAGATTGAAGAAAGTGTGAAGGCAAAGATCCAAAGAATACTTGCAGGAGAGTCCGTGGACACAGTTCTGAGAGATCTTTACAAGGATCTCGAGGGAGTAACAACACTAGTTTACGCAGCGATAGATGGCGTTGGAATGTTCACATACCCAAAAATTGAGATCGGAGCAGGTTTTGATTACACTAAAAGGCCATGGTATATGGAAACCAAGAGGGCCATGAAAGAAATGTGGATAGAACCCTACTTAGACTACAACGTTAAGGACTACGTCGTGACGTTCAGTTATCCAATAATAGAGAAGGGTATGTTTAAGGGCGTAGTCTGTGCAGATATAATGCTAAGAAAACTGTTCTAAGGCTATATTTCTAGTTTTTCAATATTTATAACTTCCCTGATTTCTATAACATCAAACTCTTTCTTTAACAACTCCAGACTATCTTCATCTTGCAAATCTCTTAAAAGTACTTCAAAACTACCATTATCGCTAATCTTAGCCCTATAAATGTAGTTTTTCAGTAGCATTTTATACTGAAAGGTCGCAAGATCCTCTGTTGGAGGTATCTTCAAAGTGCCCCTTACAAGTCTCGGCATATAGATCACCTGAAGAAATTTATAAATTAAATAAGCAAGGAAAATTACTCAAAAAAGTTCTTTATTTCTATGTATGTCTTCTTGTATAGTTCAGAGTTCTCGACTTCCTTAATCCACTTAGGATCTCTCTTATAGACCTCCTTCTCCAGATCCACTTCAGGATGCATCTTCTTGTATTCTTCCCATGGTATACTGTACGCCTCTTGGGCTTTATCACGATATATCTCTGGGATCACGTTAAATGCACAGAAAGGTACTATACGACCATCAGGCATTACGTAATGTATCTGGCATCTACGTACCCTGTTTACGTCATAGTTGTAGAGATCCTGGAAGTGCATCATGCCCAAGAACAGTGATTTCAGGTGGAATTCTCCTAAGGCATTATAATTATGATATATGAATACCTTCCTCAATATCTTTATAAGATCAAGCCCCTTTGGCTGCTTTTCCTTGTCTATGAACTTACTCAGTGCAAAGATCAATTTAGCAGCCTTTAGTTTCTTCATGAATCCTGTTTTTGTCTTTTCTATATCTTCTCTGAGTTCTCTGATGTATTCGAAGAGTCCCTCGACATCCACAAACCTTGTAATAGGTATTACTCTCCCATCATCACTAAGGAACACATATGTCCCAGCTCCACAGAGGATGTGCGTGGAAAGATGAAACTGTGGAGTTCCTGTAAGGGCTTCTATGAGCTCACTGATCTCCCAAGGTGTTGGTACTGTATACCAATCTTCCCTACCTATCTGTCCATTAGTGTACTCCTCTATCCTCTTTATAACCCCTGTTTTCGTGATCCTGTATTTTCTTATGTCTTTGTTCTTAAGCATCATACCTACAAGAGATACCGGTTGGAAATTCACAGCCCTTATTATGTCAAGGTGATTTAACGCGAAATTTATTATGTCACCAACTTGATCATCGTTCACACCTTTTATGACTGTAGGAACAAGGACTATGCCAGGACCACCAGCCCTACGTGCTGCCTCCAATATAAAAGGAACTTCCCAGTGATTCTTCCAGTTAGTTTTTCCATCGACACCATCAAAGCTTAGATACATCGTATTCACGCCTGCCTTTCTCAACTCAATAAGATATTCTGGATTCTCAACAAACTTCAAACCATTCGTGTTAAGCTGTATATGAATATAACCCAGCTCTTTTGCTATTTTAACGATCTCAACGAGATCATCTCTTAGTGTTGGTTCTCCTCCAGTGATCTGGATAGCAACGGCAGGATATGGTTTTAGTTCTCTTCCTCTCTTAAGCATGTATCTTATCTGCTCAAGAGAGGGCTCATAAACAGGTTCTCCTTCTTTTGCGTAGAAGAAACAATACCAACATCTTAGATTGCATCTGTTAGTTGCAACTAAGTTCAGCAGAGCTGTATGAGAAAGATGTGCTGGACACAACCCACAGTCAAATGGACAGTTTGCTCCTGTATTCTGTATGGGCCCCATTGAGAACTTGATCCTCCTCGTCGCTTTACTACCTGCCCATGTCTTGGCATATTTAAGAGATCTCTTATAGAAGTTCACGTCTTCGTCTATTATATCCTCAAAGACCCCATGCTCGGGGCATTTCTTTATCATTCTGAGTTCTCCATCCTCTTCGAAGTATACTGCAGGAATTATCCTACGACAGATAGGACAAAGCGATAATGTTTTTAAGGGAAGCTCTGATGGATATGTACTCTTTGCAGTACTGTAAATTTCTTCAAACTTTCTTAACAAGAATGTTTGATCCTCAAGATATTCGTCTGATTTTATCTCCTCTTGGACTTTCACTTCAGTTGTCATTATAATATCCCTCCAATAATGTTCACAAGATATACTTTATAACATCATTTTGCTCTTATTTTTGATTTGGGCCTATTTTATTTTAATACCTTGACTCATGTCTCAGAATATCGAAAGATGATATATCGCACTCAGATATACCTTATAATTGAGGCGTCTATTATATATGTTTTTTTAACATACCTTTACTGGGCTTTGGGTTCTCTTCTCTTAAAGTAAAATATGAGTGCATATGGAACTATCGCTACTACCACAAGCAATCCTCCTAGGAATATCGAGAACCTTCTCCCAAGTATGTCAGAGAAATATCCACCTACTGCAGCTATTATCATTGCCATTTCTACCATTGCAGTCATAGCTCCAATAATTTTTCCTCTAGCAGTCTTGGGAACAAGCTCCTCTCCACTCTTTTTGGATCCTATGTCATATGCTGGCCATACTGGTAATACCCAAATAATAAGCCCTACATAGCCCGTCGACATGGCCATCATAGGAACCAACAGAGAGTACAGGAATATTGAGAGACCATAGGTAATAAGGCCACCAAGTTTCTCAGTAAGTCTAGCATATATGGGCACTGCAAGAGCACTTATCACACTGGGTAGCATTGTAACGAATATACTATAATAAAACGTTGACCCTCCAAGTATCTCAAGATAGGTCTTTATTGAGAAGAGGCCATATACCCACTCTCTTCCGAAGTTCAAGAAGAACACTGAGATCAATAACATCAATGCAGAGTATCTGAATTTATATTTATATTTACGCCTGATCTCTTTTCTGGACTCCTTTATTGTGTTAGCTAGCAGGGCAAAAACTAAATAACTCAAAGAAGCGCATATGAACGCCCATAATGCACCCATTGAGACCCTATCAACAATAGCACCTGCTATAACTCCCCCTAAACCCCATCCAAGGGCGTCACCAAAACTCACAGAACCAAAGGCCCTTGAGGGATTAGATTCCAAACTGGCTTCGGCGATCAATGAGGGATAGGTCATAGCGTAAAGGGCAGAGTATACAAATATTAAAATATAAAACGCAGGTATTGGATCTATGTTAAGCTTTCCTGAGAGCACAAGCCCCATAAGCATAAGAGGTATGAACGCTGCAGAACCAACCCTGAGAAACACTTTTCTTCCAAGAACATCTGAAAGAGAGCCCCAAACAAAAGAGGTCATCATCCCAATGCCATACATAGTGTGTGCAAGTAGTGTCTCGAAATCCGTTCCTCCAAGGCTCTTTATCATAGGCGTCATGAGTGTGAAGAGTACAGCATCTGCTATGCCCTCGAAGAAAAAAGCCATTCCATACAGAGTAATCCTTGTCTTTATCCTCATGTGCGCCATAAACACATCACCGCCAATCCTCGTGCCTCCAAAGGTTCTTCCTTCTGGCTTCTAAGAACCTCTCTTCGACATCCATAAATGAAGCTGCAGACATGGCGTTTGGAATGTCACTAATATAGTCGTAGTATTTAAGGTCTCTACACATGTGATGATCTACTACAAGAACCTTTGCAGACCTTGCGATAACCTTTAAGTTCTCAAGACCTGTTCTTATGTCCCTTGCCGGAATCCGGTATCCCATAAGGTACGTAGGAGGACCATCCACAAACACAACATCAGGGGATTTGGAAAGTATCCATTCAAGCGCAAAACTATCTATAGGACCCTGAACATCTGAAGTATATAGAAAACTTAGACCAGACTCATTGTCCTTTATGTAAGCCATAAGGACATAGCCGAGCTTGGTCCCTGGAGGACCATGAGGAACTGGGGGTGATAGCTCCAAAGAGACCTTTTCAATTTCATAAATACCGCCATTAGTGAGTGTCGGCTGTATTCCTAGTCCCTTCAAATGTTCGAGAAATTTCTTTGCGCGCCCATATTGGCTTCTATTTATCATCTTACTAGGATGCTTTATTAGAAGTGTTTTCCCTCTGTAGAACTCCCCCTCTGGCATGTAGTGATCGTAATGATAGTGCGTTATCAATATAACATCACAATCTTCTGCCTCTTTTGATATTAAGTCTATTGCTTCAAGGAGTGCCTGCTCCTCTTCTCGTGCTGGTGGAAGCCCATATCTATAAGGTCCAAGGGCTGCTCCAGGATCTATCATGATCTTAAGATCTCCTACCTCAACAACAGTTGCCATTGACCTTACACCAAAGCTATCTGAGTTCAATATACGAACTCTAAGACTTTTGGGAAGATCTCTCCAAGATCTCATAGTATGTGCCTCCAAACGCTGAGATCACTGTGATGATATAGATGATGAATAAACACCAATTCCATGAGCTATTTCATATCGCACAAGGATTTCAGCAGCTACTACCCATGCGTTCAGTGGTTCATCATGCAATGATATCAGATAGTCTGAATATTCTTCAACAGGAGACAAAAAATCTCCCTTTGGGAAGCCTCCTATAAGTACTGCTATATGTTTATCCTTATTCTTGAAAAATAGATCCAAAAGGTCAATTTTCTCTCCACGTTCATGCATCGTTATGATTATATCAGGCGATATCTTTTCAAGAAGCTCTTTCAAGGGCATGTCATCATAGAGCTCTATTAAGGGTTCTTCCTCACTTGGTAGCATCTTCTTCTGAAAAAGGGCTTCCATCAAGCCCACGAAGCGCATATAGTGCTTAATTATCCTTGTTTCTGGATGTATGTATATTACTTGATTGTTTCTTGTGTGAACGTACACCCTTAAAAGCCCATACTTGTTAAGAAGTGAGTCTTGAACTACGTTAAGGAATATGTGAACTATATCTGGTCTGCCACGTCTCCAACCATCTGGTAATTTCCTAAGGGCCCCATGATGATAGCTGTCATCTAATAGTATTGTTTCTGGAGTTTTTCCCCTCATCTTAGCACTCTTTCCAATTATTGGATTTCCCCAAAGTTTCTTTGGGACAAGTTCGAGTTCAGAGTCCACTAGGATCATCGTGAGCATACTTTAGGAAACTATTATCAAACATAATAATTTACTCTCTCTGAAAAGCCCTTTAAAAATATTTGTAAATTATAGAGAGATCTTGCCTGTAATTTTCAGCCATGAGATAAGTCTTCATGAGCTGAAAGAGCAGCAATAGCGCCTTCTGCAGTTGCTTTTACGATCTGCATGATTCCACCAGTAACATCCCCTGCTGCATAGACATATGGAACGTTCGTCCGCATGTTCCTGTCGACCTTTATGAATCCTTGTTCATCGACTTCCACGCCCAATTCTCTAGCAATCTTGGAATTTGGCTCAAGACCTATTGCTATAAACACACCATCTACAATCATTTCCTCTATTTCTCCAGTTTCAACGTTCTTAAGAACTACTTTGCGTACCTTATCGGTTCCCATGATCTCTGTGATTATATATGGTGTTCTAAACTCTATACCGAGGTCTTTAGCCTTGTTTATAAGTGCCCTAAAGGCTCTGAACTCCTTTCTTCTGTGCACTATGGTAACATCTACACCAATACCCTTAAGATATATAGCATCTGAAAACGCTGTGTTGCCACCACCCACGACTATTACTTTCTTCCCAATAAAAAAGGACCCATCACAGACAGCACAGTAAGACACCCCCTTCCCTAGAAATTCCTTTTCCCCCGGAACGTTAAGTCTTTTCCTCTTAGCTCCTGTTGCAAATATTATGGCTCTTGCAGTAAATTCTCCAGCCGAAGTTCCAACAATGAACTCCCCGTTCTTCTTTTTTATATTCTTAACCTCTGTTAACTCGTAGATATCTGCGTACTTTGAGGCATGATCTTTCATCTTCTTCGCAAGGTCAGAACCTTTTATAGTGATTTCTCCAGGCCAGTTTTCTATGATATCAACTGTAAGTAACTGTCCTCCAGAAAGTCCAGCATCTATTATCGCTGTCCTTAGTCCTGCTCTTCCTCCATAAATGCCCGCCGTAAGTCCTGCAGGACCAGCCCCTATCACTATAAGATCGTACTTTTTAATCCTTTCATTACCCTTCTTTAGGATACTAAACGTGAACACAATATCACCTCAAAACCGTTCTCTCCTCAAGGTGGTTTAAATAACCGCCTTGAGGAGTTCTCCTGTCCCGTCCTCCTTCATTGGGGAGTGTTCGGGGGATGGGACTCCCACATCCTGGCTTGAATAGATTAAGTATTACTATGATACTCCTATCAAATTCTAAACGACATTTTGCATTTTAACAATCTCTGCCCTTTCGGGTTTTCTTCAGCTTGTGCCCACACCTCGGGCAGAGGCTTGAGATCCTATAAGCTTTGACATAATCAACGCTTAAGCCATTCCATTTAGCCTTATACTCTATGAAGAATTGTAGTCTTCTGAAGTTCCACCTATTTAACCTTCTCCTTATGTTCTTACTCTTTCTATTAACAGAGTTTCGTATATACTTTAAATCTTCCATTACAATCTTAGCATTATACTTTACTGCTTCAGAAACTATTATACTTGATACTTTATGTAAATAATCTTCGACTCTTCTCTTCTTCCTTCTAGAATACTTCTTTAAGATTTTTCTCATCTTATGTGGTTTTTAGCAAGTTTTTTCTGAATTTTTTCTCTTTTCTTTGAATACTCGTCATGTATTCTCTTTATGCTGTAGCAATTTTACAGGCTGAGTGACAATAGTAAATGTGATACTTCGGATACCATCTCCGCTTCCACTCACCGTAAATCGACTTTCTAAGCTTAGCGTAAGAGGTTATACCAAGTTCCAAAGCCTTGTCAATACAAAATTCTATCATTTCTTTGAAATCCCCGAACAATTCGTTCAAGTCCCCGTGATACTTGAACTTAACAGATTTAATCAGTTCCACACTCTTTCAACTCCTTTTCAACAGTCTCCCTAAGCTTCTTAACCTTGTGGCTTCTCATCCCATACAATTTTCCAGCAAGGGATGTAATAATGCTTATCAAGTCTTCTATAATTCCACTGAAACCCCACAATAGTTGAGATGTCTTTCAATATACTTG
Source organism: Methanobacteriota archaeon (assembly GCA_021162855.1). Lineage (GTDB taxonomy): Archaea > Thermoplasmatota > B47-G6 > B47-G6 > B47-G6 > B47-G6. Next base: position 9,247 of record JAGGXY010000035.1, read on the forward strand.
AGACCAAACCCTGCTAATCTGTCTGGATATGCTACAATTACCTTATCAAATCAACCACCCTTATCTTACCTTCCCTAGCACACCTCTATAACGTCTTCGGATGAACTCCTAATATTTCCAATCCCCTCTTTTAACCAATATAACTTCTCCATTTTATTGCATTTAAATGCTACACAAATCAGAAACT
>JAGGXY010000069.1:0-3524 GCA_021162855.1 Methanobacteriota archaeon
CTCTTGGCTTTACCTTTACGTGAAGTATAACACCGTTTTGTGTTTCAGTATAGTAATCCTTGGACATTCTTTTTATTGCCTCCTTAATATAGTGCCCTTAGATAACTTAAGTATATAACTTATTAAAGTATTAGAAGTGTGCGGTGCCCGACTGTCCCGACATCATCCCACTGGTGACGCACCAGTGGTTTGCCGGGGGCCCATAGGCACCATGTAGCCCCTGGCTTGCATCGCAGCTCATGCTTTTCGCTGCGACCTTCGTCCAGGGGCCCTCGTGCTTTAAATTACCTATATCACATATTTATTTTTTATGCGAAAGTTCTTTCATGATGAAACTAAAACATTTTTAGATCTTTTCTGTGAAAATGTGGGTGATAAAGTTTATGAAAAGACATTAGTATTCTATTAGCGTTGAAGTGATAGAAAATAGCAGAGGTGTAGACATCATGGTTCGCGTTTCTATGGAAGGAGCAGTTCTATCTCACATGACGAAGATTGCAGATGCGATTTCTGATGAGGTATACATGAAGTTCCTCGTAGATGGAATCAAAGTGATCGTGATAGATCCTTCTCTAGTGTCTGCAGCATATGTCACTATAGATGCAATGGCACTCCAAGAATACGATGTCCCAGAGGAAATAGACTTTGGTTTGAGTGTACAAGATCTTAAGAAGTTTGCAAGGTTTGTTAAGACTAAAGATGTTGTCTCAATTACATACGTTCCTGAAGAAGGTGCACTTAAGTTCAGCGTTCACGGAATACAGTACATGATGCCTATACTAACCATAGATGAATCAAGAAAGAGGGAGTTAAGCTTCGAATATGAAAATAAAGTCTCACTCTCCGCTGCCGAACTTGCTAAGGCTATACAACTTACAAAGGCTGTTGCAAAGAGCGTATCTCCAATAGTAAAGTTTAGACTAAGTCCAGAAGGTATAATAATTGAGGCCACGGGAGAAGGCTCTAGAAGTGTAAGATTTGAAAAGACAGCAACAGAGCTTCCAGAAATAGATGTCAAAGAGACTGTTACGGGAGATTTTATCATAGAGAACCTTGAGAAAATAATAAAGGCCGTTAAGGAGTCAACGCTTGTTACTATTAAACTTGCAAATGGTCGACCACTGTGCTTGGAGTTTGATGTGAAGGGTGGCGCTGGTAAAGTCACGTACTACCAGGCACCGGCAGCTGCTGAAGAATGACCACGGATGAGAACAGAATCACAGCGTGGAAGGTATTCCTTTCTATATTTTTTCCATATTTTGAGAGTTCATATAACATATTTCATAGCGTAATGGGTGAATCTATAACCCTTTTTGAGAGCTTGAACAAAGAGAGTTCTAAGGAGTTAGCATGGGAAAGAGCTCTTCTTGCGATGAGGTTTGGAGCAAAGATACCGGAAGATTATTTAACTAAGATTAAAGAAGAGATTATGGATTTACTCGCAATTATTAGTGTATTGCCTCCCTCTGACCAGATTGATGAAATGAAAGACGCATTGTTTAGGGGGATGATCTCGTTTTGGGGTGCTCTTTTGATAGCAAAGGAAACAGGAGATCAGAGATTTATAGCTCGATTCTCAACGTTTGAGTCTAAAAGATTTAACAACATTATGAGTCTCATAATTAAGGATAGGGAGATCCTCAATGCACTCAGTATGTTGGATCCCAGAAATAGAGTGTCTATTCACGCACTCTTGAAGTATGTAGCTGAACAATTAGATCTCAGGACGAAGCAGTTTGAGTTCAGCTCAATACAGACGAAAAAAGGTCTAGGTATACACTTTTTAGATTACATAGAATGTGCGCCCTCCCGTGCAGGTTCTTGGAAGCTCATAAATCGTGTCATAAATGATGGTTATGTCCTCTTTATAATACCCATAGAAATCAGCACTAAGGGTAAGGATGAAAGGGAGTTCATAAGGCTTCTAGAGTCTGCAGTATCGAGGAAGATAAAAAGGAAAATTGAGGAACTGAACTCGTATGAGAGTCTTGAGGTACCGCCATGGGTATCAGAATTATCGGCTAAAGCATTAGAGTACTACGAGAGTATTGTTCCTAAAGAGATCTTAATAGATGAGGGAGAGGAATACTGGCCTCCATGTATGCGTGCCATAATAGGAGAAATAAAAGCAGGTAGAAGTCTCCCTCACCAAGCAAGGTTTGCTATAACAACGTTCCTTCATGCTATAGGATGGGATGAAGAACAAATGCTTGATCTTTACAGAAACTTTCCTGATTTCGATGAAGAGAAAGCAAGGTACCAGATTAAACACATAACTGGGCACATCTCAGGGAAAGTGTATAATGTCCCATCATGTGAAACAATGCTCTCATACGGCTACTGTTATAGGGAAAAAGATCCTTTTGGACTCTGTGAAAAAGTGAAACATCCAATGCAATACTATCAGCGTGCATTGAAAATCGTGAATAAAAATAGGAGTAAGAAAAAACATGTAAGATCCTTTAAGCGCTGAGATGATAGTTAGTACTCTCTCCAAGTATATCCGCACTTTGTACAGATATATATTACTGTTTCCGGCTCATCTGCGGATCTCGTTTGCCTGACTATGTAATATGCTTCTCTGTTGCCACACTTAGGACACTTCACTTCAGTTTTTGGGAGCATTCTCTCGCCGGAATCAACAATAACAAGATCTCTATCCGTTGCTCTCATCACGATCCTGTTGCTCTTTCCACTATTTGCTCTTATGTTAGCTTCCTCTTCATAACCGCAGTTAATACATACGTATTTACTTCCTTGTTTTTTCATCATGCCGCCACATATTGGACAGAACCTCATACCCCAAGACGCCTCCTGGCGTCTTCTATGATCTTCTTATGATCAAATGCTAATCTTGGGAGATCATCCAGATCGAACCAACAAGCATCTTTTGCATCGTCACGTCCATGAGGTTCTCCTTCGATGTACTCAAGGATAAATGCTATTGAGATCACGTGTCCTCTAGGATCCCTATTAGGATCCGAGTATACGCCAAGTAGTTCTTTAACACGTGTCTTAATTCCAGTTTCTTCGTAGACTTCTCTCACAACCGCTCTCTCTACAGTCTCTCCGTATTCCACAAAACCTCCTGGTAGTGCATAGTATCCCCTAAACGGTTCTTTTCCTCTCCTCACTAGCAGGATCTTTCCATCCTTTATGAGCACTCCATCCACAGCAATAAGTGGTCTTTTAGTCATATGAATCAGAGGTTAGTAATGAGAAGATATATTTACGTTTTTTCTTTGATAAGTTGACACGAATATATGTGCCATTGTATATCATTTTTGATTTCTTTGGATCAGATAGGTCATATAAAAGTTGTGATAGATGTCCAATAGTGAATCACAGCGATAGAAGTATCTCCCTGCAGGAGTACTCCTCATGAGCATTCGATGACTTTTAATCCTAATTCTTGCCTTTCTATTCTCATGATCTCATGGGGATTGGCATTCTTATCGTAGGAGTGGGTTGTGCTCCTCTCGGGTATTAATTTACCTCCGCATGTGAGGCAAACATCGGGAGGA
>JAGGXY010000048.1:0-17678 GCA_021162855.1 Methanobacteriota archaeon
CATAGATCCTCTCACCTACGCTGTGGATGCTTCGAGATACTTTCTTATAGGGGTCTCTAAGTTCAATGTAATCTTTGATATATCAGCTCTTGTGGGATTAGCCCTTGTATTTTTGCTGATAGCAATGTTTCTGTTTGAAAGAGCAACAATAGATTAATCCCTCACTACTCATAATATTCTTTTGTTGTCTCAGGCTATTATATCCTCTGATAGTCCAAACCTTCCCATCAGGAATTCTCGCCTTCTAAAGCGAGAGGATGTCAATTGTGAATTCTCCTAATCGTATACCAAAAATTATTTAAGCGTATTATGTTGCTAGTGTCTTATTGATCATAATTTCCCACTCATAAGCCCTTGGGGGTGAACGCTTGCTTAAAGAAGTTTTGGATATCATAGAACTTCTTGACGATCCGAAAGTTGATGGAGATATTGTTGGCAAGTTCTTCATGAACGAAGGTGCTGAAAACGTTGAGGTTAAAGAAGTACGTGAAAACAAGGCGTATACACATGTAATAAAAGTTTTTATTCCAGGATCTAAAGGAAAAGCCTCTGGTGGAAAATTTCCAACACTTGGTATCATAGGCATGGCAGGGGGAATAGGAGCATATCCAGAGTTTGTAGGCCTTGTCTCAGACGCTGATGGGGTCATAACGGCATTGGCAACAGCACTTAAATTAATCAGAATGAAGAAAAAGGGAGTAAGTCTTGAGGGTGATGTAATAATAGCAACACATGTGACCCCAAGGGCAAAAATAATTCCACATGAGCCTGTACCCTTTGTGGGGTCACCTATTAGTGTTCCAAGACTTGTTAGAGAACTTGTCGATCCAAGAATGGATGCCATTTTATCAATTGATACTACAAGAGGAAACAGACTCATAAACGTGAAAGGTATAGCTATAACGCCTACCGTTAAGGAGGGTTGGATACTAAAAGTCTGTGATGGTTTACTTGATATCCTTCAGAACGTTACTGGTCGCGCTCCTGCAGTAGTTCCTATTACTATGCAGGACATAACTCCCTATGGTACTGGTGTTTACCACATTAACAGTATGATGCAACCTGCAACGGTCACAAGCGCACCAGTTGTTGGTGTAGCATTGACATCAGAGGTACCAGTTCCAGGCTGCGCTACGGGAGCCATTGACGTATATTCCATAGAACAAGCTGTTAGGTTCTGTGTTGAAGTTGCTAAAGAATACACATCAAAAAGAGTAAGCTTCTATGACGAAGAAGAATACAAACTCCTAGTGAACCTTTACGGTGACATGAGAGTGCTTCAAGGACGACGAGAGTAGCACAACAGAGGATTCGCATGAGAGTACTTTACTTCATAGCAGTGACACCTCCAGGAAGACTCTATGGTGCAGAAAGGCATCATTTTGTGTTAGCAAAAAGTGTAAAGCAACTGAGGGAAGAAATTAACGTAGAAATAGTCTCATATAATGCAGAAAGAGTAGAGGATATATGGAGAAAACCACTTAGTAGGGGATATTTTTCTACAGAACTGGAAAAGATTAAGATTCATAAAATCCCATTCAATAATTTATTTGTTTGGCTCTCGAATCCTTTATCGCTAGCATCTCAGAGGATCCTACTGCTTATATCAGAAGGAGAGATGTTTAATGGACTTAAACGTGGACTCCTAGTGCTTTCTGAGTATTATCTCACTAAAACTGGATGGGTTCCATGGAATATCATCAGGAGAATCATGGAAGAATCTAATCCTAATATAGTGCACGCTTATGGTATACATCTCTTTAACATGGCATATAAAATTACAAGTCTGGCCATAGAAAATAACCTATCAAAACTGGTCATTTGGACTATATACCATCACTATATCCCATATGAAAGACTTCTATTTTCAAGGCCAAAGATATTGAACATTCTAAGTAGATCCTCAGCACTAATATCTTCAACACATAAAGAAGCAGAGATTGTAAAGCGTTTGCTTATTGAGCATGGTTTAAAAGTGCCATCCCAATATATAATACCCCCGCCGGTGGATTTAAGATCATTTACTAATCCTCCAAAAGAAGACATTGAAAAATTAAGGGAAGTCTTTGGAAACCCTGAGTACATAATTCTCACAATGACCTTGAGCGAGAAGAAAGGCGTACCATCAGTAGTCAAGGCACTTACTGATCTTAAAGTAAATGAAAAAATAGCACTTGTGTCCTTTGGTAGAGCGAATCAGCAGGAGGTCAAAGCCTTTGAAACAATGAAGAAAGAACTCCCACCGAACATATCCGCATATTATTTAGGTTTTGTTGACGACCGCGTGAAGAGTGCACTGTACGCATTAGCAGATGTGTTTGTCCTCCCTTCAGAGATAGATACATTTGGTCTCTCATATGTTGAGGCATGGTATTATGGAACTCCCGTTATAGGAGCCAGAAATCCTTATATGGAAGAGGTAATAGGGAACATGACTCGGGGTTTACTCGTAAATCCTACGAACTATGATGATATCAGAAGGGCTATACTTACACTACTGGAAGATCGCAATCTATCGAAAAAACTTGCAGAAAACGGTAGAAGCTTTGTTTTAAATGAGTTAGATGCTAATATTGTTGCAAAGAAAATAATCGACGTATATGAAGAGACATTATCTTAGATAAGAGCTTATGCGGTGAAGATACGGGAGAGATCCTGCCATTTGAATCTCTTGTTTGTCCTAAAAGGAACAAGAGCTATCATAGGAAAGAAAAAGCGTGCCATTGGATATAAAAAGGATATAAGTCCAAAAATAAACTTGAAATATTTCTCTTTCCGTATATTAATCCGTGAGATATTAAGTGGATCACTATGAACTATAACGCTTGTAGTGTTCACGTCAACATCTCAACTCCCTCTTAAACTCCCTCTACTGTTGAGGGGACACGATGTCAGCGTGTCTACAGAGAGGTGATAGCACTTGGATCTAGAGCCCATAGGAGTATGTCCATACCATGGCTTTTATAGAGGAGAACGTTGTCCAAAGTGTGGAAGGATTGGTATGCAGATAATGACTGGAGAAGAGGCCGACATGCTTAGTAGGAGAATGACAGCAGCCCTAAGGCACTCCCCTAAAAGGTTTGGGCTAAATATGGATAAGCACGGATGGGTAAAAATCTCAGATCTTTCAGCTGCCTTAAGAAGGATTAGGAGACTAAGATGGGTCAAACCAACTCATGTTATAGCGGTAGCATTGACGGATCCTAAGGGAAGATACCACGTAAATCCAGATAAAGGGCTTATTCGAGCATCTTATGGACACACAATAGAAATAGACATATCTGATTACCCTGACGCAAGTGAATATGAGTTCTTATATTATCCTGCAACTGAAGAAGAAATAGACATAATATTACTAAGTGGTCTTAAACCCTCAGAAAGAACCCTTATACATCTCTCAACAACCCTTGAGCAGGCGATCAGCGCTGGTAGAGTACACACAGATGACCCTATAATACTTACGATAGATGTGAGAAAGGCAATGAATGATGGCGTGATCATAAAGAAAGCATCCCCTTATATATGCATAGCAAAGGAGATTCCACCGAAGTACATAAGCATACTGGGTAAGGCATCTGAGATAGAGAGGGTAATATAATGATTAAATGGCGACCTAAAGGCGAAAAAAAGCCCATAGAAGGCACCGTGAATGTGTCTCCATATGGACTTCCAGAGGAAATACCTGATGATGCTATAATAGGGGAGATTTCTGAAAAAAGGACATGCATCTATCCATTCAGACCGATGAATATTGATCATAGGGTCGTATTTTTTAGGCAAAAGTATGAAGTCACATTTTTTGAATACGAAAACAACCCATGGAAAGAATTCCTAGAAGGTCTTGTCCAATATTTTGAGGACAACCTTGACAGGGAAATAGTGATCTCTTTACCAACACCATGGAAGGCACATCAAGTGGCAAGGGCTATCAACAGAGAGTTCACTGGTAGGATACCAGCGACGAAAATCAAAGTTCAAGGAAACATTGTGAGCTACGGGAATAATCCTGAGATTCTTGTAAGGTATAACCTCCAGTCTTGGGGTCAAAGAAATCTAATAAAAGCCCTTTGGAAGCTTTCTTTAGGAGAAATCTCTGCCCTCAAAATATTTCTTGACAATAGACCAGTTGATAACCTGATAATGTACACAAGAGATCCTGAAGTGCTTTTCAAAATCATTGCGTGGGATAAGCCTCTAGAGGAACTCATAAAACATGACATGGTGCCAAAGTTACAGGGAAATTTCTTCACTATAAAACTTAGAGAGAAGGAGATACCTGTCAGAGATCCTACAAAGCCATTTGATGTAGAAATATGGCCTCTAACTTCTTATGATGGAAAAAGAGTTAAGATAATAGGTTTTAGGATAATCGGAACGCATGTTGCCTCTTTTCTAAGATACTACCTTATGGAGACTAGAAGAGAATTTCGAGAAATGAGTATAATTGCTAGAGACTGGAAGAATTCAAAGATCATTGTTAGAAAAATAACAGACGTTCCTGTTGTTCGAGATAAGGAATTTCGTGAGGCTATTGTAATATTCAATGAAGGGAAGGCTTTGGATGTTGATATTTCATTGAAGGAAATTAAGCTAGAGCCTAAGAAGAAATCTATGGGTGTTCAAGAGTTCTTAGACGAGATTCCAAAAGAATATCATGAGTTTGTATTATCATTTGATCTTGAGAATCCAGAAAAATACTCTCAAAGATACTCCTATATATTGCCAGCTGTGAAGAGGGATTGGGACCTTGCTGTTTCAATAAGCAGAGCTATAAAGGCTAGAATCTTTGAGAAGGTTGTGAAGCATACAATAGCTCATGTTCTGATGAGTTTTCTCTCGTTTTGTAATGTCTTGTGTGTCGAGAGTAAAGATATCGTGGGAAGTATCTTTGTTGAAGAAAATGTAAAAGAGGAGAATATAAGAGAACTATACAAGCTTGTGAAGGTAATTCTTTCAGAATGCTCATGCGACGAAGTATGTACTGGTTGTGCATATAGTCCTCTATGTCTACATGAAAACAGATATCTTGATAGAATATTAGCAGTAATGTCGTTGGATTAGTAAACTCTGATTCCTACAGGCGTTTCCTTTGAGACCTCTATTAAATATACTTTACCATTTTCTTCTTCTGCAACCAAGAGCATTGCTTGGCTCTCAACTCCAGCGATCTTCTTGGGTTTGAGATTTGTTACAAATAACATTTTCTTTCCAATAAGATCTTCTGGAGAATACTGATCAGCAATTCCTGTGACAACAGTTCTCTTTTCATCCCCGAAGTCTACAGTCATTTTTATGAGTTTTTTTGTTCTAGGGATCCTCTCAGCTTCAGTTATCAGACCAACACGTATCATGAACTTCCAGAATTCCTCAACATCATATAGTTCACTCAGTTCTATCACCTCCTTCTCTTAATTTTGCTATTCCCGCTATAGGACTATTTCGTTAAATGAGTATAATAGTATTTTTGGTAATCCTGGAAACGAGACATTTAAATGAGGGGGGAGGAATAGGATATTAGAGTCGCCTCGATGACGGCAGGATAGCCAGCAGAGGCGATAATACTAATCCCACGTAAGACTGCCCCAATGACGCGCTGATCATGATGAGGCGCGAGAGGGGGAAGCCCGCGCGTGCTCCTATTAGTCTCGAAAGTATCTTAAATACTACGCGCGGGCAACCACTTCCTTTAGATATATACCTATATGAACTTAAGAACACATGCGCCTTGCGAAACTGTTAAATATTTGATAGGCGAGCATCATACTTGGCAGTTCGACAAAGACCTGTCCCGAATGTGGCGGGAGGATAAAGCGCCGAAAGGGACAGGCATAAGCCCATACCTAAGGATGTGGGGTTTCCCTCCTCCAATGAAGGCTTAAAGGATTAATCCTCCAATCCTTGAGGGGGAGTGGGATTACCCTGAATGGGAGCGAGGCCAATGATATGCCCTCGATGAACCCTGAGGGGGCTGAGGTTGATGTGCCCCAAGGCCTACATGAAGCCCCATCGCGAAGACGGGCAGAACGGGAGAAGCCCCGCACTTTAGGGCGGGTAGCCCACAATACCAATCATGTAAGGACCATAGACTGTGAGCTTATATTTTATTCCCTTAATAGTACATTAATTCATCCTTAGAATGTAGTTCTTCGAGTAACAGTAACTCCTGGAACATAAAGCCTTTTTTCAAGTAGTCTCATAGCATAAGAGAACAAAAACGCAAAGACGAGATATATTATTGCTACTATAAAGTATATCTCAACGTACTTGAAGGTCCTCGATGCAACAAGCCTAGCTTCGTACATAAGCTCAGGAACCGCGAGAAGCATTGCCAAAGATGAATACTTCAGCAAGTACACGAGCTCATTACTCCAGCTCGGGATCATGATCCTAAACGCTTGTGGCAGTATAATATGTCTTATGACCTGCCATTTACTCATCCCAAGGGACAATGCAGCCTCTATCTGTCCGCTTTCTATAGCTTTAAATGCTCCCCTAAGATACTCTGCCTGATATGCAGCACTATTTAGCATCATTCCCAAGACTGCTCCCCAAAAGACATTCAAAACAAACTGTGGGTAGTACTTACGAATAATCATTGGGAGACCAAATGCAATTATATACAGCTGGAGAAGCATTGGAGTACCTCTTATTAACTCTATATATGCTATAGATATCGCCTTAGATATGGGACCACCATAAGATCTTGCTATTGCAAGGAGGGTTCCTAATATAAAACCTCCCAAGAAACTCAATATCGTTATTTCTAATGTCACTAAAAGTCCGTGAAGTAGTTCAGCATAAAACTCCATCATGATCCACCCTCTGAGCCTGCATAGAGCTCAAAGATCCTTTCTAGAAATGCTTTTGTCTCGGGCTTTTTGGGATTGTATATGACGTCTTTTGGTGGACCAGATTCCCAAATGACACCATCATAGAAGAACATGATCTCATCGGCAACACTGAGTGCAAATCCTATCTCGTGGGTGACAACAAGCATTGTCACGTTTCTCTTTGCAAGATCTTTCATAACGTCTAAAACCTCTCCAACGAGTTGAGGATCCAATGCCGATGTAGGCTCGTCAAAGAGTATTATTTCTGGATCCATTGCCAAGGCCCTTGCAATAGCAACCCTCTGTTGTTGTCCTCCAGAAAGCTGTGCGGGATATTTATGAGCATGCTCTTCCATTTTTACCATTTCAAGGGCTTTGTAAGCCTTTTCCGTAGCCTCTTCATCGCTCATTTTTTTGACTATTTTTAGACCTATTTTTACGTTCTCTAGAGCTGTCAAATGTTTGAAAAGGTTAAAATGCTGAAAAACGAACCCAATCTTTGATCTTACACTCTTTATGTCTATATCATCCGATAATATGTTTACACCATTGAAGTAGATCTCCCCTTCGTCAGGCTCTACAAGCCTGTTTATGCACCTAAGCAGCGTGCTCTTACCTGCTCCAGAAGGTCCTATTATGACCTTAGTCTCTCCCTTATTGATCTCAAAGCTAACTCCCTTTAACACTTCCAAGCTTCCGAACTTCTTTTTCAGGTTTACTACTTTAAGTAAGGGCTCAGGCACGCGTGACACCACCGCCGAGTCCTATTATTTGATATTTCTTTCCCAGATATCCAGCGAGATACCCTATAGAAAGCACTATCACAAGGTATATCAGAGCAGCCATTCCATAATACAAAAAGGGCCTTAGATAATATGATACAAGGTATCTGGCTTGTCTTGTGAGCTCGACCACCCCTATGGCTATTGCAATAGATGTATCTTTTAGTACTATCGTGTACTCGTTCATCCACCCAGGTAAGGCTATTCTCAGAGCTTGTGGCAGTATAATATGTCTTATGACCTGCCATTTACTCATCCCAAGGGACAATGCAGCCTCTATTTGACCCTCTTCAACAGCTTGTATGGCTCCCCTAAATATCTGCGATTGATACGCGGATGACCTTATGCCCAGGCCCACGATTGCTGTGGTAAAGGGATCCATTGAAAACCCTGTTATCGATGGAATGGAGTAATAGAGGATAAAATATATCACGAGCAAGGGAATACCTCTAATCGCATTTTCATAACCCATAGCTATGTATCTAAGGACTTTCCCCCCATATACCTCCATGATGGCTATTAGCAATCCTATAATCATTCCTAAGAATATTGATAATAGAGAAAGCTCCAATGATACTTTTGCTCCTTCTAGAAGAAGCTTTAGGGCTTCTTCAAGTGCTATCGTCATTGAGATCGCTCCTCCAAAAAATGAAGTATAGGAGGAGGAATCAGCTAGAAGATCCAAAATACTTCTCTATCAGTTGGTTCCACTCATTGGAGTTCATTATTTCTTGAAGTGCTTGGTTTATCTTGTTCAGAAGTTCCGTATTACCTTTCTTGACAGCTATACCATATTGTTCTCCTGTTTGGAACACATGGACAATCTCAACATCATATTGCTGAGTAAATCTTTGTGCCACTGGAGTATCTACAACAATGGCATCTATCTGACCTGTGATCAATGCCTGAAGGGCCTCAACGTACGTTGGATATTCCTTTATGGTAGCGTTTTGACCGACGTTTTCCTCTACAAATATTGCTCCTGTAGTTCCTGTTTGTACGCCAATTGTCAATCCATATAAGTCCTTGATATCGTTAATAGTTATTCCAGACCCTTTTCTAATGACCACCGCCTGGTCAGCACTCCAGTATGGTATACTGAAGTCTACCTCCTGTTTTCTTTTCTCTGTTATTGTTATTCCAGCTATTGCAACGTCAATCTGCCCTGCATCCAGGGCAGGTATTAACGAGTCAAAGTCCATATCCTTTATTTCAACTCTGTCGTATCCCAACCTCTGTGCTATGAGTTTTATCAATTCTATATCAAATCCAACGATCTCTCCTGTGTTTGGATCTTTGTATTCAAAAGGTGGAAAGTCTGCGCTTGTTCCTACTACTAGAACCATTTCTTCTTGTTTTTGTACACAACCTAGTAATCCCGTAAGGAGCAATATCACAGCAAGTGGAATAGCCCACCTATACTTCATTTGAAACACCTTCGCAACCTAAACATGTTCTCTTTTAAACATTAGATATGTTTTCATCAACTCATGGAAACACAGCTTATGTCTTCTGAGGTTCGGTGGTGGTTCTCCCCTTTTTGGATCATCGGGAGTAAGTCATCGGTCATGGGAGATCCTCCTTTTAGTGCTTCATCCCCTCCCCACAATACCTAGGGAAAGGATCTGTCAATGCCCATATGTATCCACGCAAACGTTTAACAGCCTCGCAAGGTATGTTCGCTCTTTGAAGCTCCTTTAAGGATCTCAGGAACTCCAATGCATTTAAGGATATCTTTTTAAAGATAAGAGTCTTATTTGGAAGTTTTCCTAAGGCTACAAAAATTATTTAGTTATTATTCATATATATACCTTCTGTTTTCTTGCGATCTCTTTTTCGCATTTTATTACATTTTATTTAGAATACTGAAACAAAAGTCCTCGAAATGACTAAAAGCTAGTGTAAAACTGTCCCTAGAGAAACATTCTCACGAAAAGTTCATCTGACAAAAACAAGCGTTGTTCCTCTTCCCGGCTATGGTTAGCTTTTGCTAACTATAGCTGGGAAGAGGAACAATGTATAAACCAAGATAGATAAAAGAAAATGAGAAAAGTATATATATCTAGTCAGCATAAGATAATATTGCGGTGTGTTCTAGAGAAGCCCCCCGAGCCGCCGCCCCCGATGACGCCGGGGCTCTGAAGGGTCTCCTTCTTCTTGGGCCCCGGCGAATAATATCAATTGTGTATTCTTTCTTGGCGCTTTCTTTTCTTTTAGAGGTAAAAGCCCTTGTTATGATAAGTAGCCGTTTTGGTTATCCGCTACTTTTTGGAGCACGCGAGACTATCGTAGCGGATAACCAAAACGGGAACGGAGACCGAAGGAGATAGGGACTATTAGTCTACGCGAGGACCTCTTCTTATAAGCAGAGGAAGGACTTGAAGTTTGCAAGGATATTAAGGGACATTTCTTTTAATAGTTAGATATGGGAATCTTGTCTAACACTCAAATGTTATAATGTACTGAAGACTACAGCTTCAATCAACACGTCGTTTCAAGCTGTTTTTGTTTTTGTGATAATTTGTAAAATTTGTAAAAATGGTAGAGAATATATAAAGGGTGTTGTGATTGTTATCGTGATCAGTGGAGAAATCAAAGACTCCTGGTACTACCGTGAAGGCAGTTGGATCCCAAAGAGTTAAAGGTTAGAGGTCTCGAGGGATGAACTCCCGATGAAGGGCGATGAAGACCAATCCCTATGGGATCATGGCAATAGAGAGGCGGGAATTGGGATTAAAATTCCACAAGATTATACTAACTTTCCTGTGGGAGGATCCTATCCTTTTGGAGGGAGTATCATGGAAAAGATCTTTGCACCATGGCGAATAAGGTATATAAAAATGTCTAAGGAAGAAGGGTGTATATTCTGTAAGTTTCCCAAGGAAAACAAGGACAAAGAACGTTTAATACTTTTCAGAGGAAGAAAGGGTTTCATAATAATGAACGCATACCCATATAATCCTGGACACGTAATGATAGTCCCATATAGGCACGTTCCTTCTCTTGAGGATCTCACAGACGATGAGCTTTTGGACCTTATGAAGCTTACCAATATAGCTATACGAGCTATAAGACTTGTAATGAACCCTGATGGCTTTAATGTTGGGATAAACCTTGGGAGGGTTGCTGGTGCGGGTGTGGAGGATCACGTTCATATTCACGTTGTACCTCGATGGAATGGAGACACGAACTTCATGCCAGTATTAGCTGATGTTAAGGTTATATCACAGGCTCTTGAGGAGGCTTATGAAGAGCTTAAGAAGGGACTTGAAAAAGTGTTGTCTGAATACAAATACTAGATCATGTGAGTTGCCCGTACTTCAGTGCGGGCTGTTTTGTAGATGGTAAAAAAGCGTAAAGTTTGACACTCATGGTCCCCTGCAATTTTAAAACATTCTCAGAGCTTATCTCATTATAATGTGACGATCCCTCAATATGTGGGGCTCGCGTGCCCCCCAAAGCCCTCCAATGAAGAGGAGAGGAGGGGAAGGTTAGCCATTGCAAAAGTTACGGCTAACCAAAACGGCAGCTCACTAATGGTGCATAAAAGAGGGCTCCGATAACGAATAATATGTAATAGTCCTCTTCCCTTGACGCCTTTCTTCTACCTTTTTTATGAGTCCCATATCCTCTAGATCCTTTATGTGTTTGTAGACGTTTCTAAGTGCAATTGATATGCCATAGTACTCTCGTAGTAATTTCCATACTCTGTAAGGATACGTGCTTCCTTCCATACTAAGTATCTCCAATATTCTTAGCTTCGTTATCCCAAGGCTTCTTGCTATAGATCTTCCCCTCTTTCGGGTGATCATTTTCTCTATCATCATAGGATCTTTGAGCGTGGATCCTGTCATTATTAGAACTACAGGCGGATCTAATGCTTTCCTTATGAGAGCTGAGAGAGTAGATGCTCCTACGGGCTCTAACATAAATCCTTCTAATGTTGCGAGCATATACGATGCTTCTAGGGCATCTTCAACATCTACACTTATGATTTCTCCACCGCTTTCTTTCACACATGAAACAGCAAAGTCCAATATCTTAGAGCGCTCCACTGAAATATCCATAATCACAGGATGCACTTTAGATCCTCTCACGCCTATTATTGTTGGCTTGAGCCCCAGATCAAGAAATGTGTACCATACAGATAAGAGGAGTACACCATTCCCCATAGGAACTACAACTGTACTTACATCCCTTAGTTCCTTTACGATCTCATAGACGAGCGTCCTATACCCTGCGATAAGCCTTGAATCCCAAGGATATGCTACTAGTGTGTGTTTTAATCTTATCTTTTTTACTTCCTCTAAGAGGCTCTCATAGTTATCTCTTACACGAACGCTATCAGCAAGTAATAGTGTTTGGTAGTATTTAGACACGGGAGCCGTTTTAGGAAGATATATTGTAGTGTGCAGACCAGCATGTCTTGAATACGCACTAATCGATACCCCAAGATCTCCCAGAGAAGGTACTGTAATGCTCTTTACGTTATTTGACTTAGCATATGATGTGAGAACAGCTGATCCTCGATCTATAAACGTTCCCGTAGGGTTTCTAGACTCATCTTTAATGTAGATTGGTCCACATCCGAAGTGCTCCTCAAGCTTTTTACCTCTAATAAGAGGAGTTTTTCCCTCATAGAGTGTGATTTCTGACGTTATATTGGCCGCAAAAGGAATGTAGTCCTTCCAACGCCATATTCCAGTACATTCTTTTTCCTTTAGATTTTCTATTTTAGAAGTTCTTGGAACGAGAGGACCTCCACACTCAGGGCATACACTTAGGTCATCCCTTAATTCATATGTCTTTTGACAACTTAGACATTCGAGATAATTTCTCAAGTTACTCACCACCGTTATTGATACGACATAGTGATATTAAATTTAAAACTTAATCTGCAAGTTATAACCCTTCGGTGATTTTCGATGAAGGCTACAAGGATCATACGCATCGCACTATATGTCGTGCTTGTCTTCGTTGCAACGATAATATTGCAAATATACACTCCTTCAACGGGAGGGTATTTCAACCTTGGAGAAGCTGCAATATACTCAATTGCGATAATCTCAGCGCCCTTAGAAGCTGGCATAGCTGCTGGATTAGGAGCGTCACTTGCAGACCTAGTCACGGGATACGGATACTTTGCTCCAGGAACTCTCGTGATAAAATTCCTAGAGGGATTCCTTGTGTCATTTATTTATCATAGGATCACAAAATATAGGAAGAGAATTTCATATTGGATCTCTATAATGGTCTCACTTATCACAGGAGGGATCATTGCAGTAGTTGGATACTATAAACTTTCTGGAGTAAGTGAGATCTCTTCTGTTCCAGTAAGTATTTTAGGTGTTAACCTAGTTGTCCTGAACACAAAGGTGACTATATCAGAGATATTGTGGATCATCATTGGAATTGTTATAGCATCTGTTCTTATATACGCTACAATCATTAAAGGTAAAGAGAACTTAACGCTCGCAGCTTCGATGATCGTAGGAGTGCTAATCATGCCTTTTGGATACTTCCTTTATGAATTCTTCTATACGAATCCTATAGTACTTGGCTTACCGGCAGAACAAGCATTCGTTGAGATCCCAGTAAACATTGCTCAAGCATTGACAGGAATGGCCTTAGCAATGCCTATAGTAGTATTCCTTAGGGAGGCTGGAGGTACCTCAGATTGATAAATGTTAAAGACCTAAGTGTGATTCTGGGGGAAAGAAGTGTCCTTGAGGGTGTTTCCATAGAACTTCCAGAGTCAGGAATAGTAGTTATATATGGTCCATCTGGCGGTGGAAAGACTACATTACTTAGAACCCTCATTGGAGTTATCCCTGAGGTAATAAAAGGAGATGTTCATGGGAGGATATTCCCAAGTCCAAAGGACATCAGAAGCAAATGTGTGTATGTACCTCAAGAGCCATGGTTTTCCGTTGCCACCCCATATGTTTGGTCGGAGGTCTCATCTTTTACTAATCTAAGCATATCAGAAGTGAAGCATGTTCTTCAAAGATTTGGCTTGGAGGGTAAGCTTTATAGAACAACACACACGCTAAGTGCTGGGGAATTACATAGAATCGGATTAATCACTGCTATGGCGTCCTCTTATAATTATCTCTTTTTAGATGAACCTTCTTCGTATCTTGATAGAGAAAATGCACTCGCCCTTGCTGAGTATGTAAAAGAAATCTCAGACAGTGGAAAACTTGTCATAATTGTCGATCACAACTTAGGCTTATGGAAAAAATATGCAGATAGTTTCATCAGAATAAATCGTAGAGTAATATATACAGAACCAAGTTATGTGGACGATATCGTTGAAGACAATTCCCTAAGAAGACCAGAGACGGTTGGTGAAATTGTCGGTAGAGTTCTCATAAAGGAGTTTCGATACCCTGGAGAAAGACCTGTAATAAAGGACCTATCATTCACTATTTGTGCTGGCGATATTATCCATATAAAAGGACCCTCTGGTTCCGGAAAGACCACTCTTTTGAGGCTCATTGCCAGAAAAGCACGTTCCTCTAAAATCCATATAGAACTTCACAGAAGCGTTTGCTATGTTCCCGATAATCCTCTGCTATACTTCTCTGAGCCTACACCATTGAAGGAGGTGCTTGGTAGAATTGACATAATGAAAGAGTTTGGCATCGACCATATCAAGAACGTTCCCATAATGAGAACAAGCTCAGGAGAACGTAGGAGAATTGCAATTGCCTCTGCAATAATAAGGGGTCACGATATAATATTACTAGATGAGCCAACTGTAGGCCTGGATCTCGAGAATAAGATCAAAGTCCTGAAGACTGTAGTTAAGGCTGCAAATATCGGAAAGGCTTTCATTATAGCTTCTCATGATCCACTTGTGGAGACGATTGCAACGAAAACTATCACCTTAGGAGGTTCTAATGGATGATCTCAAAAGTTCTTAGGGCGCTTACAAGAGTTTTCTTTAACGCTATGTTCTCTGGAAGTGACAGTTGGGCAAAGCATGTTCCTATGGCAATGTACATCCTCGAGACATATCTTGTGTTCAAGCTTGTTAAGTCTAATGTACTTTATGTTATCCTCGCTCTTCTTACTCTTTTGGCATTATATGTTTATGGCTCTTCTTTTCATAGTTTCTTATACGTTATCTTAGTATCTGCTATTCCAGCTGTTTGGTACTTTGTTACATCACTACCATTCACAAGGTCCCTTGAGCAATCATTCATAGCATCCATGAGGGCGTTTACTCTAGGTGCGTGGACCATAACAATAATACATTTTGCAAATCCGATGGAGTTTTCGTATTTCATAAAGGAGATTACTAAGAGAAAATCCCTCCAGGTATTCTTCCCGATGATTTGGAGGATTATTCCTCACATGATGAGCGATCTTGAAGGGTCACTTCTAGCAAATGATCTTAAAGGTGAGAAATCTTGGAAAGGACTTGCTGTTGCAATGCTTGCAACTAAAGAATATGAAATATTATATTCTGAGGGTCTAATCTCAAAAATTACACGCTTCACACCTAAGTATTGGTATGAACTTAGGGGAATGGCTGTTCATCTCTGTATTATTTTCTTACTAGTGATCTTTCTTATCTTCCCTAAATAATGTTGGTCAGAAACTATGAATATTGACGTACAGATCACCGGGGTTCAGTGGACGTGGTCTTTTATAGTCATATGTCCGCCTTGGGGCACATCAACCCCAACCCCCTCAGGATTGGGAGGATTAATCCTTTAAGCCTTCATTGGGGGAGGGAAACCCACGTCCCTAAGCATAGGCTTATGGAGGACCTGTCCCCTTTGGCGCTTTATCCCCCGCCACCTCTGGGGTGGGTGGCTCTTTTCATCGTGTAGAGTCGTTCCATGTTGGTCAATGTCCACATATGCCTACTAAATATTAACAGTTTCGCAAGGCAACAGTTTATCAATAGTAGATCCCCTGGTGGCTCTTTGCAGCCATGTTTAGGCTACCTACCTCTGGAAAATTATAAATACTATTGTGATATTTTTTGGAGCGTATTACATATTCAAGTCACTTGATCACAGAAATGAGAAACTACATAATGGACTATTTCGTCAAAAGTACAATAGTATTTATGGAAACATTTAAATAAGGAAGGAGAAATAGAATACTAGACGAACCGCCTCCATGACGGCGAAGTAGCCATCAGAGGCGGGAGGATAATGCTCATCCCACGTAAGGCCGCCCCAATGAAGCGCTGATCGATGAAGCGCGGGAGGGGGAAGCCCGCGTACGCTTCACAAGTTTCACTCATAGCTGAAATTAGCACGTGGGCGACCACTTGAGAGGAGGGATAACTGATGACCAGTAGGAGACTGAAACTTCAGATTAGGGTTTGTACTACCTGTGGATCCACCCTTGGAAAGGGTTCAGTGGCATTCTATTGTCCTAATTGCGGTGAAGCTATAATAGCAAGATGCTATCGCTGTAGATCCCTTAGCAGACCATATGTGTGTCCTAACTGTGGTTTTGTAGGTCCATGAGGTGATCCCATGGGAGATGTAGCTGTTTACGTTAGAATAATGCCAGAATCCACAGAAACAAACATGGAAAAGATCTTGGAGGATGTTAAAAATGTCCTTGGTGAGAAGCTAAAGAGTGCAGAAGTAAAACCCTTTGTCTTTGGGCTCAAGGCTATAGAAGCAGTGTTCATAGTCCCAGACCAAGAGGGTGTTCTAGACCAAGAAGTTGAGAAAATACAAAAAATAGAAGGAGTTCAGAATGTGGAGGTTCTAGAGGTCACACTTGTTTAATTTACTCTCATTCTACTTTTCGAGCTCTTGAGGCTCTTAGAAGTTCTTTGGCAACATCTTCTTTTATGAGCCACAGTAGCAGTGCTTTCTGTGCATGAAGTCTGTTCTCAGCTTCATCCCAGACTACGGAGTGTGGACCGTCTATAACATCGTCCGTTATTTCAAGGCCACGATGTGCTGGAAGGCAGTGCATTACGATCACGTCGCTTTTCGCAGCCTCAACTACCTTCTGGTTTATTTGATACCCTTGGAATACCTTCATCCTAACCTCTGCCTCTGCCTCATCTCCCATAGATACCCATACATCTGTGTAGAGAACGTCTGCACCACTCGCAGCTTCAATGGGGTCTCTCACTATTTCTATCTTTGCTCCAGTTTTATTTGCTAGCTCTAAGGCCTTTTCATAGAGCTCTTTATCTGGCTCGTATCCTTCAGGACATGCTATCGTGAAGTTCATTCCAAGGAGCGCGGATGCAAGCATGAGCGAATTTGCCACGTTGTTTCCATCACCAATAAACGCAAGCTTGAGTCCTTTGAGTTTCCCCTTCTTTTCCCATATGGTCATCATGTCTGCAAGAATCTGACATGGATGTTCTTTGTTGTCAAGACCATTTATCACAGGCACTGTAGCATACTTTGCAAGCTCTTCCATCATTTCTCGTTTAAATGCACGGTACATTATAGCATCAACATATCTGCTGAGAACACGTGCTGTATCCGCTATGGTTTCTCCTCTTCCAAGTTGTAAGTCCTTAGGACTAAGATAAAGTGCATGTCCTCCAAGTTGTGCCATACCCACCTCAAAAGACACTCTAGTCCTTGTAGATGGTTTCTCAAATATCATCGCTAAGGTCTTACCCTCAAGGAACCTGTGAGGGATACCAGTCTTCTGATAGTGTTTCAGTATTGCTGCAAGCTCTATGAGATCCGTAAAGATATCCTTTATATCCAAGACTGATATCACATCTCTCTTCTTCACATGCCTCACCCTATGGCATCATTTTTACAAATCCTAAAATCTTCAAGTACTTTAATTTCTATATGGTTTGTTGTCGTGCCAGATTTATGCAGTAGGTAGATATAAGATGATAATGTACTCTGCAGGCAGGATCAATTAAAGAACTATTTAAATATTTAAGTAGACATGTCTTTATTGCTCTCCTGTCTCGATAACGGGGTCTGTCCGCGTGAGCGAAGAATCTTTCACTAAAGTTCACGCTCACGGCGGACTTGGGACTCATTAGCCTCAGCTCCCCTCTGGGTTCATGGGGGAGCATGTCATTGGCCTTCTCCCCGTATCC
>JAGGXY010000052.1:0-10887 GCA_021162855.1 Methanobacteriota archaeon
TATTTATTAAGATTCTCCACGATTTTCTTCTCTTTGTTTGCAAGGATTTCTATATGTCCTTCTATTATCTTAAGTGACTCCTTTAATTTTTCTAATTTGTTAAATTCATCTCTCAGCCTATTGAGGTCTAATCGGAGCTTGTTTATCTTGTTAGAAGTTGTACTAATTTCATTTTCAAAGTTCTTTAATATGTTGTTGATCTCCTCGTTGGATTCAAATACACGCATACAAACTGGACAACGGGGTATGCCTCCGGATTTAAGGGCTTTTTCGAGCGTTTCTTTATGCTTTCTGATTTCTAAGATCCTCCCATGAAGCCTCTCGATCATGTCTCTGGCGTTTGTTATCTTCTCATTATACTCATTGTATCTTCTCTCCACGATCTCCCTGATCTCTGCATATCTTGTCATAAGATCCATGTAAGAAGATACTTCCATAGAATCTTCGAGCATATCCTTAAGAGAGTCCTTCATGTCCTCGTACTTTTTGAGTATAAAATTCATGGAGTCCCTTATTTTTTCGACCTCTGTCTTCAGGCCTACGAATTTGGATTTCTCAAGATAGTTCGATATATTGAAATCTAATCCTGTGGAAAGATCTTTTAATGTACTTTCTATATGTTCTCGCTCTTTGAGAGCATTCTTGAGTTCTTTCCTTAGTATTTCCAGACTCTCTTTTTCTTTAGTGATTATTTCCCTTAGATTAGAGATCACTCCTAATATCCTTGAGCGTTCGTTTTTGAGTGCGTTGTACTTTTGAAGTGCTTTTTTAATATCTTCATAGGCCTTCTCGACCTGATGGTCTCTGTAACTCTTTACCTTACTAAGTGCTTCTTCGTAGGTTTCTATATCGTTTCTATATCTCTCTAGGAGCTCTTGAGATCTCCTCAAATCGTTTATACGAGTTTTCAATGTTTCTAGGGTTTCAATTATTGTGCTTAACTTTTTCATCTCTTCTTCTTTGTTTGTCAGTAATTTCCTCTTTTGCTCAAGTTCTTTCTCATTTTTTCTTATTTTAAGCTCTAACTCTCTTATTTCTTCACTACATTTTTGGATTTCCGCATCTATCTCACGTGATGAATTCTCTATTTTGCGTATGAAACTCGATAGGTTCCTCGTAGCATTAGTGTACTTGTTTATCTCAAGGTATTCCAGGATCACTTCAGAGAGTCTGTTTCTATCCGTTATAATTCTCTTTATTTCTCCCTGTTTTACGTAAACGGAGTTCGTAAACGTTTTATGGTTTATTCCAAGCATTTCCATTATCTTCCTCTCAGCAAGTTCTGTAGTAGTGATCCTCTTTTTCGTACCGTTTTCTATTATGAGTAGATTTGTCTTTGACGACGCACCCCTTACTAGCAATTTCTCTATCTGACACTTGACAACGTTTTCTCCTTTAATGATGTCAAAATCCAAAAGTATTCTTGCAGATGGGCTTCCAATTCTTATTAGATCCTCTTTTGTTATTCCAATTACATCTTTAGTCTTAACACTTGGAAATAATGCCACAAATATTGCATAGAGGACAGAAGTTTTTCCAGAGCCATTCCTTCCACTAAGTATGTTTATTCCATCTTTGAATTCTATCTTCGTGTTTTCATGGATCCTAAAGTTTTCGATCTCGAGTTTTCTTAATAGGATCCTCATGTCTTCTCACCAGTGGTAAGCATTACTCTAGCGCATCAGGAGATAGCATTTAAAGATAATCGAACAATGATCTTTTCTTTGTTGTTAGGGGCTTCTTCTGAGTTTCAGTCTTTTTCTCTACATTATTTTTCTCTCGAGGTTTTTCACTTTGTTCCTTCTCTGGGCTTCTTGCAGAGAGCGTTATTGGTACATGCTTAAATACGTACTTTACGAGTGTTCCAAATGTTTCTTCGATTTCTTTCGGATCGTCCAGTAATATCTCTAAGGAGGCTCTCAAGGCCTTTATAAAGGCATCTGCATCATTGTCAACGCTCATTCCGTCTTTTTTACCGATGCTCTCGACAACGTCTAAGTAATAAGTGTACTTCTCTCCAAAAACCTTCCTGAGGATCTCCTCCATGTCTGTTGAGTCCCCTTCCTCAATATTGGCTTCATATACTGATTTCTTCATATCGTACTCGACTCTAACTGTTGAGTACGCGCCTGTTTGGCTGACTATGTTTTTCAAGAGAACATCGTCCAAGGGTCTCTCTCCCCCTGCCTTTACCTCGACCAGGATTGCTGGATTTTCATCAACGATATCACCTTCTGACTCAAGGAATTCGCTATCTGCTTTTTTGAGCATCATTAGAGCTTGTCTTACAATGTTCCTTAAGGAACTGTAGAAATCTCCTTGATCTTTTTGGACGACCTTTATTGTGAGACTAGAAACAGATTTTACCCTTATCCTTTTTAAGTCCTTGTTCTCCAAATCGTATGCGACAAGACCTTTATCCCAACATTTGTTCTTTTTCAGACTATTCTGCCCCTCGTAGAATGTATAATCGAACTCTCCAGCATCTCTTAAGGTTATGCTTCCGGGGTAGACTACGTAGGCATTATCATATGAGCCAACATTATACTGATGGATATGTCCTAATGCATAGTAGTCGAATCCCTTAGGCAAATATCGAAGCTCTATAGCCTGTTCATTTAAATATTTGATGAAGTCTGAGCTGACAATGCCCTCAACGGTTTGATGTGCTATAAAGACCTTTTTTGGTGTTTCATAATTTACTCTAGAGAACAGCCTTATGAACTCAAAGAACTTTTGAGACATTGATATAAACTTATTCACGGGAGTATACTGAATGCCTACGAATGCAGTATCATCTACAATCACGTATTTCTCGTAGACTCCCGTAGCTCCTGGTATTTCCTTTATAACTATATCGAAGTTCACATCTCCATACGAATTTCTTATCTTTTTCTGCAGGTCTTCTATTTCTTGCTTTACCATCGAGGGACTAATGCGATCTGCAACTATGTATTCAGTCCTTAATATAATATGACTCCTCTCTAGAAGTCTAAGGGGGCTTTCGATATCCTTTATATCAGGAAGATCTAAGTACTTCGGTTTGTCATGGTTTCCTTCTATCCCTATGACCGTTATTCCTCTCTCCCAGAGCTTGGAAAGCGCTTCCATGGCCGTATATATATCCGCAGCACTCACTCCACCGAAGTCCTTCTCAAATAGATCGCCAGCTATGACCACGACATCAGGCTTCAATCCTATTATTTTATCAATAACCCTTTTGAAAGCGTTCCTTGTCGCAATGTTAACAGCCTCTCCAACTTCTCCAAGGGCTTTTGTTTTAATCCCAAGATGTACGTCTGCTAGATGGACTATCCTCAAACAGCACACCTCTTCTTTATCACAATGGTAAGTCTTCTGAGCTTATACTTCCATTGTTGTCATTCCTCAAAGATCTCCACTGTTCTATGAAATCAATGTCCCTCCCACCGTATTCTACTTTTTCGTGGTATAGTTTCGTGAAGTCGTACACCTTAACCGTTACTGGAATCCCTGCAGGCACAGCATAACCAACGATCAAGGCTTCCCCAACGTCCAAGCTCGTAAGGGACTCTGCTATGTCATCCGTGATCATCTCACTAGAGTTCTTTACCCTTCTGCGATCTTGCTCCTCGATCAATCTAAGTATTATAAATGTATTACATTGGCTCACGACATCCTCCTCTAGTTTTTTAGGTCTTTGGCTCACAATGCCCAATGAAACTCCAAACTTCCTTCCTTCT
The DNA here is from genome assembly GCA_021162855.1 of Methanobacteriota archaeon. Taxonomy (GTDB): domain Archaea; phylum Thermoplasmatota; class B47-G6; order B47-G6; family B47-G6; genus B47-G6. The sequence goes on from JAGGXY010000052.1 coordinate 3,723, forward strand.
CTTGCTATACGAGAGAGCCAGTATGCGCTCTCAGCTGCTTTATCAGGATTTAAAAACACATGTGCCTCCTCTATTATCATGAGTATTGGATATCTGAACACTTCTTTTACCGTAGTGGGACCCATTCTCACGGCCTTTATCCTCTCTCTCAATGTGGTTCTTGCCACGTAGGACACGAACGTTATTGCCTCATCTTCTGAAAACGACGAGAGATCCAAAATGTTCAACGCTCCTGGCTCTAAGGATCTTATGACGTCGTTCTTTCCTTCATCATATAGTATTCTGCTTAGGATGTCCCTTCTTAGTCTTATGTTTCTCAATACTGCTTCAGCTCCATCGTATAGTTTCCTGTTCTTTGGAGTGCTCGTGTTGGCTTCTATTTTTACAGCATTTAATGCTTCTTCAAGGGCTTTGATGAAGGCTGATCCAAAGTTCTCTACGGAGAGCTCTTTTTCATGAACTTTAATGCTTTTAGTTGAGGACATGATCTCGTGCGCCCTACTTAGGGCATCCATCATGTTCACATACCTTGGATTTATCTCGAGAAGTTGTTGTATTTCTCCTAGGGTTAAGTCCCCCGGCCTTATGGAAGGTTCTTTCAGCACGTTTATCTTGAAGTCTAACACGTCAGTATAGTCCGCTAACCTAGCATATTCTCCATGATAGTCAAACACTATTACAGTACCGCCAAACTGCTTCACGATATTCGAAGCTATTACAAGAACCGTGTTCGTCTTACCTGCGCCTGTGACGGCAAAAATGGCAAAATGTCTCGAAAGAAGCCTATTTAAATCTAAGTAAACTTCTATTTCACCTTTCTCCTTTGAGTAATCATAGAAGTTGAGGAGATATCCTATTTTTATCCTTGTAGGGTTATCGTTCTCCTCTGGCTCTTCAAATAATAGTTTTAAGAGGGACTTGCTTGGGAAGTAAACCTTTGTGAGGGGTACTATGGGGTACTTATTTGGTCTTATGTCGATTCTTCTGGCCCTGTTGTCATCGTCGAATCTTGGTATTATCTTTCCTAGAACTCTCACGTGAGCTACAACAAGTTCTGATATGTCTCTGACATCCGTGCTGTTGAGTATTACATCGAGTTCTCTTGTGGTAATTCCTTGGCTCTCGTATACTGAGAGCATCTTATTAAGTCCTACAAGTCCTTCCACTACACCGAAAAGAGGCTCTCCAGCTGCGTTTTTTGTAACGACGTATTCCCCAAACATCACTTTTGTCTTTCTCTCAGGAGATATAACGAAGTCGAACTCGTGAAGGGTGGCCTCGTTGAGAACCATCCCCAGAGGTGAAGTGTCATCTATAAGCCATCTGAATGTTTCCTCATTATTACTCTCCATCGGAAACACCTGGGGCATTACAATCAGTAGTACTAACTCCTATTTTCTAAGTATTATTATATTTCTGACCTCGAAGACACGTCGCCGCCGCCATCTTTAGGTGGTATTGCTCCCTCTTTTAGCTATGGTTATTAGGGGCCAACTATAGCTGGGATTCATCATCGTAAGCCTTCCTCTGTGCTATATGCTATTTGGGAGTACTGTTCCCGTCCTTATGGTCTTCATCGGGCTTTTGTGGGGCACGTGGACTCCACGCATCTTTCGTTTCTCCTATCTCCCTCCCATCGGGGTTTTTTTATCCTCACCTTCACTTGGGAGAGTGTTCAGAGGTGCTAAGGATCTTTGCTGCTTCATCAAGCCTGTAGAGTTTGTCCGCATATAAATGCGGCATTATAAAGCTTATTTAAAGTCTACTGCCATAGTAATAGCCATCGCAACTAATATTAATCCGCTAATTTTATAAAGTTTTTTAAGCGTGGTGACATGTTTCACGGCACCTTTACAAGATAACCTCGACAAGATGGGTGGTAATAAAATGAGTCTTGATAAACTGAAAGATCTCATAGAAGAAGCTGCGAGAATTATTTCTGAGGCTAATATCCTCATAAGTTTTACCGGTGCTGGAGTATCTGCAGAGAGTGGCATACCAACATTTCGGGGCAGTGGAGGACTTTGGGAAAACTATAAAATTGAGGATGTTGCAACTCCAGAAGGATTTAGAAAGAACCCTGAGCTCGTGTGGAGATTCTACTTGGAGAGAAGGAAGAAAATTAAGGAAACAAAACCAAATCCAGCACATCTAGCATTGGCAGAATTAGAGATCATCTTCAGAGATCTTAGCAGAAAATTCTACGTGATCACTCAGAATATAGATAACTTGCATAGACTTGCAGGAAATAAGAACGTGATAGAACTTCATGGGAACATATGGTACACACGATGTTCAAACGACTACTGTGAGAACTCGAGGCCCTTTTATGATGACAATATAGACTATGAGGAGATACCTCCTAGGTGTGATCTCTGCGGGTCTTACTTAAGGCCACATGTGGTCTGGTTCGGAGAGCCTCTACCAGAAGATGCCTTAAGCGAGGCATTTAAGTTGGCATCAATGGCGGATGCTGTAATAGTTATAGGCACTTCAGGGGTCGTGTTCCCAGCGGCTTATATCCCATATGTGGTTAAAGAGCATGGAGGAAAGGTCATAGAGGTTAATATAGAGACTTCTGCTCTAACGAACATAGCTGATGTATTTCTCATGGGTAAAGCAGGGCAAATAGTTCCAGAAATAGTCAAAAAGGTGAAAGAAACCCTTGGAATCGAAAAATACTAGGATCTTTTTAGCATGCTATTTATGATCTTTATTGCACAGAGATCCCCGCACATACTACAAGCTTCAGTCCTTGATGGTCTTAGGCTTCTTATCTCCTTAAATTTCTCTTTATCAAATGCAAGCTCATATTGCTTATTCCAGTCTAGTGATGCTCTTGCAATGCTCATCTGATGGTCTTTCATGTATTCTTCATGGAACCTTGTTAGGTTTATTGCATGTGCCGCTATTTTTGCAGCAATAACACCTTCCTTGACGTGTTCTATTGTGGGCAGACCCAAGTGCTCAGAGGGCGTTACATAACACAAGAAGTCCGCACCATTTAAAGCAGCTATAGCTCCTCCTATGGCTGCGGCTATATGATCATACCCTGGAAATATGTCCGTAACTATTGGTCCAAGGACATAGAAGGGAGCGTTATCCGTGACCACTTTTGCTATCTTTATCTGCATTGGTATCTGATCTATTGGAACATGTCCTGGACCTTCAACCATCGTCTGGACTCCGTATTCCCTTGCCCTCTTAACAAGTCTTCCAAGCGTGTAGAGTTCAGACATCTGCAATTCGTCTCCTGCGTCAGGAAGTCCTCCTGGTCTCAGACCATCCCCAAGGCTGAGAACGACATCGTACTCCTTTGCAATCTCCAGAAGATAATCGAAGTCTTTGTAAAGAGGGTTCTCCTTTTCCCAGTGAAGTATCCAAGCTGCAAGGAAAGTTCCTCCTCTAGAGACCATCCCAACGATACGCTTACATCTCTTCATCTTCTCCACGACTTCCTTAGTCACACCGACGTGCACTGTCACGAAGTCTACTCCGTCCTTGAAGTGTTTTTCTATGGTTCTCCATATGTCATCTTCTGTCATTTCTACTATGGCCCTACCCTTAGAGAGCGCCTCTTCAGCCGCTTGATATATTGGAACAGTTCCAATAGGAACGCTCACAGCTTTCATGATTCTTCTTCTGATAACATCAAGGTCTCCCCCCGTGGATAAATCCATTATTGTGTCTGCTCCGTACTTCACAGCTATCTTTGCCTTTTCTATTTCTTCTTCCACGTTCACTATATCTCTCGAGGTTCCTATATTCGCGTTCACCTTGACACGAACTCCACTACCCACGGCAACAGGCTCCACCCAGTCATGAACAGCATTCTTAAGGATAACTGTATACCCCTTCGCTACATACCTTATGAGTTTTTCTTCATCTACACCCTCTTTTTTCGCGACGAATTTCATCTCCTCTGATGCTACACCTCTCCTCGCGAGGTCTATCTGAGACATGCGATCACCTTATTAACTTGACAGTACAGGCCTCTTTCTGGTATTTAAAACAATAACTGCTTATAAAAAAGACACGTATGTTTAATTAAGCAGAGGTGTTTGCCATGAAGTATGATGTGAAAAAAGTCCACGTCTTTAGGATACCAGAAGGATCTGAGATGTTGTCATTTATAAATGATTACGCAGAGCGTAAGGGAATAAGAATGGGCCTGGTATTTGCAATCGGAAGTCTTAAGAATCCAAGGATAGGATATTTCATTGAAGAAGAGGAAAAATACTTAACGATAAGCCTAAAAGGCTCTTATGAGCTCTTATCTGCTCAGGGAAACATTAGCTTAAAGGACAATAAGCCTTTTGCTCATGTTCATGTGATACTCGGAGACAAAGAAGGAAGGGCTTATGGTGGCCATCTCATAGAAGCGGAGGTCTTCGTTGCGGAGGTAGCAGTAGTGGAGTTATCTGGGAATGAACCGCTGAAAAGAGACTTCACACTAAAGGGTCTTAGCCTGTGGAGTGAGGTTGCATAAAAGGGGGTCTGTACGTCATGAGCACTCGTGGGTGAAAATTTTCCCAATCAGGCTCACGATGGATGCATTAGTCTTCTTCTCTTTTATAATTCCTTTCATAGGCTTAACGAAGTGTTCCGATTATAATTGACATCCTCTCCGCCCTTAAAAGGCGAGGCTTTCTCAGCAGCGTTTTATAATCTGTTTAAGAACTCCCTACGCCCCTTGAACTTTCTTCTTATGTTAATGATATCCCTATACCTTGTCATGACAAGGTTCATATGTCTCTTTAAGTCCTCAACCTCATTCTTGAGGTGTACGTTTTGTACCCTTGTGCATATCTTCTCCAGTCTCTTTATTAGATCGTTTAGCTTGTTTATCTTAAATATGATTTCGTTTATTGATTTATAGCCCTCCTCCTCAAGAAGTTTTATCTTGGATTTCACGTTTATTACAAGTGCACGACCTAGAATGTGATCTATCCCTAATCTCTCTGCTTCCATTATTACCTCATCACTTATACTAGCACTTCTTTCATATTTCTCATCCTCATATAGGATACTTGCTACTTTGAGCTTCCTGAGCATTTCTATGTATGTCAACCTACTACTCAAGTTGTTCGTAGACCTTACGTCTGAAAACGTCTCCTTAAGGATTTTTACTCCCTGAAGAACTTCATAATCCTCTTCCTCTTCTGGATCCATAAGTGCAAAAGCATCTATTAGTACTAAGGAGAGCCTGCCGTAGAGTTCCCTTGAGGTCATGAGTTTCTTAACCAGCGACTTCAGCTTGTAGTATCTATGCAGGAAGACCTTCTCCTCGGAGTATTCCCTACTCAAGACCGTAAGGAATGCTAGAACTGTTGTCTTAATGAAGTAAGGCTTATCAGGAAGTAGGGAGTCCAACCTTGAGAGTGTCCTTATTGCAAGGCTTTGAGAGGAGTTCTTAAGGGCCCACATTGCTTTAAATATGCTTGTCAGCGTGTATACCCAAGGACTTATAAGTATAAGCTCGTAGGGTTTTGCTTCTAGGATCTCCGAGAACTCCTTAGGGTTGCTTAAGGTACCATTCTTTAAGATCTCAAGAATGCCTAGCCATGACTTACCCACTATATATGCCTTATACGGAGCTCCTTCGAGCTCGTAAGATATCTCCGGAATGTAGTTCAAATAGATCCCAGAAAGTGTTTTTATGGCTAACGCAGTACTCGCTGAGTATCCATCGAACGTGAGACCTTCGAGGGCCTTCAACGATTCTTTAAATTTCCTAAAGTTACCGACAGCAAGATATATAGAAGCCTTAAGTAGGTTTTTCCCATCAGGATCTATGAGTTTGTTCTCCCTTATTATGTGCATAATCTCTGTCAAGTCCTCTGGAACTATGCTGAACTTTCTGAAGAATTCCCTCCCAAGAACCATGCTTAGGTCCTCAGGTAGAAATCCCATTTCAAGTATGTGCCAAAACTTAGAGGTATATCTTTTCGATTTCGAGAGAACATTTAAGACAATCCTATAGAAGTTCTCAGTGAAGCCTATTGGGATCCCATACTGCCTTTCGGCATGTTCTGCAAGATAATAAGCAAGAGTATCTATACTCTTGAACGTGATCCTGGACAGGGGAAGTCTTAGTGTAGGATCTTCAAGGACATATACTATCTGATTCACTTCAGGAATGTCTCCATAATAGGATACCGCAAGTTCTCTAATGAGGTCTTTTTCTTCTTTAGAAAGTTTAAGAAGCAACTCGCTGAAACTTTTAACATAAGTTTTCTCCATACTTCTTACTCCAGTATTCCCGTTTATAAGTATCAAAAACCCTGCACCTCCTCTGAATAGAAGGCAGTTCTCAAATATGCTTCTACTAAAATATTTAAAAGATATTACTTGCATTTATATCTATTTTTGATGCACTATGACAAGGCTATACAAGGTTCCTGAAGTCGCGAGAATACTAAACCCCCATCGCATCACCATCCTACAGTGAATATGTGATAAGAAGATAAGAGCGATCAGGATGGGGAAGCTCTGGATGATTCCCAAAGAGGAAAGGCAGGAGGAGTGAAATGGCCAAGCTCACGAGGACAGTCACCCTCGAAAGCTACCCACTCACGGGGAGAAAATTCAGGGCGATAGCCAAGCTCTTCAATGACTATAGGGGGATCCTGGAAGAACTCGTCCTCATTGCCCTAGAGAACGAAATAGAGAGCCGTATAAAATTGAGAAAACTCGTTTATAAGGAGATGAAGGAGAGATACGAGGACCTTCCAACGCACTACATTTACACTGCGTGCCAAGACGCGATAATGAGGATAAAGAGCTTCCTGAGGCTCAAGAGGAAGGGGATTGCAAAGACAGAGAGTCCAGAGGTAAAAAACGTGTCCGTATGGCTTGATGATGTCCTCTGGGATTATGATGGCTTTCCGAGGCTCAAGGAGGGAAGGGACGGGCAGAAGACTCTTTTCATGAGGGTCTCGACGAGGCACGGAAGGATAACAATCCCCCTAAAGCCTCACAAGCTGTTTTTCAAGTATTTGAGCAACGGATGGAAAGCAAAGACAAACGTGGGACTCCACATTGATTATGAAAGGAGAGTCGTCCACGCTATTTTTACCTTCCAGAAGGAGATAGAATATGAGGAGAAAGAGCCTGAGATGTGCATACCCGTTGATTATAACCTCAACAATGTGGCATTTGGCAA
>JAGGXY010000086.1:0-13669 GCA_021162855.1 Methanobacteriota archaeon
GTAGATATGTTAGAGAAGTACTTAGACATAACGGATAAAATAGAAGAGCACACTAGGAAAATCGAAGAAACTGAGAAAAACATAAGAGAACATGAACGTTCAATCTCAACCTTGAGCACAAAACTCAAGGAGATAGATGTCGAAATGTCCCTGTTGAAAGATCTTCCTCAGAAGCATGGGTTCGAAAACTTGGAGGAGGCCTATGAAGAACTCATGAAAATGTACAACGAGTACATGAACGCCAAAAGGTACGTTGAAGAAAAGAGGGAAGAATATGAAAACAATATGAAAAGATACAAAGAGCTAAAACTGGAGATATCCTCAATGAAGGAAGAGCTCCAATCTATGATGAAGTCAATATCAAAATTCATAGGAGAAGATCTAAGCACATATGAGACTCTAGATAACCTCTCAAACACTGTGCTTGAGCTCCTTAAGAAGATGAAAACTACATATGAAAGGCTATCTGAAGAAACAAATGCTCTTAGAGTAGAATTGGGATCTCTTCAAGGGACGTTAAAGAATGACAAAGAGCGTATAGCAGCTCTCAGAGAAGAGATAATAAGGCTACAAAAGGATAAAGAGAAGCTCCTCAGGATAGTTAAAGAACTAAAGGATAAAGTCCTTGAGAGAATAAAGGAGGCAAGCCTTAAAATATTACAAGAGGCTCTCGCGAGGCTTAGTGTTTACACGACAGAGTACTTGAGGACATTCATAGGAGACAAGGACATAAAAGTGAAGTTCAACATAGAGCTCACAGGACAACATGGGAGGAACATAAACGTCAAGTTGACCATAAATTATGAGGGAAGTGCCATAGGATGGGAAAACCTCAGTGGGGGAGAGCAGACAGCATTAGCCTTCTCAATAAGACTTGCATTGGCAAGGGTTTTAGGAAAGTACTTGGGTCTACTTATCCTCGATGAACCTACGGAGCACTTGGATGAGGAGAGAGTTGACACTATCAGGGAGCTTATTCAGGAGCTCCAGAAGGGAGTTCATGGAAGGAAGAGCCAAATAATACTTGTCTCCCACGAGAGAAGTCTCACAAACATAGAAAACGCGAGGATAATAAAGTTTGAAATCACAAGAAGGCCTAACAAGGGTCCTGTAAGCGTTGTTACAATTCACGACTCATGATGTGGTGAATATTATGATGAGTGAGAAGACAAATTCCCAAAAGGATACGAAAGAAGGGACATATGATGTCATATATAAGCATATAATGAACGTGATAGATTCACTCCTCGATACAATGTATTCTAATAAGGCAATCCTAAACACGATAGCCGAGCTGGTAGAAGTCAGAGAGCCCATAAGGCTCCAAGAGAACACCTACTGTAGCTTTGCAGTAGACGGAAGCATGGGTTATGTCACGACACCATCCTTCGTGGTGTACACCGTAAGGGGAGCGGCTGTACCGATGAACATTAGTGAGAGATCTAAGATCGCCGAGAACACGTTCTTAATGATTCCCTCGAGAAATGTGAAAGATCGTGTACTCACCAAGATGTCGACATTAGAAGCCTTTATGGGACTTCTTGCAGTAGAGAGGATGTCAAACGTAGAAGACATGAAAAAAGTACTCCTTGTTGATGGTCTCATAACCACGCCTATATATGTCATCCTCAGGAACCTTTATTCAAGATTGCATATTCATGGAGACATGTCCACAAAAGAAGATCTAAGAAGAGTCATGAGAGAAGCATATGGTGAGATAAAAAAACACTGGGAGCTCATAGTTGAGTCCTTTAAGGAAGATCAACTCCTGACTCCAAATAAAGAAAGAGCAACCCTCTTTTACTCTGAGGGTGGAAAATATGAAGTTCTAAAGAAATTACATGAGCTTATATTAGGAATAAGGGAAGAAGAAAAAATATCATATGAAAAAGATAATAGAGAAAGTACTGTAAGGGATGCAATGCTCGAGACTGCGTTGTTCGTTCTAGAGTCTGTTGAAAACCTAGTTCTTAGAGATCTCCTTTTAGAAAGAGCAAGGGAGAATAGTGTAGCTATTATAGGAATTGCAAAGAGCGGTTTTGGATACTCTCTTAGAGGGTTCTTAAGAGTTATAAGGAACCTAAAGCTCTCAGGAGAAACTTCTTTAAAAGCCTTCGAGGAGGATCCTAACAAAGTCTTCGGAATGACAGATATGATGCTTGTCATAGGGCTTATTGGGGAAAAGGATACCAAATATATTTACTCGCCTCTTTTCCATGCATACTATGAGGAACCTAGGACCTTAAGGATATACACGACTGCAGAGATCTTAGAAGATCCGTTCAAACATGTATCAGATGTTGCGAGAATAGCTACGGAGATCATTGGGGAAACAAGAAAGCTGAAGGATCTAGACTCTGTGGTCAGTGTCCTCAAAGATAAGACCTTGGAAAGAGAGTTCTACGTTGGTTATGCAAGATTTGCATCATATCAAAGGCCGTATAAGTTCGAAGTCCTTGCTAACGGAAACTCCTTTGAGGATCTCATGAATTGGCTCTACTCTATGAGTATTTCTGGGTATCCAGAGCCCCTGAAGTTAGCAGACACGTTATCCCATAGGCCAAAGAGGGCCATGAGTGGCTTTTATGGGGTCTTGATGGATTTCATTAAAAAATACTCGAAACACTCAGAACACTCAGATATAAATATAGATATAATATTGAGACAGATCATGGAACCATACCGCAGTCATTTGCCCTCTAGAGGAGGAAGTTTTGAGAGCTAAGGAGGTGAAATGCTTTATGGATGCTAAAAGACTTCTCGAGATCATAATCTCGCGGAGGAGTATAAGAAAATATAAAGACGCTCCTGTAGAAGAAGAAAAGATCAGGATGCTCCTTGAAGCAGCCAGATGGGCTCCCTCTGCTGGAAACTTACAACCATGGTACTTCTTAGTTGTGAGGGATAAGAGGACAAGGGAAATGCTTGCAGAAGCTGCATACGGACAAACATGGATGGTAGAAGCACCAGTGCACATAGTGGTCTTTGCTGATCCTGAGAGGTCTGCCTATAGATATGGAGAAAGAGGCCGAACGCTTTACTGTATACAGGATACTGCTCTTGCAATTCAGAACATGATGCTTATGGCCCATGCACTTGGTCTTGGGACATGTTTTGTCGGCGCATTTGATGAGAGAAGCGTTTCAAAGATATTATGTGCTCCAAGACACCTGAGGCCTATCGCTATAATAACTGTTGGATATCCCGCTGAATCTCCAGAACCAAGGCCCAGAAGACCATTAGAGGAAATTGTCAGTGAGGAAAGCTTCTGTTAGAAGAGTATCTCGTACTTTATTCCTAGGTCCTTTGCAAGATCTTTTAATCTCTCTTTAAGCCATAAATAATAATTAGATGCCATAAAAGCCTTATAGTTATCGACGACAAAGCGTGGAAGCTTTTTCTCCATACTCTGCCATGTATAAGGTTTTACGTTCAGCTTGTCAAAGTAATAGATGTCTGAAAACTCGATAGTATTCTCTATAAGCTCTTTGATGTCTACTATCTCTGTTCCTGGCATTATGGGCCCTATAAAAACAAAAGTCTTCATTCCAGCATCCTTGATACGCCTCAATGATTCAATTCTGGCCTTCACAGGAGATGCCCTAGGTTCAAGCATGGCTCGAATAGACTCACGTGGTGTGATTATTGTGAACCCAACTGTGATATCCGAAAAACGACTAAGGATATCAATGTCTCTTGTGACAAGTGCAGATTTCGTCTGGATAATGATTGGCCAATCGTATTCTGCTAGAAATTCCATAAGTTTTCTTGTGAGTTTCCTAGTGTTCTCTATGGGCTGATAAGCATCTGTCAGTGACGAGAAGTAAATGTTACCGGGATCCTTGTACTTTATTTCATTTTTGAGCAATTCCAATGCGTTTTCCTTAATGTAAACATAATCTCCCCAAGGCTCTCGTACTCCGTAGATCCTTCTCGTATAGTAGTCCGCGTAACAATATACACAAGCGTGAGAACACCCCACATAGGGATTTATTGTATAATCAGCGATGTAACTTGAGTTCAAGATACTCCTGACCCGTATATTTTGGATCCTCATTCATGACACCACGGTATGCTAAATATAAATATAATGAGGTGTAACTAGTTTAAAGTAGTGCGTGAGAGATAGGTTCCTGGTGGATATAACATGAAGAAACTGCTGTTCATGACGCCTAAAAGCTTTGAGGTAAAAAGGATAGATATTATTGACATAAGCAATTATATTTATAGAAAGCTCTCCGAGGTTATTCCGAGAATTTCTAAGACAGAGCTCTTTGGTTCAAGCCCTCCAGAGGTCTTCATAGGGAGGGTTGGGTATCCACGTGTGTTCATAGGCCCCCTAGTTCCCCCTGAAACGGGAAGTACTGAAATATTAGGCTTAACAGAGCTCTGGTTTGGGAGAACTCTGGAAGAAATAATAAACATGAGACTCAGCATGGTTCGTGGAAAGACTCCTACAAACATAAAGGATCTTGACAACAGACTTGTCCTTGAACTACATGATATGCTACTCTCTAGGAAAGCCGTTGACACAGAAATAAAATTCTCAAGGGCTCCTAGAGGAATCGTGTTCTCATTTGACACTCAGCCCTTTGGCCCATCAGCTCCTATAGAGAACTTCAGAGCATATCCTAGCACTTCTGATCATGTGCTGGAGAAGGCATATTACGATACAGACCTTAAGGCTGAAAATGCCATTTTGAAGTTGTATTTCTCTGGAGAGCCTGTGTCCAGGATACAACAGGCACTCAGTGCTGGGATGTTAGGAACTGCAAGATATAGAAAGCTCGTACCAACGAGGTGGTCGATAACTGCTGTTGACGATATGATCTCAAAACACCTTTTAGATCACGTGAAGAAATATCCTCTAATAAACAAATATCAAGTCTACTATCTTGAGTACCTAGACAATAGGTGGATCATAGTCCTCATGCCAAGGCCTTGGGAATACGAAAGCATAGAAGCGTTCCTCCCAGGAACCATTGACGAAAGGTATCTTGCCATAGGAGGTGACTATGAGTCATATCTTGGAAGGAGTGAATACGCTAGCATTGGAGGTTGCTATTATGCCGCGAGACTTGCCATAGCAGAGAAGCTCTACAAGGAGAGACGTCAGGCTGCAGCCTTGGTGCTTAGAGAGGCACATCCAGGATATAAGGTTCCAGTGGGAGTCTGGAATGTCAGGGAGAGCGTGAGGAATGCCCTCAGACAGAGGCCTGTCAAACTTGATTCTATAAATGACGTCCTGGAATTCATCTCGAACAAGATGATAGTGCCTATAAAAATATGGATAAAGCAGAGTACTCTCCTCAAGAAGGTTCTCACTCAGAGAACCCTTTTTGATCTCAAGAGATAACTCTATGTTCATTTAGTTATTTTCTTTATTAACGTTAGGAACTCCTCTAGGAACACTTCTACGTCATCCTTAGTGTTGTATAGATGAGGGGAGACCCTTATTCCATAGACACCAAGTGATCCTCTGTGACTAACTGATATTCCACTCTCAGAGAGCTTTCTCCATATGATCTTTTCCTCATCAAAGCTGAGACCAGTCTTTATTGTTACGATAGGAGACCAGAGTTTTATATTGTCACTGTAACCTACGAGACTTAATCCTGCTTCTAGAACTGTATCCACGATAATTTTCTTAAGTCTAAGGTTGTGCTCTGTGATCTCCTTCATCCCTATGTTATTTAAGATTTTAAGAGCACCTAAAAGTGCTCCTGCTAATATGTATGGTGGACCACCTCCGAAGTCTAATACCCTAGCGTCCGCTCTAGGCTCAAGGTTTTCCCATGGGTCCTTCTTTGGATCAGCCCACCAGGGTGACCAAGCCCCAAGAGGGGGTTTCATGTTAAGAAGCCCGAGATATGGCTCCATAATCTCAAGAACCTCGCGAGACACGTAAAGCAATCCCGAACCTAATGAAGGATTAAGCAGCCACTTCTCTCCCCCAGCAGCGAGGACGTCTATGTCGAGGGCTCTCACGTCGATATCCACAGCACCAACATGCTGGACGGCATCTACAATGAGTAAGGCATCATGTTCATGTGCTATCTTAGATACCTCCTTCAGGTCTATCATATACCCAGTAATCCATTGAACACTGCTCAAGACTATCGCGAGCGTGCCATCATCCACTTTCTTTTCTATTTCCTCTACAGGATACGTCCCATTGACATTCTTCACTATTCTAAGCGACAGTCCATTATGTCTCGCATATGATTTAAGAAGACATGGGATCGTAGGAAACTCCATGTCTAAGGACACTATATTGTTCTTTCCGCCTCTCGGCTTGAGAGCGTATAATACTCTCTTCAAAGCATCTGTCGTCTGAATGGATATAGTAACCTCGTCTATTGAGGCATGAATAAGTCTAGCTATTTCTTTCAGCGTAGGATTGAATATGAGCTCGTCCATGTAATCTACGGAGTTAATTTCCCCATTGAATTCCATGATGTCATCGATAAGCTTATTGACGTAATTTGCAACAGTTATTGGCATAAGGCCAATGCTTGCAGTATTAAGATATACCTTAAACCTCTTCAGTGCAGGAAAGAGTTCCCTAAGAAGACGGGTGTTCATGGAAACTCCCTCTTTAGATTACAGTCCTAATTATGTTGTTATCTAAGGGCTTAAAAAGCCCAACGATTTAAAAGCCCATAAAAATTTTTAGATAATATATAGCCTCGCGCCTCTGAAACGGTGATGAGGAACCCAGGCCCTGAGGCTAAGATGATGACCCTCTTTCGTAACTAGTTTTTCACCCTTTATGCATTATTATTTTTCTTCAATGATAGTGAACTCCAGGCCTTTGTTCCTTAGGTACGAGATTACCTTTTCGATGTCCTCTTGTGACCTTCCGAATACTATGAGTTCTATGTGAACATCCTTTCCAAAACCTTTAGGTGAGGAGTGAATCCTAATACCGAGTTCACTCACAGCACTTGATATAATGTCAGCTATTGCGCTTTCGTCTCGTGAGAACACTTTTATCCTTGTGGAAATTAGGGGTTCTCCTCCAAGTGATGGGATCACGTGTTCTTCGAGTATAGCTTTCATCTCTGAGGGCATTCCAGGAAGGACGTAGATCCTTGTGTTTCCGTGTGTTATCTCAACTCCCGGAGCTGCACCTACAGGGTTCCTCATGAGACAAGAACCCTCGATCACATACGCCATCTTCTTTCGTGCTTCGTTTATCTCAGGGGAATCCACAAACCCCTTTTCATAGAGCTCTTTGTATTTCTCTTTGATCCATCTCAGAGCCTCTTCAGATAAAACCAGCCTCCTACCGAGAGCTAAGGAAACTGCATACATCGTGACATCGTCATGTGTGGGACCAAGCCCACCGCTTATGATAAGGATGTCTGGTTCTCTAATAAGCGCTTCCAGCACTGCTTTTCTTATTTCCTCAATGTCATCGCCTACACTGGTTATCCTTCGAACAATATACCCTCTCTCATAGAGTTTTTTCGCTATATATGTAGCGTTCGTATCGACAGTATTCCCTGTGATAAGCTCATCACCAACGGTTATTATCTCAGCGATCATCCGTGATCCCTCAGTACTTCACTCCGACAGTCTCTAGAACTTTCCTCACGTATTTATACTGATCCTCGTTTAAGGGATTAAACGGCTCTCTTGGCGCCCCCACGGGAAGACCTCTTATATCCATGGCAGCTTTTATTCCAGGTATTCCCAGTTTCTTTTCTATGGCAGTACTTGCCTTAAGCAACATCTTGTTGTGTTCTCTTGATCCTACGAGATCTCCCTTGAGGAAACAGTCATAGACCTTTACACAGAGCTCGGGAAGGTAGTTTGCTGACGCAAGTATGGCGCCAGAGGCGCCTATGATCAAAGAAGGAAGAAATATCTGCGTTGTTCCAACGAATAGAGAAGCGTCTTTCCTTCCAATAGATCCATTTTCTGCCAATATCTGCGCGAAGTGTGAAAAGTCCCATACAGTATCCTTTATTCCGTCAATTATACCTTCGCTTAGCATCTTAACTATGAGCTTCGGTGAGACGTTTCTTCCAGTGAACCTAGGAGCATTGTAGAGAAGCAAAGGTATACCAAGCTTGTCTCTGAGCTTGCTATAGTGTTCCAAGATCTCCTCATCAGAGAAACCATAATAATAAGGAGTAAGTGCTAGGACAGCACTGGCACCGTGATCTTCTGCGAACTTTGCTATCTCTAAAGCACTACCAGTATCGCTTCTCAGAACTCCAGCTATTATCTTAAAGTCACTCTTAGAGAACTCTATTGCTGTTTTTATTGTTTCTTTGATCTCTTCTATCCTCATGAGATGCGCTTCTCCCGTTGAACCGCACACTAAAGCTCCATTTAAGCCCTTGAGTTTATAGTATTCCATAAGTCTTGCTATGGAATCCCTACTAATGTTACCTCCTATGAAAGGCGTTACCATAGCAACAAACACACCTTTTAACTGGGTCATTTTAAACACCATAAACCCTTCGTAACAGCTCTTGGACACTAATCATCCTCCTTTTGTGTCTAGCCCTCGCTACGATATCATTTCCGGATTCGACCGTGAGCTCAAATTCAGCTTTATACTTATCTATCTTAATGAGTTTCGCAGTTATCGACACGCGCTCTCCTATCGTTGTGGGTTTCAGGTGATATATTTCGAAGTAGTATCCAACGGACGTGTGGTCAGCTGGTATATATTTTTTAAGTAATTCTCTCGCTGCAAGTGCCATATAGTGGAGGAGTCTTGACGTAGAAAGAACGTCTATTCCATACTCTGAGAGAAAGTCCTCAATATCCCCTGGGCTAACCTCAAACGTCATCGTATATGTTATACCCTCAGGGATCTCCAACATATACATCTCAACCTTCCAGGCACACCTCTCTCAGTCTCAGCATACATGTGGTTGCCCGCGTGCTATATTTGAGTAACGACGGAAGCTTTAGCAACGGGCGCGGGCTTCCTCCTCAGCCACTTCATCTTTATCCTTGGCTCATCGGGAGCGACATTGACCACCACGGGACCCGCCTTACGTGGGATTAGTATTATCGCCTCTGATGGCTATCCTGCCGTCATTGAGGCAATATACCTAATATTTTCTTCCCTCCTTATTTAAATGTTTCGTTTCCATAATTACCGAGACTATCATTGTACTTATCTAACAAAATAATCTAACTAACATACTCATGACAATAATCTAAATTACGATTGCCCATAGTCATTAAACCTTTTAAGTCCTCTTATCATAAATCTTTCGAGTATTCTATCACGAATTGATAATGACTATCAAGTATCAGAGAATGTAGGGGATCTCATAGGGATATGAAGGAGGGTAGGCTCATGGATCTCAGGAGTTCTAGAGATTCCACGAGTATATTCGTGGTAATACTTACCACTCTGATGTACTTCCTATCAATGAACATATCGATCTCGATAGTCGTTCGATATGCGAGAGAGTTAGGAATAGATATAAGCAATGCTAGCATCATCTGGTCCATAACGTTCCTAGTTTCTGCACTCTTCAGACCAATATCAGGCCACTATGGAGATCGCATTTCCTCCTTCTTGATGATGAGCATAGGAAGTGTTTTTCTTACTTCTGCGAATGTCGTCTACATGTTCTCAAGGGACTTCACTTCACTCTTCTTTGGAAGGCTCTTAAACGGACTTGCAAGTGCTATGTTCGTAGCACCCTCAATAGCAGCTGCTTCCCTTATAGTCTCAGAGGAACTTGTTGGTAAGTCTCTGAGTTATAGGTCCGCAGCAGTATCTTTAGGAGCACTTGTGGGGCCAATCCTTGGTGGATACTTAGTGGACTATGTAAGCTATGCAATGGCGTTTGCCCTCGCCGCATTTCTTTCACTATTAAACGCTATTGTATGTATTGTCTTCCATCTGAAGACTCATGGTAGATCACGCTTCCCGTTAGAAAAAGAGAAAGGGTCTTGGAGAGACGCCATAAACCCCACAGTGCTTCTCTTCACTGTAACATCATTTGTGAGTGGTTTGGCATTCTTTACGTTCCGCAGTCTCCTGCAATCCCAATATAAGGATCTAGGATATCCAAGTTCACTTTATGGATTACTTATAGCATGTTTTTCTGCGATCACAATGATTCTCAGGATCATATCCCCTAGGGTATTGGACAATGGCATAAGGAGACTTTTTGTGATATCAGCGATCTGTTACTTTGTAGTAGGTTTGGGAAGTATCGTGCTCTCGTGGGCTTATACTTATCCTGAGGCGTACATTCCCGTGGCCTTCTATGGTGTTGGATTTGGATTCCTCGTTCCAGCAGTACAGAGCATAATATCAATGAGTACTACAAAAAACGTAAGGAATAGGGCAATGACAATATATGCGATGGGATCTGACTTAGGAGGGTTCGTTGGTGGGATAATCTTAGGGTACGTCGCTCAGATTTACGGTTACGAGTTGGCGTACATGCTCATAGGGCTTCTCCTTATGATAGACCCTGTGCTGGTACTTCTTTACTTAAGAAGGATGAAAACAGCTGACATCTCCCCGCACTAAAGCGCGAGGATTTCTAATAGGGAGGTTTAACCTACTAAAAGGATGAACCCTTGGTGGCTCGGAGGCTTGCTAGAGCCCGTTAAATCATCGTAGAAGATCTTTAACATTCTCTGTTTTCCTCTCCACCTTATCTCTCCTGTGATCCTGAGAGTGCTAGACACTTTATTTACTGCTGAGAAAGCCTCGCGCCTTGGCGCGAGGAAGAGGTCAACATCTTTAGGATCGTTCTGGTCAGCCGTAACTTTTGTAGTGGCTGTGATCTCGTGCATCCTCATGGTTCAGTAATCTTTATTCGGGTCTGGGATTCCATATGTTGGGAACTACCTCGCAATAAGAAAAGCTCTAAAAATGTTTAAGGATTGTAGAGGATAGTAGGTGCTGAATTTTACACTTTTTGCCATTCACGACCTCCTAGAAGGAGGAAGTCTTCGAACTCTTCTGGTTTAACATCCTCGAAAAAACAGGTCAACATTCATGGAATAACCGTGTTTACCTATTATTTTCCTTGTTCGATGCTACCAATACCTCAAAAACTCCTCAAAGCCATCTGCAGAAAGTATCAAAATCATCCTCATGAATGCCCTTCTCTAAGACTCTCTAAGCCCAATTATCACAGGCCTCACAAGCTCAACTCCTCTTAACCTCATAAGCTTTCCTATAAGATCCTTCAATTCCTTCGTAGATCCCCTAACAACTATGATCTGTGCACACGTCTCCTTGCTCAGATGTACATGAAGAGAGCTTATTATGATGTCCAAGAACTCGTGTTGAATGTCTGTTAAGTTCTTGTCGACATTTGAGACGTCGTGGTTATAAATGACTATTATCGTCCCCAATGCCTCACCATGAACACGCCACTTATGTTCTGAGATGAAAAGCCTGAGGGCCTCCTGGATAATCTTCGATTTATTTGACACGCCTAAGGCTTTCATACACTCGTCTAGTTCAAGAGCAAGTTCCTTAGGAATGTAAACTCCAAATTTCATTTCCTTTCCCAATTCCATACACCCTCATTAGACACTACTTTCTCATCTGTCTAAGTGCTCTCTCCTTCAATGCCCTAGTCTTTCTCTTCTTAAGTATCTTCAATCCTATAAAGGATACCGCTACTACACCACCCCCAGCTCCTATATAAAATATGTTCTCTCGAATGATTTCAACGATGCTTGCTCGAGGAACGTTTATCTCAACGGGATTGCTCCATGCAGAGTAGACGTTCTCCGTGGAAACATATGCTCTAACCCTAACGTAGTACGTTCCAGAGGGAAGGGAGACATTTATCTCGGCGATGTTAGTGAAGTTATCGTGAACTATATTTGTGAAGGACTTGTCAGTGCTTATCTGAACCTCATAAGCATCCGCACCCTTCACATTCGTCCATGCTATGTACACCTTCCCTCTCTCGGGGTACTCAACGAAGGCTATCTCAGGAGACTCAAGGTAGTTTGTCATCTCCTGTAGGGTTGCGTAGTCTGAGGCATAACCGAACGTACTGTTCACTGCCCTCACTTCTATCATATACATCTCCCCAGGCTCTAGCCCTGTAATCACGACGGATGTCTGAGTGGTCTCAGCATTGAACACCCTATTGCCCGTGGAGGACTCCACAACGAAGATCTCATACTTGTCAGCGTACTTCACGGGATTCCACTTGACAGAGAGGTACTTGTACGACTTCTCCTGTAGGGATAACTTCGGCTTACTCAACGTAAGGGCATTGGTCGAGAAACTTGAGATGTTCCACGGCGATTTATATCCAAACTTTGAGATGACCCTAATAGAGACATAATACGTGCTCTCTGGGCTTAGACCACTGACAGTTATCTCCTCTGACTTGGAAACACCAGAAGCGACGATATCCTCGAAGTCACTGTCCTTGGAGACCTTATACTCATAAGACTCTATCGTTGGGTACTTGGGAAACACGACGTTTATGGTGGCGTCTGTACTACCAGCTGAGATCTCTAAAGAAGGAGGATCGCTTAATGGAATGCTTACAGTAACTTCAGATGATTCTGAGTAGTATCCACGAGAATAAGCGCAAACAGAGATCTTGTAGTCTGCTCCTGGAGCGAGCTCTAAAGAGACGTTGTTGCTATTTGTCTCCTTCGACAGGAACTTAGTACCATCTGGAAGATATGCATCTATTACGTATTTCTCGGCCCAGTAGTAACTATCCCATGAGAGGTTTACGACATCACCAGAGCTTTCTACGTTAAGCCCATGCACTCTTGGAGGAACACTGGAGGGGCCAACACAGTATATTGTGGCGTACTCTTGAGTGGTCGTATTGTACGAGGAGAGCTCGACCTCTTGAGGTGCCCAAGGGGGAGCAATCATGTCCAAGACTTTCGGAGCTATGCCGAGACTATAGGCTTCAGGGTCAGCCCCTCCGAAAACCCAAAATCCTGGATAGACGTCAACATCCCTCCAAAGATCCCTCTCGTTAGGATCATAGCCTCCAACAATCACTTGATATTTCCACAATGGAAGCCCTGTGAGATAATCTTCTGGTATGTCCTTAACCTTCAACGCAACGTTTATAGAGTTCTCTTCACTCCATACAGTAGGTATTACCTCAGCATATGGGTTTTCATAGAATGTGACGTCAGAACCATCACCATGAACCCTTATTAGTATATCCCACGCGTGCTCCTCTGAGACAGTAACCCTTGGACCCTCTCCCAAGGAGGTCTCGCCTTCGCCCTCCTTCGCATCTATAATTATGTATACGTTCTGTAGGGAGAACCCATAGGACATGTTGTATATGTTAGGCCCCAATGTCTGAAATGTTATTCTAAATCCTATGAAATCTTGGGCATAATACACTTCGAACCTCGTGATGTCGAATGCCCCCTTAGGGAAATTTTCAGAGTCTATTGGATAAACGTATGATCCTGGGCCGTAATCATCGTTCTTGGGGTCATCCACTGAATATATAACTTCTGGGCTCTTTGGAACGCCATATATGTAAAGCTGATATGCAAAGGTCCCCCTTCCTCTGATCTGGACATAGTACTTACCCTTCGGTAGGAATACTGCTATCTTGGAGAACCTGCCAGTGCCACTATCATCGTCGCTCTTAATAAGAGAACCATGAGAGTCCTCGAGTATCAATATAGTGTCCCCTCCGTCGTAGCCCTCAAC
>JAGGXY010000022.1:0-5825 GCA_021162855.1 Methanobacteriota archaeon
ACCCGAGAGGAGCACAACCCACTCCTACGATAAGAATGCCAATCCCCATGAGATCATGAGAATAGAAAGGCAAGAATTAGGATTAAAAATCATCCCATACTTCTAAATACTCCCACAGGGAAAAACCCGCGTTTGTGCACACTTTCACACTTGATAGTCTATCAGCAACGTTTTTAATGATCATCACACGATGACTACCTTGGTGACCTAGGATGTCAGGGAGTCCAGTCGACATAGGAAGGATACTCATGGACAAATACTCTCTTAAGATCTTAGCCTCGACAACTATAACACCTAAGAGCGTACCCGATCTCAGCATGTCCTTGAGAATACCAATTGCATCGTGTTACAGAAAAGTGAAAGCACTTGAAAAACTTGGATTACTTGAGTGTGTGGGAACAATCTTAACAAATGATGGAAAGAGAGTTCGCCTCTACAAGTCAAAAGCAAGTAGTATAAGCATAGAGTTTGCTGGAGAAAAGCTCAGAATTGTAATAAAGTTTCCAGAGAAAGTGCAGAAGATAGAGACGGAAGTTCTTTGAACGTTAAAACTCCTTGTTTAGGAGAAAGGAGCTTCATAATTTAGCCTTTGTTTTAGTTCTGAGATTTTGTTGCGTGAATTTATTCGTCTTCTTCTTATAAAGCTGGTATTAGGTTATTGGTGAACACATACCACTTCACTGAATGTTGATCCTTAGCTGAACAATATTGTTATTTACGAGAGCATGTAATTATATTACTGAGTGTTCAGTTTAACTTAGCAGGACATTAGTCGCCACGTTTAAATAGAGTATTAAAACATCAAGATAGGAACTCAAACACTAACACTCCCAAACGTGTCATCAAGTCGCATGAGTTAGAGGGAACGCAATCTCAATGATAAGTACAGAATAACACATGAGGTAGTTAATTGAACACCAAGAGGTAGGCGGAGGTGATACCAGTGCCATCTCAATATAACAATACTGAAAATAATAGGAATAACGAGTTTGAAAATCTCATTATCGATATGTCCGTTACTAAATATCTTATCACAGCTGAGATAAAAATCGATGGGATAGTTACAAGATCTGATGTTATAGGAGCGATCTTTGGTCAAACTGAAGGTCTTCTTGATGATCTTGATCTCAGAGAAGCTCAGAGAAGTGGTAGGATAGGTCGTATAGAGGTTAAACTTGAGCACAAGAACGGAAAGACATACGGAAAAATATGGATACCCTCAAGCCTCGATCAAATCGAGACCGCTATCGTAGCAGCGGCTGTCGAGCAGATAGAGCGCGTGGGGCCATGTCGTGCGGAGGTAAGAATTCTTGACATAGAGGACGTCAGAAAAAAGAAGAAAGAGATGATTGTAGATAGGGCTGTACAGCTCTACTACGAGATGAAGAACAAGCTCAGTAGCCAGGGAGCTACTATAAGAGAGATCGTAATAGAGAAGGTCAAGGAATATGAGATCATTGAGTACGGTCCAGACAGATGTCCAGCAGGACCCGAAATTGAGAGCTCAGATGAGATAATAATCGTAGAAGGGCGCAATGATGTCCTTAATCTGTTGAAAAATGGATACAAAAATGCCATTGCCGTGAATGGAACAAATGTGCCACCTACAATAATAAAATTAAGCCAAGAGAAAACAACTACAGCATTTGTGGATGGAGATCGTGGAGGACTTGCAATACTTAAAGAGCTTCTACAGGTAGCCGACGTGGATTACATCGCTGCAGCTCCAAGGGGTTGGGAGGTTGAACAACTGTCATACAAGCAGATACAAAAGGCGCTGAGAAGTAGGATAAACGTAAAACAACTCATGAGCAATATGAGCGTAACTAACAGAGAGGAGCTTATGTCGACGATCATACAGAAGACCATAGAGCTCATGGAAAAGATTATGGCAGAAGAGCTTGAAGAAACACGCGAGAAAATATCTTCCAAGGTTCTAAGTGAAAACAAATATCCAATACATCGAGAGAGAACCGTAACGGCAGAGATTAAACAGAGCATTGGTACCGTGAACAATAGAGCAGAGAGAGGTACGGACACTATGAGTGTGATTCGACAGGAGCCCTCAAGATCTCAAGCTCAGCAGAACGCTGTTGAGATCCAAGCAGTTCTGCAACAGCAACAGAAGGTGTTCAAACCCGCTGTAGAAAGCCTTGAAGCTCCATCAGAGCTTACAGAATACGTGAAAAAGATTATTCAAATGGATTACAAAGAGCTCCTTGAAAAGAGACTTGCAGCAATCATCGATAAGTCCGGAAACATCATAAAGACAATAGCAGTTAGGGAACTTATAAATGAGTTAAAGAATGTCTCAAATGCCCAGACATTGATATTAGGTGGTATCATAACACAGAGGCTCATTGATGCAGCCTATGAACGCGGTATTAAGGAGATCATTGGACTCGACATGAGAGGTGTCGTCAGGCTTCCTCACGATATGGTAGTAATAACGAGACACAATATCGGCCATAAAAGCTCATGATCTTTGGTTTACATCTCTTTTTTACATTATTTTCATTTTTTCACAAATGTTGCTGTTGATCTTACGTTTAGCACACCTTCAGTGCTTGATAATTGTTTTCACGGAGCAATTGATTGACTTAGTCACGGTAATGCTTTAATGTATATGTCCCGTTATGAATTAATAAGGCCCTTCATGGAGGGTCTTTTATGCACAAAGAAGAGATAATACAAATCCATAGAATTTTGTACATAATAGCAGAGTATATGAAACGTAAAAACTTGGTGAAGACGCTTGATGAATATGAATCCTCAAACACAAGGCCTTTTCACGTTAATAAATCTAAGGAGGAACACCTTGTTGCGATCTTTTTACTAAGCAAGGATCTCCTTCAGAACCTTCTCGAAAATGACGGTATGATAAATACGGAAGAGATCATGATAACAATCCATGCCATAAACAACTTACTGTCGAAGAAAATGAGAAATATTCATGAAACCATCAAAGAGCAGACGCATCGTGATACTCACAGAAAGAACTTTTAGTTAAGTTTTTGGAAAAACATAATTTAAAAATAACAAAAATGGTTAAAAGGGTGTAAGGCTCATTCTTGTCTCTTCAGTCGGACTCTAGCATCAGCAACCATGAGGCCCCTCTCGTAGAGGAACACTGGGTTTGCATCCAGTTCTACAATCTCTGGATTCTCGTATACCAACCATGAGATCCTAGCTATGGCATCTGCTAATGCGTCCTTGTCCAGAGCCCTACGACCACGCGCTCCTGCTATAATCGGATAACCCTTGATCTCCTCGATCATCTCCTTCGCTTGATCGTCCCCTATAGGAGCTACTCTAAACGTCACGTCCTTGAGTATCTCAACGAATATTCCACCAAGTCCAAACATGACTGTTGGACCAAATTGTGGATCCCTTGTAGATCCTATTATGACCTCAGTACCCCAAGGAGCCATCTCTTGTACTGATATTCCTTCTATACGAGCATTCGGAACGTGCTTCTTCACGTTCTCTATGATTTCCTTGTATGCTTTCCTAACTTCTTCCTCACTATTCAGATCTACTTTCACACCGCCCACGTCAGACTTGTGAATAACATCAGGTGACACGATCTTCATGACAACAGGGAATCCTATCTCCTTTGCATATTGTACTGCCTCCTCCTCATTCTTTGCAACTTTCATCTTCGTTACTCTCACGCCATAGGTTGCAAGTAGTTCTTTTGCCTCGTTCTCGAAGAGCCACTCTCTTCCCTCTGAAAGAGCCTTCTCTATGATCTCTCTAGCTCTCTTTCTATCGATGTTTTCTGGAGGCTTAGGCTTCACAAGAGGTCTCTCGGCCCACTTAGTGTAATGTCTTATTGTTGCCAAAGCCTTCACAGCCATTTCTGGAGCATCATATGCTGGTATTTTGTTCTCCTTAAGCCAATCTATGGCATCATATACTTCCTTACCTCCAATGAATGACACTATAACGGGCTTCTTCATACCACCGGTCTCGTCTATTGCTTCCTTTATGGCCTTAGCGATCTCCATGGGATCTGTGTGTGCTGTGTGGCAATAGAGGACTATAATCCCATGTACAAAGTCACTCTTTAGGGCTATCTTAAGAGCCTCTTTGTACTCCTTTTCAGTAGCCATTCCTGTGAGGTCTACTGGGTTCTTGGGGCTTCCAAACTCTGGCATGCACTTCTTAAACTCGTTCTTAAGCTCTTCTGGTATATCTGGAAGAGGTATTCCATACTTCTCTCCTGCATCTGTGCTCAGAACCCCAACACCACCGCCATTCGTTATGATCACCCAGTTGTCTCCTACCATCCTTGGACAGAGTGCTAAAGCATTAGCCTTAACGAATAGATCCGTGAGGTCCTCTGCCATTATTACCCCAGACTGTTTAAATGCCGCCTTATATACCTCAGCACTTCCTGCAAGTGATCCAGTATGCGACATCGCCGCCGAAGCTCCACGCTTTGAAAGGCCAGCTTTCAGTGCTATTACAGGCTTTACTTTTGAAGTCTTAGAGCTTACTTCAAGGAATTTCCTGCCATCCTTAACTCCTTCTATGTATAGAGCAATGACCTTCGTTTCCTCATCATCCTTGAAGTATTCAACGAAATCCGAGAAGTTAAGATCCGCCATGTTTCCTATGCTTATGAACTTGCTAAGTCCTACCTTGTCTATCCATGTTCTTCCTATTAGGGCCACTCCAAGGGCCCCACTCTGTGATATAAGTGCTATTTCTCCCTCATAGGGCATTCCCATAGCAAAACTGGCATTTATCTTGTGCTTTGTGTTACATACTCCAACAACGTTTGGTCCTATTATGCGCATTCCATACTTCTTCGCAATCTCAACAACCTTTTCTTCAAGCTCTCTACCTTCTTCACCGACTTCACTGAATCCTGACGTGATTATTACTAGGCCATTTACTCCCTTCTTTCCACACTCTTCCACGACTGTAGGAACTATTTTAGCCGGTACAACGATCACAGCAAGGTCTATCTCGTCTGGGATCTCCAGAACACTTGGATAAGCCTTAAGCCCTAGAATCTCATCAGCGTTTGGGTTCACTGGATATATTTTACCCTCATATCCTGCGTTCAAGAGGTTTTTGACAACCTGGTACCCAATTTTCTCTGGGTTCCTCGAGGCTCCTATGATTGCTATGCTCCTAGGATTAAGCATTCTGGTTATTTTCAACGCGGTTTCTGGGTCCAAACCTCACACCTCCAAAGAAACTCACAGGTCTGGGCGAATGTTTATAAATTGTAAACAGGACACTCCGTTCATTAAAACCACGATCACCATTTTAACGATTGTTATCGTTTCTTTCGGATTTTAGCTATGCCTTATTCTAAAATATCTTAAATAGATTAACGTCCATTAAATAGCTGAATGAATGTACTCCCTCTGAGGGCAACGGTCTATTTGATAAGGAAATAATCTTCAAAGATTATAGGCCTACGCATCGTTAATACAAAATTAATAAAATCAGGGAGAAATCATGCCAGATCTTCCAGAACTACATGACTTTCTTTATATTTTCAATTTTCTCTCTGACCTTAGAGATCTTCTAAAGCGATGCATTTATCTCTTTCACCTCATAGTATGACATAATTCGATATAAAGTATTATGGTTCCTTCTTCTAAGGAAATATTGCGTAACTCTACTCTTCAAAGAATATACTAGCTTTCCTCCAATTGTGAACAGAGATATATAGAAAGGTTTTTCCCTGTGGGAGTATTTAGAAGTATGGGATGATTTTTAATCCTAATTCTTGCCTTTCTATTCTCATGATCTCATGGGGATTGGCATTCTTATCGTAGGAGTGGGTTGTGCTCCTCTCGGGT
>JAGGXY010000038.1:0-18768 GCA_021162855.1 Methanobacteriota archaeon
ATGTGGTGGGATCGCCAAGATCTCTGAGCTCACGCTCCATTTTTAAACATTTTGCTCATTAATGACGTACGAACGCTCGCGAATATTCATGAATGTTCACAAGGACAAGAACAGTTTCATAAGGCAATTAATGTTAAAGTTTAATATTGCCCCAAGATATTAGTCTTTTAGGTGCTTACGGGACATCCATAAACGTTCAAGTGTCCCCTGTTGACATATGTCTCATGACGTGGTGGTAAATATGAAAGGCTTTACGCTAAATCTAAGAACAACATTGTTCTTTGGGATAAATGCTATTAAGTCTTTTAGAAAAATAGCGGAGTATATAGTAACTAGGGACTTAACACCTCTTCTCATAATCACGGGAAAGAGCTCGTACAAGAAGTGTGGTGCATGGGAAGTTGTAAAAGATATTTTAGAGTCCTTTGAGATAGAGTATGCTCATTATGATGGCGTTTCTGCAAATCCTACAGTAGATATGATACAAGCAGCCTTTGAGTTTGGCAATGGAATTGGGGCAAAGTCCGTCCTAGGAATAGGTGGAGGTAGTGTAATAGATGTATCTAAGGCTACTGCTACGCTTTTGGCAAATAGGGACATCTCTGCTAAGGATTTATATTTAAAGAGAGCTATAAAGAATCCTGCTGTACCTATCTTTGCGATAAACACAACACATGGTACAGGTACAGAAGTTGATAGATTTGCAGTTGCTACAGTACCGGAAGAAAAAGCAAAGATTAGTATAGCACACGAGTCTATATATCCGACATTTTCTATAGATGATCCTACTCTAACAGTTAAGCTTCCAAAGGATCAGACAATATATGTAACAATAGATGCACTAAGCCATGCCTTAGAATCAATGACAAGTAAACATTCCAATC
Source organism: Methanobacteriota archaeon (assembly GCA_021162855.1). Lineage (GTDB taxonomy): Archaea > Thermoplasmatota > B47-G6 > B47-G6 > B47-G6 > B47-G6. Next base: position 885 of record JAGGXY010000038.1, read on the forward strand.
CGTTCACAGTAACCCTGGCGATAGAGGCAGCTCACCGCATATTTGAGAATCTTCCCAAAGTCCTAGATGATCTGGCAGATGTCAATAGCAGATATTGGCTTTTATACGCTTCTATGGTTGCTGGGATAACACTTGATAATTCCAGAGCACATCTTGCACATGCGCTAGAACATCCAATATCTGCTGTCAAGCCAAAGGTACCTCACGGATTAGGTCTAGCACTGTTACTTCCAGTGATCATTGAACACACATATAAAGTGTTTCCCAAAGAGCTTTCAATGGCTTTGAGGCCAATAGCACAAGAATTAAGAGGAGACCCAAAGGAGGCTAAGGTAGCACGAAAAGCTCTTGAGGAGTGGATATCTTCACTAGGAGTGAACGAGAGGCTTTCAAACTTGGGATTTAATGAGGACACTGTGGATGAGCTTGTAGAAATAGCGTTTAGGACTATGAAGTATCTTATAGGAATGACTCCATACGATGTTACTGAAGACCTTGTAAGGGAGATATATATGGAAATACTCTGAATACTAAATATCCTCAAAAAAGCAGTCTATACTAAGGTTTTACTGGAAATTTTCTTATGTAGAACTTCTTTCCTTTATATTCTATTTCAACAAGTTTTCCCTCTGAGAGTAATCTCTCAACGACTTCCCATCCTACACCTGCCCTTTTAAGGAAGACATCAAGGGAGTCTTCACGTATTGGATGTACAGATGTCATGCTAAGTAACTCACTTTCAACATCACCTTCAATAGGCACAAAATCTGTTCCCTCATGAGTTATTAAGAGTTCAACCTTATCTGAACCAAGGGATTCTGAGAACATTTGAAATGCATAATTTACGATGTTCTCATTTGCTGGTTTTACCCATTTTTCACAAGGAGGTCTTGTAGGAATCGCTATATAGGCTTTTGTAGGGTTTATTTTTTCTAAGAATTTCGCTATTTTTATTATCTCTTTGCTGTAGTCTATTCCATCTATGAGCATTGTTTCCGTAATTAGCTTTCCACGAAAGACCTTACTGAACTCTAAAATACCCTCTAAAATGTTATCTAATTCTAAGTCTTTATGAGGTCTGTTAATTTTTTTCCACAAACTTTTAGTTACTGCATCTACTTTCAGAGAAACCAGGTCAAATATCTCTAAGTCATCTCTAACATCATCATCCCACATCAATGAAGAATTAGTTATGATAGCAATTGGTATATCTAAATCTTTAAGAAGTTCTGCTTCTTTTCTAAGATTTATATCTAATGTTGGTTCTCCATCTGGAACAAATGTTATGTAATCTATTTTTTCACCTTTTGCAAGTATACTTTTGACTTTTTTCTTAACGTCTCTTAGTATATCCTTTATGTCATAGAACATCCTTCTTTCAATACTCATGTGAAGAGTTTTCCCTACTTGGCAGTAAACACACGAATAAGAGCATATTTTGTAAGGAATGTTATTCACGCCAAGACTTCTTCCAAGGCGCCTTGATGGAACAGGACCAAATGCTATCGTGACAAGCACCTCCTGTTCTCAGTGACTAATGTCTTAATGTTCTTCAGGAAAGTAATATTATTAACCTTAAGAGAAATATGAAACTAAAATAGTTAGCAAAGAGTGTAAAGTTTAGCACCTACTGTCCTTCGTAATTTTTAAAATATTATTTAGGACTTATCTTAGTTATAATATAACAGTCTCTGACATTGGGATTCTAAGCCCGAATGAGGATCGTTAAGCTTGAGGATGTGGGGAGTAACCGTTCCCCACGAAAGCCCTCCAATGAAGAGGGGAGGAGGGAAACCTACCCGCTCTTAACGGGTAGGCAGAACGGATAGGGGAGGTTCACATGGGACTGCTTGACATCTTTACAAAAAGAAAAAGTACTTCCTCACAAAGACAAATTACGAAGCCTAGAAGGTTAGACTACTTAGACCTCTCTGCGTTTCAGGCTCAAGAGGGGGAAACGGCATCTAAAAGAATGATCTACGTAATTAAAAATCCAAGAGAGGATCCCGAAGACATAAAATCGTATTTTCAGTTGGCTCTTCAGGGACATGTTGTGCTGATATGTCTTCCTAGGATGAAGGAAGACGAGTATCTTAACAGGCTTGGGAACATTTATAAGGACTACAAAAACGTTTTAGAATCTGCAGTACTTAGACCTCCTGGTGGAAGACGCGAAAGCTATGCAACAATCCAAGAGCAGACGTATTTTATCATATGTAAAAGGTCTGAATATCGCATAGAGAGGCTATCTTAAAAGCAACATCTAAGAGAGGGTATCAGGTGATGTTTCCAGAGACTGTCAAACCAACGGAAGTACCAATACATTGTCCTATCTGTGGAAAAAAAACTATTAAGATAATAACACACGCTCATTCAATACCATATTTTAGGAAAATAGTTGAAATAACACTTATTTGCGAGAACTGTGGTTTTAGACATGCTGATGTCCTTATTGCAGGAGAAAGAGAACCCATGAGGTATGAACTAGAGATATCATCAGAAAGAGACATGTTAATACGAGTTATTCGCTCTTCTTCAGGTACTATTAGGATTCCTGAGCTAGGAGTTACCATAGAACCAGGTCCAAGGTCATTTGGTTTTGTCTCCAATGTAGAAGGCGTTTTAGATAGGATTCTTAATGTACTCAACATGCTTGAGGGATCTGAAACCTCTCAAGAAAAATTAGAAAAGATAAAGAAACTTAAGAAAAAAATTGAACTTATAAAAGAAGGAAAAGAGAAGGCGACACTCATAATAGATGATCCCACAGGGAATAGTGCGATAATATCAGAAAAAGCTAAGAAAAGAAGACTAACTGAGGAAGAACTGAAGTCATTAAAGTTTGGTTATCTAGTTCTCGAAAGTTCAGAAGTATAAATGAAAATAGAGAAAATGATAGCCGTAGTAATAGAGAAAGCTGAAAGGGCACCTGAAATTGTGAGAAGATATCATAAGTTAGGTCTAAAAGTTATGCTTTCAGTGTATGGAGGAAGAATGACTGGTAACTTAAATTGCCCTAATGAAATGATAGATTTTATAGGGGAATATATTTCTCCTGAAGAGGCTCTTCTTGAAGTGCTAGAATTTTTAGAAACTGATGAAAACATTTTGTTTCATATAGGGTCTGAATATGTCCTAAATACAGCAGATGTTAATCAATTGAATGCTCTTTTCAACTTAGGTTATTCGGCAGTCTTCTTCTATTATTTACCGTATGACAGCGTATATCGGAACTTTTTATATCCTCTTATTGGTGGATGCATTGGAAGGCCCGTACCCCCTCCTACAGCACCCTTTGCCATAAGTAATGATCTATACATTTCTAGGAAAGAGAGCTTTTTATCTGGTAATAGCTTTTACTATGCATATAACATCTTCGTGTTTATGGAGCTCTCCACAACATTTGAGCCATCTGCAGGAATATTCGTTGAGCTCGAAAAGTCATTATCTGAGGAATCTTATGTACAAGCCTTTTCGGCATATTTAGAATATTTTCCCAGATGGAGATTATTTGAAGGAGAACATAGGATACATATAGTAGGAATGTATGAAATAAAGCCACGAAAACCTGAGAGGGAGATATCATTATCTCAGTATGCATCTCTCATCGAGAAACTAATCACAGGAGAATACTCATTTGATCACGTTAGAGAAGTGATGGGAGATCCTATGCACATTAACGAAATGGAGTATCATAGGAAATTGATAAACGAGAACAAAGAAGAAGTAATAAGTGTCATAAGAAGAAGCTCGAAGACACTCTTTTAACTCTTAAACTTTGAATTTATAGATCTTTGTTGGGAGTTCTCCATACATTATTTCTCTTACCTCAAGGATTTTAAAGGAGTCTTTTATAAGAGTCCAGAAATACTCCTCAGCGGTCATTACTACAATTGTTGCTCCCGAAAGACACTTGTCAAGCTCGGTAACGAATCTTTCATAGAGTTCGTATACAGTCCTTTTGCTTGCAATTTTTAGACCATACGGAGGGTTTGTCACAACGTAATCTACATCAAATTTTAGGAATTGACAAAGCTTTCGTGCATCTCCTAAAAGAAATAAAATCGTATCAATGACCTTGGCCATTGTCGCGTTGGATATTGCTCCATATAAGTGGTTTTTATAGAGCTCAATTCCGTAAAGGGGTATTCTTAAGTCCCAATGTATCCTTTTGTTAAACGTTCTTTTTATTTCCTCGAAGAATGATCTATCAAAGAATTTAAACCTGTAAAACTGATAATATGGTCTAAAATATCCTGGTGGGATATTTCTAGCCATAAGGGCTGCCTCTATTAATATCGTCCCGGAGCCGCACATGGGGTCCACTAGTGGATCCTGGGGCTTCCATCCGGCGAGTTTTAAAAGAAGAGAGGAGATTGTTGGCTTTAGAGGAGCTGGGTGCTGATAAATGCGATAACCTCTTCTATAAAGAGAGTAACCAGTAGTGTTTATGCCCATAATAAAAACATCTTCAATGACCCAAGTCTTTATTTCAAGATCTGGGTTATCAAGGTATACGTTTAATCTGTATTTTCTCTGAATGATCTCTCCAACGATCTTGTTCACGTCTATAGAAGTGAAAGAATGATTGCCAAATCTTTTTGTTTTAACGCCAAAAGTTTCCTGACCGCTAATGTACTTTGAAAGATCTATATCTTCTACAATAGCTTTTATATCCTCAAGGGTTTTGAACTTATCATGTGTAAGGTATATGTAGACCTTCTCAGCAGTTCTAAGGATATAATTGGCAACATACATGAACTCAAAAGGAGCTTCAGCCAGCACTTTTCCAGGAAGAATCTCTATTACATTCCCTCCAAAACTCTCGACTTCTTCTGCTGTGAGATCCTCCAAGCCCCATGTGGTGGTTATTATGAACCTCTCTAGATCTTTTATCATACTTAGTCCTCACCATAAGAAGAAACATAGGCACATCTCTATGATAAGAAAAGTAATTTATAAACGAAACATAGAAGGTGTGCGTTAAGTCACTCTGAGAAAGAATATTTCAAGTTCTTTCTTTCGGGAGGCACTATTTCCTTAATTCCTCCGAGGTACTTCCTTAGTACTTTGGGGATCTCTATTGTCCCGTCTTCTTTCTGGTAGTTTTCTATTATAGCGACTGCCGTTCTAGTTGTCGCTAGCGCAGTACTGTTAAGCGTATGTACGTACTTAAAGTTGCCATCTCTACTTCTATATCTTATCCTAAGCCTTCTTGACTGATAGTCTGTACAATTACTTGATGATATAAGTTCTCTGAACTTGCCCTGGGCAGGCATCCATGCTTCTATGTCATACTTCTTAGCAGCGACTGCCCCAAGCTCTCCAGCACAGATATTCACTACTCTATAAGGTATTCCAAGTTTCTGAAGGAGGTCTTCAGCATTTCTTGTTATCTCCTCATGAAGGCTCCAAGAGTCCTCTGGATGTGAGAATATGAACTGTTCCACTTTATGGAACTGATGAACTCTGAATATACCTTTAGTATCCCTTCCATGGGCCCCCGCCTCCTTACGGAAGCAAGGACTAAATCCGACAAATTTTAAAGGAAGGTCTTTCTCTTCTAGAATCTCATCCATGAACATGGCTCCTATCGAGTGTTCTGCTGTTGCTATGAGATATAGGTCTTCATCTTCGATTTTGTAAAGCATTTCCTCGAAGGCACTTAGATCTGTTACACCTTCCATGGCCTCTCTTCTGAGCATGTAAGGTGGTATAACTGGAGTATAACCTTTTTTGACAAGTTCTTCTATGGCAAATATTGCTATGGCTAGATCAAGTAAGGCAAGTTCATTCTTAAGATAATAGAATCTGGACCCTGCAACCTTTGCAGCCCTCTTTGTGTCGCCTATGTCTAACTCCTCTAGCAAATCTACGTGGCTTTTAGGTTTCCAACTTATTATCTCATAATCTACATTGTGTCCTTTAAGTTGCTCCTTAAATACATCAAGGTATCCTTCCCAAACCTTGAAGTGCCCCCAAAATCGTATGGGGACGTTGTCCTCCTCTGAGAGTCCATCTGGTACAGTCTCATGAACAATGTTCGGTATGGACATCAATAAACGATCCCTGAGTTCTTTGTATTCTTTTTCTTTTTTCTCTAGTTCTTCGATCTTTGAGTTAAGTTCTTTCATTTCTTTTCTAATACGCTCCAGATCCTCAAGTTTTCCTTCTTTCTTAAGTTTTGCAACTTCTGCACTTTTTTTGTTTCTCTCTTTTCTTAGATCATTTATTTTTCGTATAGTTTCTCTCCAGAGTTTGTCATATTCGAGAACTTTGTCTACGATGCTATCATCTTCTCCACGTTTTCTTTGGCTCCATTTTACAAGTTCTGGATTTGTTCTTAAGAGGTTTATGTCTATCATAGGCCACCCTCTATCACTCAAACCTCGTGAAGTATATTATCCGTGTTCCTCTAGTTACCTCATAAACGGCATATGGCGTAGTCTTATATATGTCCTCTCTCAGGCAGTATTCTATGTCCTCCTGGGATCCTAAACTACTAAGTCTCTTGTATGATTTTGACTGCTCTTGATATAACATGTAGTGATCCTTGTCCTTCTCAAATATTTCTGCTATGATCATAGCAGCTAATACGTTATCATCATAGCTTTCTATATTTTTAAATCTCTTTGCAATTAGTCCTGCAGTCATAAAGTCTTCAAGAGCAAATTCCTTTCCTAGGTATCCAGAACAAACTAATGTTATATCTTTTTCAAGCTTTTCAGCATATTCCTCTGCAACTTTAGCTACAGAGCTTGCATTTAATGGACTGCCGACGAAGACTGTAGCGCTTGAATTCTCTGAAAATATTGCATCGACAGTTCTAGTTCCTGAAGTGGCCTCCGTTATTATTGCCATGTACTTTGGTCTCCTCCTATCAAGAACGTTTAGAAGCTTTATAGGAGAGTTTCCTACCTCAAAACCCTCTATAGGCATGCTGACGCCTTCTCCCGCTATTAGCATATCGTTTCCATACATGGACTTTATTTTTAGGGCTTCATGTATGTTCTCCGTGAGAAATACCTTTTCAATGCCCTTTGAAAGGGCAGTCACTATGAGAGCTGCAGACCTCAATGCATCTATCACTACTATAACGTCATCACGCCTAGCAGCGTTCCTAGCACCATCCTGTAGCCATTCAATGTGAATCCTCATCGATTCACACCTCCTAGTACGTTTTTAATATTCCTCTCTTTGATCTTATCAACAACATACGCATACAATAGTGGGAGTATCACTGTAGCTTCTCCTTCAACGGTGACGTACTTGGCACGTTGTTTTACTTTTCCCCATGAAACTGCTTCTCTAATCCTTGCACCAGAAAGGCTTCCATCCCATTCAGGAGCTGTCGTAATGTAAACAGCATAATCAAGGCCATCTCTAAACTGGTTCCACCATATAGTATGATGTTTTGATATTCCCCCACCTATCATGAGCGCTCCTGTCTTTTTAGCCTCAAATATTATGTCTGCAAGCTCCTCCTCATCTTTAAATACATCAATTATAAAGTCCCTGTGTGTCTCTTTGAAAAGCCATATTTGGCTCCCAACAGCCCCATCTGATATTCCAGGAACATATATAGGTACTTTTTTTATGAAACACTGTGTTAGGAGCGATCTCTCTGAGTTAAGCTTCTTACCTATTTCCCATGAGAGCTCCCTCGTGGAAAGACATCTGCAACCATCCTCGTACAGTTCTTTAAGGATTGGTCGCATGAAGTTTTCGATAGTCTTTCCATAGGATTCCATGGGAACAAAGACGCTTCCCAGCCTATGAATATCAAGATCTCTAAGAAGAGAATCATCTGTCATGAAGTCTCCTTCGAAGTATTCTGATAGCGTTCTTGCTATGTCATGATCTAATGTTCCACATGTGGTTATAATGACGTCAACAAAACCTCTTTTTACAAGGTCAACGAGCACACCTCGAATACCTGTTGCCATTATAGCTGCTGGAAATGACAAGAATACTACAGCATCTTTATCCATTAACATATCTTCTAAGATCTTAGCTGCGGTCCAGAGTTTTTTTGCAGTGAAGCCTCCAACATTCTCTAAGCATTCTATAAACTCAGAAATACTCATCCTTTCTCTGATTGTTATGTCTCTTACAGGTGATGATAAAAGGTCTTCTCTTTTTATTTCATGACCCTCCATACAGGGCCTCTCCTCGTGTCGTCCACATGTATGCCTGCCCTATTGAGGGCAGATCTTATAGCATCAGCGATCTCCCAGTTCCTAACTTTTCTAAACTCTTCTCTAAGCTTTAATATTTCCTCAAGAACTCTAGCAAGTATTTCAGAGTCTTCTTCAGTAGATCTCTCTTCAATTATGCCAAAGAGCTTAGAAATGTCCCCTATAAATTCCCTAACCTGGAAGGCCACCGTGAGGGATTTCAACTTTCCTTCCGAGAGATCCTGGTAAATGTTCTTTGAAAAAGTCATAAGATTCTTAAGTGCTTCTCTTGTATTGAAGTCATCCTTAATTGCACCTATGACGCGCTGTTTAACGTCCTTTAGACTATAAAGAATCTTAACTTCGTAATCCGAGAGTCTAAATGAATACGTGTAATCTCCTGAAGAAATCATTGTTCCAAGAGCATCATAAGCCCTCTTTATGGTATTAAGTGCCTTTTTTGCCTCTTCTAAGGACTCAGGAGTGTATTCTACTGGTTTTCTGTAGTGTGCGTTAAGTACATAAAACTTAACGACTTCAGGTGTATACTTCTTCAGTATGTCTCGAATTTTAATGATATTTCCAAGAGACTTTGACATCTTCTCGCCAGATATTTGTAGCATTCCAACATGAACCCAGTATTTTGCAGGTACTTTTCCTGTTAGTGCCTCTGACTGAGCGATCTCATTTTCGTGATGGGGGAATATCAAATCAGATCCCCCACCATGTATATCGAATTGTTCTCCAAGGTACTTCATAGACATCACAGAACATTCTATGTGCCATCCTGGCCTTCCAGGACCCCACGGTGATTCCCAATATATATCTTCTTCAGGCTTTCTGGTCTTCCATAACGCAAAGTCTAAGGGATCCTTTTTTCCTTCAGAGACCTCAATGCGCGCTCCTGCTAGCATTTCATCGACACTTCTTTTGGAAAGCTTACCATAGTCCTTGAATGCCCTAATCTTGTAGTAAATTCCATCACTTGAGACGTAGGCAAAGTCTTTCTCGATGAGCTTTTCTATAAACCATATAATCTCTTCTATATGTTTTGTAACACGAGGAAATGCGTCTGGGAGTTTTAGTTTAAGTGCTTTATAATCCTCGAGGAACCTCCTTGTGTACTCTTCAGAGTACTCTAATGACGATACTCCCTTTTCACGAGCAGATCTTATGATTTTGTCATCTACATCTGTTATATTAAGAACATATCTTACGTCATAGCCAACATACTCAAAGAACTTCCTCATGAAATCAAAAAATATGAACGTCCTTGCGTGTCCTATATGAACGTCGTCATATACTGTAGGTCCACAGACATATATTTTAACCCTACCTTCCTCTATTGGCTCGAAGCGCTCTTTTCTTCCTGTGAGCGTGTTAAATATGTAAATGTCGTTCATAGGCTCTCACGAGGTCAGAAATCTCTTTGCGTATAACATTATGTATTTCAAATATGTAATAGTTTATAGAAGTGTTGTTTAGGAAACGTTTCAGCTTTAATATATTGGGCTAAAATAGCGTGAAGATTCCATTGAAGATTATTCAAAGTGCAAAAGAACATTACTTTATAAAGCTGTTGCTTGCAAAACCTCGTCTTTTCAGGGCGGGGTAGTTCACACTTTGAGGAAAGTGAAGTGATAACATGGCCAAAGTGAAGGTTTATAGTAACATTACTGCGAAAGATGCAAGTAATGTCATAATGCGTTCCTTAGCTAAGGGGGATATCGTTATCATACTAGCAAATTGTGTGATACACTATGAAGGAAGAGCTTTAAGTGATATAGGGCCAGGAGATCGTCTAGTGATAATAAAACCTGATGGAACGCTCATAATTCACAAGAAAATTAAAAGAGAACCCGTTAACTGGCAACCACCTGGAAGTAAGGTTCACACGCATGAAAAGGATGGAAGACTTATTATAAGAAGCGTAAGGCATAGTCCATATGAGATAATAATAGTAGAATGTTTGGATCTATATCTCATTGTCACTTATGATGCCATTGATCCTTATGCATTAGAGATTTCCGGAACGGAACGTGATTTAGCTGAGATGATATATAGAAATCCTAATGTCATTGAGGATGGATTTAAGGTTCTGAAATTAGAATATCAAACACCGTTTGGCATAATAGACATCCTTGGTGAGGATAAAGATGGCAAATTAGTTGTTATAGAACTTAAAAGAGCTACAGCAGGTCTTCAGTCTGTGAGTCAGCTTAGAAGATATGTGGAAGCCATGAAAAACATGACTAAAAAGGATATCAGGGGAATACTAATAGCTCCGAGGATCACTGAAAGTGCACTGGCATTGGTAAGAAAATATGGATTAGAATACAAGAAGTTGGAACCTCCTAAAATTCCAAAAACACATGATGGGCTCGGGTTCAAGAGTAAAAAGCTTTTTGACTTCTTTGAGAATTCTAGGAGCAAAAATGTTTAATATTAGGTAGACATATAGCTAAATGACTTAAAAAGAACAGTATTAATCAATATATGCATAAAATAAATATCTACAGGTGATACTATTGCCTAATGAAGACTTCGAGTTAGAAATGATTAGAAGGAGTTCAGCCTACATAGGCATCAGTGCCTATGTAGGCCTTGGGGCACATTAACCCCAGCCCCCTCAGGTTCATCGGGAGCATATCATTGGCCTCGCCCCATTCAGGGTAACCCCGTTCTACTCAGCCCAAAGGCTGATACTCTTTAATAATAAAGTCCATAGTCTAAAAATACTTGAAGATGCAAAATTGCGCGTAACCCAATGTTATTGAGAACCCCTGATACATGAAAGCAAGAAGCCTAAGTGACTTCTATCCATCCTTCATATGCATTTACAACAGCGTATTTAAAGCCCTTAAGTTCAGTTATTCTAACGCTATCGACGAGCGGGATATTAGAAATTATAGCTCCAACAATTATGATTGTCTCTGCTGACTCATTTATAATTGCTGCCGGAGCTGTGCCATTTTTTCTCATTTGATACATCACATAGCTTCCCACAGTGCTTCCTACTCCACATGGAAATGCCAAAACCTTCCCTGTTATCTTTTTTCCATACAACGGGTTTTCTTTGTTTATTATGATTCCCGTTCTTGGATCTACATCTCCCAGAAATGATATAGGTTTGTCTGAAATCAATAGGGGACCTTCACCTACTCCTTTAGAGATTGCTCTTGCTCGTATTTTCATCACAACTCACCAAGAGTTCATCTGTCCTCCTTAAAATGACGCATTGTTTACAAAAACTAGGCAAGTATCTTGAAGCCTTTCCAGAGTTTGTAGCTGTAATATGAAATGCATTTTCTATAGGAGACACGATAAAACAAGTCCCTTTAGCTACAATATATCCGATTTTCTCTAAGGTTCTCACAAGATCTCTATTTTTTTCATACATGTCTAGACCAATAGATATCCATGTAGGCTTTTTAGGTTTATAATTGAGGAGTGCCTTCAGCTCTTCCTTAGAGAGGTGAGGACATCCTAATGCTACAAGCTCCTCTTCAGCATCACAACTCTTTTCTTCGTAGATTTCTTTAAGATCCTTTTTGTCAATAACAATCTTATCTAAAAATTCATGTTCATATTTGTCCCATTCTGGTGTAAACTCTTCTATATGCATCATGGCAATGGAGCCCTCTGCTGCAAGTGCTGCACCTAGATATTTAGCATATATTCTCAGGTTTACCGCCTTTCCTTTAAGAATAAAATAAGGAACTTTTACCCCTAACCTCGCTACATATATGCCTAAGGCTCCGAAGTCTGCAGGGTCTTCGAGGTCTGCGTTCACAATTATTTTCTCGGTTGCTTTACGATTTTCTTCTAGATGATACCCATATCGTGGAGTCTTTCCAACGATAGCTGCTGCAAGAGCTGAAGGAGCTCCTTCCCTGTTTGTCCTAGCACCGATGACAGAGTTCGCATATACCACCGCAGAGGACTCAGCCCATGCAATATGATCACCAAAGTCTGGCTTATTAGAGAGGTAATATGGAGTACATGTCAGCGTTGTTTCTACACCCATTTGTTTGTAACTCTCTATTATTGCTTTTTGATTCCTTGCAAACTCTTCATCTACAATCCCAAGGGATCTCCAATCAACGGCATCCATACCGCATGGATTTAAAGTAGTCTTAACGCAAACCCTCGCTCCTAACCTTGCCATGTCCCTAAGAAATTGTAACCCAGCATCTCCAATTGTCTTATATGAAACCCCTGATATGTGCGCTGATGTAATCTTTATGAGCCTATCAGCACCGTACACCTCTCCAAGAGCAACTAATATTTGCATAGCTTTCTCAATGGCCTCTCCAAATTCTCCATCTAATGCTTTCTCTTCTTCCTTAGTGAGGTACATCTCTTTGACCCCCTACTAAAGAGAGTCTAAACTTGTTTTGTCATTTTTACGATAAAAGGTCCTTGTAAACGTTCCTAAAGTCCTTGTCCTTACCTAAAGGCTTTGTGGCATCTATTCCCATCTTCGTCATAAGGCCGTTATCACTACTAGGATCCAATGTGGAGCCTCTAGCATTTCTTATTATCACAAGGCCTCTATCAGCTTGGAATCTCGTAGCAATTGCCCACTCAACATCCTCTGGGTTTTCTACGTCTATATCATCATCAACTACTACCACATGCTTAAGGGAGGGATGACCAGCAAATGCCGCCATTATTGCATTTTTGCCATCCCCCTCATGCTGTTTTCTTATAGACACCACTGCATGAAGCCAAGAGCAACCTCCCTGCGTGAGGGCCACGTTCTTTACTTCTGGAACGACGCGTGATACAGCTTCGTATATTGACGCTTCTCTAGGAAGGCCCATAAGGATTCTATGTTCATGACCACCAGGTAATATCGCATGATAAATTGGTTCTTCCGACGCATAAGCTTCATCAATAACAAGTTCTGGCTGTTTCCTTACGATATCAGGAGTTCTAGTTATGTCCACAAATGGTCCCTCATCTACTAAATTTTCGGTGAGTCTTCCTATTAATACATATTCTGACTCTTTTGGTATTGGAATTCCACCGTGTTCGTACACTTCTAATGGCTTTCCATATCGAGTATAATGCATAAAAGATGCTACTTCAAGCTCGCTTTTTCCGTATTCTATAGATATCGCTCCAGAAAGTGCTACTTCTGGCATGACTCCTATTACAATAGCAACACGAAGCTCCTCACCGTGCTCAATACTTTCTCTCCACATCCTATATAAATGCCTCGGGACAAGCCTGATAACGAATCTCTCGTCTCCCAAATACATCATCCTGTGATATGAAAGATTCGTGACCTTTCCCTTCTTTGCAATTATTATTGACGAGGTTACGTAAGGTCCACCATCTTCTGGAAAGTATTTAAAGAATGGTATCTCTTCTACAGAAGAAAGCTTAGTTCTCCAGACCTTTGTTTTTGTACTTATGACCTCCATCTTAGACCTTGTAGCATTTATTATGAAGTTAAACAGCTCTTTAATGCTGCTTAAATTAAAATATTCCATGAAAAACTTTCTATTTGAATAAATATTAGAAATTACTTTTTTTCCATTGAAGTTTTCAAAAATTATTGGCCTTCCATTTGAGAGAATTATTCTCCTTGTAATATCAAATCCACTCTTAATTTCATCCTTAACAATTATGGGATCCCTTACAAGATGCTCTAACAAGGTCATAGATATCACCTCCACCTTTTGTACAAATTGTTTTCTACTCCCATAACCTTTAAAAACCTACCAATGACGCTGTCAACGAGATCTTGGAGAGTGCTTATGTTACCATAAAACGGCGGCGATGCTGGAACAACCTTAACTCCCATAAGCGAAAGCTCATACGCTGCTCTAAAGGCTTGAGGAGGCCAAGGCATTTCTCTGACAAGGAATCCTACGGGAACTCCTTCCTTTATGCCTACTTGTACAGTTCTCAGGAGATTATTATCTGAAATTCCAAGAGCACTTTTAACAAGCGTATTTATTGTGCACGGAGCGACAATGAGCATTTTAAATTTTGTACTACCTGATATGTACCTATCAGCAGTAGTAATATCGTGGACATCTTTTGAAAGTCTCTCTAAGCGCTTTTTCCAGTCCCTAACTTCGGAAGAAAGGACTCTCTTTCCATTTCTTGTAATGATTATATATAAGTCATATCCAAGATCATAAAGAACCTCTGCGATTCTTATCCCATATATAGCTCCTGATGCCCCAGTAATACCTAAAACCACGGTATTCTCACACTTATCAGACCTTTTCATGAATAAACACCCACAAAGTATCGCAGATTACGTTACTATCCGTATCAAGAGCATATAGCAATACATCTACAAGACTCGTCACGCGTTGCTCCTCTTCCCAGCTATAAAACTAACTATAGCTGAGATTCATCATCGTAAAACTCCCTCCATGCTATATGCTATCCGGGGAGTACTGTTCTCGTCCTTATAGTCTTCATTGGGCTTTTGTGGTGCACGCGGATCCCACGCATTTCCCCTCCCTCCTCCCTCCCATCAGGTCTTTATTTTTTACCGTCATCTTGGAGGGAGGGCTCGGAGCCGCAGAATGGGCATATTGAGGACGTGTGAGCGGGATCAACGTATGAAACTCTTATTCCATGCCATCTGACCTTGTACTCGATAAAGTTTGCCTGTTCGTCGATGTCTTCTTTTCTGATCCTGCACGCTTTGGGTTGAGAAGACGCTTTATCTACCCTCTGGCTCTTCGCTGTCTGCCAATCTTGTAGAGCTTCTCAATATTAAACGTGAAGCTATAAAACCATTTAAAGTTTGTCGCTATAGTAATAGCCAATAATTAGAGTGTGAAAAGCTCAATTATTAATGCACATTGAATATAATAAAATTAAAAGTCTAAAGTGTGATAGGACTATTAATCCTTATGAGAGAGTTTTATATAGGAGATCCTCTTTCACATGAGAATGTGTTTGATGGGCCCGTAGATCAGCCTGGAAGATCGCCGCCCTCGCAAGGCGGAGGTCCCGGGTTCAAATCCCGGCGGGTCCACCACATTTCCAAATTTAAACATTAGGTGAAGCTGCAATGCTCGTGGGATTCACCCTTGTTCTCCTTGGGTTCTTTCTGATAATGCTTGATGTCCTCATGAGTCCACATGAAGTTATGTTATTCACAATATTCCCCGTGATCGTTGGAAAGGGGTCCTTACTTTCACTAGTAGGCATAACGCTAATCTTTGTTGGCATGTTAGTAATGTTTATAGAGCCGTTTATAAAGTTAAAGCAAACAAAAGAACCTCTAGAGAAGGTAGAGAAGGGTTATTATTCACTTCCAAGCGATTATTCTCAGAAGAGTTATGATTACAAAATAACTGACAAAGAAGATCAAGAGTCTTCTTGGGGTGGCGTTATATTCATAGGCCCAATACCGATAGCTTTTGGATTCCTCAAGGAGGGGAAGTATAAGGGACTCCTACGTATCATAGGCCTCTTGTTGGGAATAGTTTTTATTTTACTTTTTGTCATGTGGGTATTAAGGCACTATTCTTAGGAGGCTCAGGGATGGAGAATCACATAAAGAGCTTAATGAGAGCAATAGAGAGGTTTTCTGAACATTTAAATGAGATGTTGAGTAGAGTGAAAAGAGTTCTTGTTATAGGTCATAATGATGCGGATGGCTATTCTTCAATGGCCATAATGTCTCTTTTGCTTGAAAAAAAGCTTGAACCAGAGATGTTATCTTGGATGTCATTTGATTCTCCAGTTGAACTTTTTAGGACACTAAAGAACATAAATGTTGAAAAGTTCGACGCAGCTATTGTAGTAGATTTCGGATCAGAAGATGAAATGAGGGAACTTTTCGATATATTTAAGGAAAACGTTCTTATCATAGATCATCATGTTTCATATCCACAAGAATATAAGGACTTCATTCTAAATCCAAGGATGCTTGGGATAGAAGCAGATAGTTTTGCGTGTTCATCCACACTTGCGTATTCACTGGCCAGAATGGTAGGAGTTCCACCAGAAAAAATCTATGCCCCTCCCATTGTCGGTGCAATAGGAGATGTCCAATATGATTATGAGGACTCTGATGAAGCTATTAAAGCCCTTGTAGGGTATAATAGATATGTTCTGGAAGAACTGAAGGACCTTGGTCTTGTTAGCGAGGAAATAGCACCAAATATTTATGGAAAATATCAGCAAACAATGCATGATGCCATAAACAAGTATGGTCTCTTTTCGAGACTCTTCAGCGATATAGTACCTGAAAGGTACTCTACTATGTCATGGTACGATCTTAAAAAGGATGACAGGATGAACATAATAGCAAAAATACTTGAAAGGGTCTCTGAAATGGGAATCCTTAGCAAAGAGGTTGTCTCAGAACTCTTTATATATGATTATATATTCCCAAAGGAGGACATAAAATACTTTAGAGAGGCCAAAGAATTTGCTACCCTAGTAAATAACTTAGTAAGGTTAAATCTAGGGAAAAAAGCCAAAGATCTCGCATTGTCCATTCTTAAGTATAATAATCTCAGAAAAAATAAAAACATAATAAAAACTCTTGAAGGATATCTCCAACAAGCAAACAGGAAAAAGAGAGAATACTATAGAAAAGCAAAAGATGGTGCAGAATGCTTATCACTTAAAGGCATTAAGGCTTTCGTTTATATAGATCTCACAGAGAAACCAATGCCACCTGCAATTACAGGTTCTGTAGCGGGTTTTCTCATGAACTTAGACAAAGGACTTAGTGAACTTTACGTGGTTGGCACATACGATCAAGGAAGAGACCTTCTAAAAATATCTGTCAGAGTTTCTTCAGAAACTTTTGAGGCTGCTATAGGTGATATAATTCGAGAGATTGCGAGGGATTTGGGTGGAGAAGGTGGGGGTCATAAATTTGCAGGAGGATGCGAATTTAGCGGATTAATGAAAAAGGATACAGCTAAAAGAAAATTCTATGACGTAATTTATAGAATAATAGAGTACTATACAAGCTGACCTTATAAACCTAATATTATTTTTCTAGTTCCTTTCCTTCATGTTCCTTATCGTTTTCAGAAGACTCTTGTATTGATACCCCTTCCAGTACAGTTTTTTACAACTCGGGCAATAATAAAAGCTTTCATATGCACAGTAAGTGCTTTCATAATAGTTTCCTTTAACATACTCTCTGTCACACTCTAAAATGGGAGTTCCACATTCAGGACACGTCTCCAAGATTTGCGTCATAGGTAAGATCTCATTCTCCTTAAGATACCTCAAAACAGTATCTAGTTGTGCATTGATGTCATGATCTTTCAAATAAAGTGATTTTTCATATAACTTAGAGAGTTCTAGATCCCTTGTAATTAAAATTGCCTTGTATTTTTTAGAAAGTTCAAGGAGCTCCTTGTCAGATGCCTTGGAGTCATAATATACAACATATCCTAATATCCTTAACATCTTCGCTAGTCTTCCCAACATACAGTCACATACGATAAATGTAATTTCTGAATGTCTCTTAGGGAGAGGAATCATTATATCACCATAGAAAACAAACATATCATATACTCCACAAAATCTTGCAAGGGGATTCTTTCCTCATTTGAAGTAATGAGGTTCTCTCTGCGGCGAACGGCTAGTGTGATCTTGTGGAATTTTAATCCTAGTCCTTGTTTTTTCTATTGCCATAATCCTGTAGTTGTTTTCTCTCTTCATTTGTGAGCTTCTCAGTTTTACAATAATGCTAAGGA
>JAGGXY010000040.1:0-7968 GCA_021162855.1 Methanobacteriota archaeon
CCCCCTCAGGGTTCATCGAGGGCATATCATTGGCCTCGCCCCCATTCGGGATAACCCCTACTCCCCCTCTTCATCTGCATTGGAGGGGGAGGGAAATCCCACATCCTTGGGTATGGGCTTATGCCTGCCCCTTTCGGCGCTTTATCCCCCGCCACATTCGGGACAGATCTTGTCGAACTGCCAAGTATGATACTCGCTTATCAAATATTTAACAGTTTCGCAAGGCGAAGATATTGTATAACCTTGCCCTTGCAGCATACGAGGTGCCAAGAAGATGGGTCTAAGTGGTGTTATAGAAATTAGGTTCCATGGTAGAGGTGGTCAGGGAGCTGTTACAGCAGCTAGACTTTTTGCAATGGCGGCGTATAAGGCAGGATACAAAGGGGTTCAAGCATACCCATTTTTCGGTGCTGAGAGACGTGGAGCACCAGTTGTAGCCTATTTTAGGATGAGTAAGGAGAAGATAAAGTTACACAGCACTATAAAGAACCCAGATGCCATAGTAGTTCTCGATGATAGTCTTCTAGACGTCGTTGATGTCACTAACGGATTGAAGGATGGGGGAAAGGTCATAATAAACACATCAAATCCAGAAAAGGTTAAGGAGAAAATAGACACGAAGAAGTTTAATGTTTACTGTGTTGACTGTACTTCCATAGCGTTAGATCTTGGTCTCGTGATTGCGGGAATACCTGTGGTAAACACAGCAATACTCGGCGCTCTCAGCAAAGTACTGAAAATACCAGTAGAGAACGTTGTTGAGGCTGTTAAAGAATCTTGGAGAGGTTCTGTAGCTGAGAGAAATGCTCAAGCAGTCTTAAAGGCATATGAGTCTGTTATGGAGGTGTCATAAATTGACAGAGGATACTGTTAAGTATCTACCACTTTCAAAACCAAAAATTGGGATTTCAGGAAAGACTGGTTCTTGGAGAATCTTTGCTCCAGAAATAAACTATGATAAGTGCGTAAAGTGTTACATCTGTGTAGTGGTGTGTCCTGAAGCCTCAATATTTATAGAAAACGATCGCCCAAAGATAGACTACAATTACTGTAAGGGTTGCGGAGTTTGTGCTCGTGAGTGCCCAGTAAATGCTATAAACATGAGGAGGGAGAGATGATGTCAGAGAGGAAGGTTATAATTGATACTGGTAATTCTGCTGTTGCCTATGCTGTTAAGGATGCGGAGGCAAAAGTTATAGCTGCTTATCCTATAACTCCTCAAACGACTATTGTTGAAAAGATAGCACAGTTCATAGAGTATGGTGAGATGGATGCAAAAATGATACGTGTTGAATCAGAACACAGTGCCATGGCAGCGATCATAGGGTCAGAAGCCATGGGAGTTAGATCCTTTACGGCAACGTCTTCTCATGGACTAGCGCTTATGCACGAGATGCTTTGGTATGCTGCAAACGCTAGATTGCCAGTAGTTATGGCTGTAGCTAATAGAACCTTAGGACCTCCATGGAACATATGGGCAGACTGGGGAGATGCCATGGCGGATCGTGACATAGGGTGGATTATTAGCTGGGCGGCGAACAATCAAGAGGTATATGATTTTACGCTGATATCGTATAGGGTTGCAGAGGATAAGAGGGTTGCTCTTCCAGCAATGGTAAACCTTGAAGCATTCGTTCTTACGCATACAAGCATGCCCTTTGAAATATGTGGCAAGGAGGCTAGGGAATTTCTCCCAGAATATGATCCCATATGGAAGCTAGATCCTGATGATCCTGTGATCATGGGGAACATATTCTCTCCTGCAGATACAATGAAGCTTAGATGGGACATGTGGGAATCCATAAAACGTGCTCGAAAGGTCATCTTGGGGGCTATACAAGAGTACAACGAGATGTTTAACAGAGACTATGAGGGTCTCATAAAGACATACAGGATGGATGATGCAGACTACGCCATAGTAAGCATGGGTACCATTGGTGAGGAGGCGGAGGTTGCGGTAGATGCCCTAAGAGAAGAAGGTCTTAAGGTCGGTGCCATTAGGATAAACTTCTTTAGACCATTTCCAAGAGAAGATCTAGTAAACGTTCTAAACACTGTGAGTAGGATAATAATCATAGAAAGATCAGCGTCCTTGGGAGCTTATGGTCAAATATTACAGGATCTGGGACCAACGATCCTCTTAGAGAAGTTACAAGTAGATGTAAATGATGTCTTTATGGGCATAGGCGGGACAGATGTATCATATGAAGATATAGTAAACGTTGTGAAGAGGGCTATTAAGGGAGAGCTGAAGACGTTATATTGGTATGGGTCTGAGAATTGGTGAGAGTTATGGTCGCCATAAGAGACCTTGCTAAGATGGAAGACTTACTTCTAAAGGGTAATGCTGCATGTGCAGGTTGTCCTATAGGCATTGCCTTGAGGACTACACTTAAAGCATTAGGTAAAAAGACAATAATGTTCGTTCCGGCCTGTTGTACTTCAGTAGTTCAGGGTATAGGTCCTGGAGCTGCAATATCAGTACCCCTCTTTAATACGGCATTTGAAACAGCGGCATCTGTAGCATCAGGTGCTGCAGCAGCTGCTGAGATTCTTGGAAAAGATGTGACAATATTGGCATGGGCTGGAGATGGAGGTACGTATGACATTGGACTACAGGCGATCTCAGGAGCTGCTGAAAGAGGAGATAACGTATTGTACATCTGTTATAACAACCAGATGTATAGTAACACTGGTATCCAGCGTTCTGGAGCCACACCTTTAGGAGCTTGGACAACGACAACCTGGACTGGAAAGACAGAGCATATGAAGGACATGGGAATGATACTCATTGCTCATAGAGTTCCATACGTTGCAACGGCATCAGTGGGCTATCCAGATGACATATATGATAAGGTCAGAAAGGCAAAGGAGAAAAAGGGCTTTAGGTACATAGACATATTGGCACCTTGCCCACCCGGATGGAGATTTCCAAGTGACATGACAATAAGGCTTGGGAGACTTGCCATTGAAACAGGATTCTGGCTTCTCTATGAGTATGAAGATGGAGAACTTAGATTTAATGGATACACAAAGCTTGTCGCTGAAGGTAAGAAAGAGTTTAAGCCAGTAGAGGAGTTCCTGAGATTGCAGGACAGATTTAGACACCTATTCGAGCCTAAGAGAAGGGATGATATACTTGAAGAAATTCAGAGATGGATAAAGGAGCGCTTCGAGTGGTATCTCTCTCTTGCCAAGATATGATTACTCGTGCTTTTGTATGAACTTATTTTTCTAATCTTAGACTTCCTTTTCATTTTACATTTTTCTTTTAAAAGCCTCGCCGTTTTAAACTGTTTTTGTTTTGTGATAGTTTGTAGAAAATTATAGATAAATAATATAAAAGTGTTGCGTGTAATTGTTGTGGTTAGTATGGAGGCCCCCGCTACAGGAATCTGCTAATACCCCAAAGGGGCAATTAATGAAATGCTCGAACTGTGGTCTCATTGAGGATAGGGATTTTATCGCAGCCTTAAACCCTCGAATGTGAGGCATTAGAGGCTCCCCCGAAAGGGTTGGAGGCTCCGAGGCTTTCGCCGATGACGGGCTAATGAAGACCAATCCCTACGGGATCATAGTCCTCGAGAAGCAGAGACTGGGATTAAGATTCCACGAGATCACTAACTCCCCCGTAGGGAGAAACCCCTTTAGGTGGGAGGTCAGACTAACGAGGAAATACCTATCATTGCCATTATCAATATCACTTGAAGCAAGACTAATATAAAAACTCTTTTGGAAGTCTTAAGAGAATGGTGAAGCAAGGAAAGCCAGCTATCTCCGAGAATCCTTGTTTTATAGCGTATTCGCCTATATCCAAAGACTGCAGAAGAGAGGTTCTTCTCGAGAGTCATCAACATTTTATCAAGAATTTCCCTTAATGACTCAAATCTTGTCAAGTCCCCTACCATATAGTAATCACCAAGAGGGGTTGCTTTCTCATGACTATCTGTCGTCGATATTATCGGTTCGTATCCTTGCGCTCTTAAATACTTTTGTAAATCCCGTTTAAGATCTAATGCCATGTTGTTTCCATCGAAGTTCAAAAGTAATATCTTTTTACTCCCAACCTTCAACAGTAATGCATGAATACCCCCAGAATAAATGTCATCAAAGCCCTCCTTTGGAACGTACTTGCAATAAGATATTTCAACCTCTACATACTCTTTTTTATTAACCTCTTTTATAACATCATTTATTAATGAGACAAGTACTTCGAAATCTTTTTTTGTGAAGTCGTATATCCTTCCGTGAGACCCTCTGCTCGTGTGAAGGTCGATGACACATACGTTCTCTAAATCCGATAGGTTCCCTAAGATCTCTTGTGGTATATCGTCATACCCCTCTGCCAGTATGTCTACGAAACACATGTAATGTCCTAAAACATCGATACAATAGACTTTGAATTTGTCTCTTTTCAGGACGTGATATCTACCTACTAATGGTCTTGTTCTCACGTGCATTGCGCTGTTCACAATTCTCTTGACGATTTTCTTTGCCCTTCTTGCTGTAGATATGTTCTCTCTATGCGTAGCTGGACCTTTAAGTACTATAACGTTCTTTAGTGCATTTAAAAGCATCTTAGGAACTTCAGAACTTCCTAGACCGCCAAATGGGCCATAGTGGAAATAATTGTTCACAATCCAAAATATTTGACCTTTTCTGTTCTTAAACATGAATATATCCGTAATTACACTTTTGTCTTCTCCTATGATTTCTTGGAGGTTCTCTAAGTATTCAAAACTTTTAGAAAACGTACTAAAATATGCCTTAGCAATATCCTTTGTTTTAACGGATAGGATCTTGCTTTCCATATTACTGGCAATTATTACGTTAGGTACCGCTAGGA
The DNA here is from genome assembly GCA_021162855.1 of Methanobacteriota archaeon. GTDB lineage: Archaea > Thermoplasmatota > B47-G6 > B47-G6 > B47-G6 > B47-G6. Next base: position 4,847 of record JAGGXY010000040.1, read on the forward strand.
CACACGTACTTAACCCAAATATCATGAAATCAATATCATGAAAGAATATCCCTATTATGATTACAGACCGAAGTAATCCCACTGCTATGATGTTATCTAAAGAAAAGGACGTGTAGTATATTACAAGCATTGACATGAGGATTGAATAGGGTATCCAAACGGACAGTATCTTGCTGAAGTTCACGAGACGAATTATGTAAAGTGAGTAAAACAATGTCAAAGAATATGATAGCGAGAAAAGTGATAAAAGGCCGTAAAATAAGGAGAACTTTTTGACAACAGTCTCACGTACCACCAAAGACTCTAAAATTATTGAGAAAGTTAGAAGCCCAATAAAGCCTACAGAATACTTAAGTGAGGTGTATATATCCTTTGTTTTTAAAAATATCAAGATAAATGATACTATAATTAGTCCAATAATGTATATTCCCCTATTCATCTTTTGTAATCTTGTAATAACAGATGACAGTGACCTACCACTGTTGATATGCTTCCTAGTTATCGAGGTCATGTCTATCAAGTCTTTCAGTAATGAGTTATCTCTTTATTACATTTTTCTTTTGAAAGTCTAGCCCTTCAGGGCGGGGAAGCTAGTTTTAGTTAAATGTTTAGGAGGCTCATATCCTCCTAAAAGTAAATATCATAGACCTCTCAAGGCCTTCATTTTTAGTCTGATAAGCCATTCATCTAAGTCAGTTAATGTATTTTTCTCTAAAAGTGGTTGAATTAGTGCCTTTAACCTTTTAGCTCTAGAGTCTAATATAATTGCTATACCATAGTCGTACTCGTCTCTGACGAGCCTTCCGATGGCTTGTAACACTTTTCTTATCATGGGAACCTCAAAGGCATGATACCAAGCGCTCTCGGAACCATATCTTGCTTCGTAGTATCTGTAGAGTGCTTTTTGAAGTGCATCAGGTTTTGGATATGGCAAACCCACAAGGACTAAAATACGAAGTTCCTCATGAGGAAAGTCAACGCCCTCACTAAGCCTTCCACCAAAGACTCCAAAGAATACACAGCCTAAATCTTTAAGTTTCTTAAATGTTTCTATATCCTTTTGAATCTGTCTTATTGATTTATCTTTACTTTCAATAAAATATCTTCCATACCTAGTTTTCTCTAAGAACAGGAGGAAATCCTCGTCCATTATCCTATCCAACCATTCATAGCTTGGAAATAGCACTATAGTGTTTGCACTTACATTCTCTATTAAGCTCATCAGAGCTCTTTTTATGCTTGTTATGATTCTTTCAGGATCCTTGAGGAATGTATCATATTTCGTGGTCACCTTTGAATAGTAAAAGACTAGTCTATTCCTTCTGATGAACTCTACAGGAATGTCTATTTCTATAGTATTTTCAAGTCCAATGTCTACCTTATACGAATCGAAGGGTTTTAGGGTTCCTGACATATGAATTGACGTATAGAACGTTTTTATGATTTCTGAGAGTGTCTGAGTATTAAAGTTGCTAATACGGAGGGCTATGTTGTTCTTTATTCGCTCTAAGAAGAAGTGTGTTGCGAAATCGTCTTTTAGAATGAATGCTCCTGTGAGGAAATCCCCTATTCGTCCTATGTATGATCTAGGTCTAAATCCAGCTTTAAGAAGATGCTCTCTTATGATATTTCCTATTTCTGCTAGATTATATGCAATGATCTCTATGGTGTAACACATTAGCGTGTCATCACTAGTGGCCATAGTATCTTCCTTGAATAGAGTGTCTTTGAATAAATAATAATAGAACTTCTCAAGAAGGGTGTACAATGATATCTCCACGGACTCTTCGTGAAGATATTCTTCAGCACAGTCTATTAACGTATTCTCAAGAGATTTGAGAATGTGTCTTAAAGATAAATAATGAATGTCTTTATCTAGCATTATTTCAATTTTCGAATATTTTGATAGCTCTTTGCTCACTTCAATGAGATCCTTTACTTCCTTCATGGCTCTTTTAATTGTGACAAGAGATATTCTCGAGCTGAGAAGATCCCTAAGATAATCTGGAAGGTTATGAGCCTCATCGACGACTAATATAAATCCTTCCAGATCCCTCTCGAAGACCTCAAGAACCCCTCTTAAAAACACCTGACGAATTCTTGGATTGAATATGTAGATATATGGTAGCACTATCATTGTTGCACTCTTAGCAAAATCTTTAAGGACTTCATAAGGGCATATGACCCTCGAGAGACATTCCTCGAAGACGACATCCGGATATAGTACCTTGCTTAGTATAGGCTTTATAGCATTTAAATTATTCTCAGTTGTCAGATATCCAAAGTAATATGGACAAGTAGAATATAGAGCTCTTTCTGCAAGCCTTAGGTCTTCTAAGGATCTAAACATCTTGGAAACAAATTCATACTCCTTAATCCTTCTAAACTCTTCCTTCCTAGTGAAGTCCCTTAATTTCTCACATATTGCTCTAAACTCATCATAATCGACATTTTCTTCAAACCTCTTATCTAAGAAGACCATTGGACAAAGACCTAATCTTCCCTGAAAGCTCATCGCTGATAGTTTGCTTCTAGATTTTCTAGATATTCTTTCAAACTCAAGAAGTGCTTGCGTGCTTTGTGACAAAGTTCTTGTTGTATAAAATATTCTAAACCCTCTCTCTTCTGCAAAGTAGTATAACGGAGTTAGGACAGCTACGGTTTTCCCAACACCTGTCTCAGCGTTTATCAGTAATGGTCTTCTTTGGAGAACACTACTCACTACTGCTTCCATTATTTTCTCTTGGCCAGGTCTTAACCTCTCGTAAGGAAAGTACTCATGCAATATCGTTCTTACGATCCGCTCAAGTGAACTTTCTTTTGCCATGATATAAACCCCTTATGTTGACTTATTGACTAAGTGTTCATTATCAATATAAAATTAATATAGAGTTCTCATTTAGGGAATCAAGCTGTTTCTCTATTAAGCAACTTTTAAATATTTTTGTGAGTGTAGTATTAAGTATTATATGGTTTCCAATGGAGAGGCCTTATTGCATAAAAGAAATTCTTGGAATCCATCATAAAACAGTCCAAGAGTGGTTAGAAAAGGGGAAAATAAGAGTCACCTAGCCCCTGCCCGAGACGCGAGCCCAGGCCAAACCCAAAAGGGCAAGGACTAC
>JAGGXY010000078.1:0-12980 GCA_021162855.1 Methanobacteriota archaeon
CATCATAACACCCAACCCAATAAGAACACAATACATCCAAGAGTAAAAATATCCCCCACAACTTCAAAGACCCTGTATAGTCATATCACAGTGCATCAAAAATAATCATAAACACAGATAATATTTAAATGTTCTGACAAAAGCATATTAGAGAACTACCACTTTGTTGCTCAACGGCATAACTAATTAAGGAACTAGTTAAGGAGTAAACTTTTTATTAAAAGTATTCCATAGATTATTTTTGCAATAGAGGTATTATTGAGCGTTTTTGGTTTTTTATCCTAATAGGAGGTGCCCAAATATATGGAAAAGTTCGAAAAAGCTAAAGATCTTATGACTGAGGACGTGATTGTCCTTCCAAAAGCTGCTTCTCTGAATGAGTTCGTGAAAATAATGGAAAAGTATAGCATAACGAAGGTTCCTGTAGTGGATGATGGTAAGTTTATCGGCGTGATTAGTGACAGGAGTATTCTAGATAAGATAGGATCCATACGCTCTGGAACTATAAGCCCTGCTAGAATGCACGTGAGCTCGCTTACAAGTCACGAGGAGGGAAAGGATTATCACATAATATCTCCAGATACTCCAATAGAACGTGTGGTCAGTATAGCAAAGGAAACAGAAGTTCCTATGTTTGTTGTAATGGAAGGGAATGAAATTGTTGGAGTGATTACGAAGTCTGATCTTTTAAGGCTTGTGAAGAGTGACATCCCACTAGAAAAAATTATGAAGAGAAATGTCTTCAGCGTGTCTCCTGGAGACAGAATTATCCATGCAAGACATATAATGCTTAACGAAAACATTGAAAGATTACCTGTTCTGCACAAGGGGATTGTCGTTGGTATAATATCAGAAATGGACATAGCTCTTCACTTGGTTAAAATAAAGGAACACACTCCAACAAAATGGTTGGAACAACATCTCAAAGAGGCTCTTGTAGGAGATGTCATGAAAACAGAGGTCATATGTGAAAGCCTAGATACTCCAGCATATAAGGCTGCTCAGATAATGTGGGACGAAGGCATAGGATGTCTTCCAATAGTCTTGTGGAAGAGCTATGAAGAAGAAGTACAGAACATAGAGGACATGGATCTAACAATAAGAGAAATACTTAACATGAGAATTGCAAGCAACAAAATCAAAGGATATCCAAAAATCATGGGTATTATTACCAGGACAGATTTAATAAGACTCATAGAGGTCTGAATTTAGAACTACTTCACTGTGTACATAAAAAATGTCCTATGATATTCTATCTCTGTGACTATTCTTCTGTCTTTTTCAAACATTTTTCTAAGATTAAGTGCGTGTAAGGCTCCAACAAATGCTATTACGTTTCCATATATATTCTCAAGATCTATTATCCTTTCAAAGAGATGTCTATCCCTATCCTCTACGAGTATTTTATACATTACAGGATATCTTCTCTTAAAGATCATAGTCATATTTTCTAAGTTTTTGATGTCAAGAAGTTGTTCCAAATTGATTTTTCTTCCGATAGGTGCAAAAAACATGAGCAATGATTCTATAAAAAGCTTAAGCCTCTCTTTGGTTGGAGTTTTCATGAGTTTTCTTATAGTCTCTGCTATGGGAATATCTATCAGGGACACCTTCATATCTAACTCTCTTGCGAGTTCATAGGCTGACAACATATCTACACCAACACTTTGTCCAAGTTTTTCAGCTATTTTCTTCTCTATCAAATACAATAACTTAACAATAAACGGTCCAGACATCATATGATGGTTTTGCGTTCTATGATCTTTATTAATCATTAAGTAAAGTCTCTCTGGATCTAGTTCTATAGCTACATGCCATCCCTCAAGGGAACTCATCATACTCTTTATTTCATCTTTCAGAGGCATTATATGTATTGTTCCAACGACCTTAATCACTGCATATGCCTCCATCTACTCATTATCACCTTAAAAACTAAAGTCCAAAGTACTCCCAGGACTCTTTTGGCACAAGCCTCTTAAGATCTTCGCTTGATAGAGGTCTCTTAACAATTAACGTACCTGCAAGCTTTTTGGAAATTCCTGGAACACTCATAAGCTCTCTAAGGCTTGCTTTATTAACATTCACAGGATATATTAACGCTGTAACACTTCTATAGCCATGATCTATGACCTTAACGTTATAGAACTTTCTCAAGTCAACAAGATATGGTACCACTACAAGTAGCGGATATGTACCAAGCTGGCGGCCTTTAGTATAACCTCCTTCCCGAACTTCCATAAAGACATCCCTAAGAATTGTCCCCTTTGGGACAACCCTTCTGAGCATTGGCAGGTCTATATCACGGCGTATTTTCTCTTTCCAGTGATGTACAAGTCTCACATCCACCTTTGGAAACTTACCCCTAATAGGCACTACCTCTCTTATGTTTATTCTTCTAAGCATAAGCCCTCTATCCAATACTTCTTTTAGAAACTCATAATTCAGTCTGTATGTTTCTTTGCTCTCGCCTCTAAGGCCGAAAAGTATGTTTATGCCTGGAAGGATCCATGGCATTCCAGAGGGTCCCCTAATAGATCCTATGGAATTTATAATCTCTATTGCCTTGAGAACTTCATCTGGTGTTGCATTTAGGTTATTTGCTTTTATGACCTTTGGATCCGCAGATTCCATCCCTAAGGCTACGACATTTCCGTCAGTAGCGTATTTAACTAATAGTTTTGTGATCTCTTTTGACTCTTCTGGCCAGTTTGCTATTACATTTGGGTTCCCATTGTCTATATGTATTACCTTAAACTTCCCGATATTGTTTATGCCAACAAGAAGTCTCCTTATAGCATCTACATTTGGCTTTGGAGTCTCTTCGTACCCAAAGCCTATCGCCTTATATGAATAGAAGCATGATTGCCCTCCAATACGAATATATTTAACACCGTGTTTGTATAATGCCTCCACTTCTGAAATTATGTCCTTTTCGTCCCTTACTCTGTAAGCTTTTAGAGGTTCCATACAGAATGAACAACCACCTGTTATGAACCTATGACATCCTTGGTATGTTTCAATTTCACATATAACGTAGGGATACCAATTGTGCTCTTTAACTAGCGATGACCCAAGCACCGCCCATCTGGTCCACTCATTCTTAGTTCTAGGCCTTATAGAGGCCTTTCCTTGAGATATTAAATCATAAACAAAAGCATCTACATCTTCAGGCACTAAGTAATCGACGTGTTCTTTTATAGCAGAAGGGGGTATAGGTCTATGGCCTCCTATTCCTCCAAATCCATATAAAGCAACAGAACCTCCTAAAATAACGATTCCCCTAGTCTGTTCTGATATCTGGATTACCTCTTTGAACGTTATCGGTGACCCTCCAAGGTATTTTCCTGGAACAATGACACTTCTATGGATTACTACGATGTCTGCCCATGAAAGAATTTTCTTTTTCTGATCATGGTTGACCTTTCTCAGCTCATCAATGGTGTAGTACTTAACTTCCCCTCCTGCGTCTATGACAGCTCCGTAAATATACCTAACATAAGGAGATATGTAAGGAGGTACTCCAAACATTGAAGGTTCATCTGTATATCCGTCTATAATTAACACGCGCTTTGGCAATATCAAATCCCCCTGACGATGATCGTAAATGATAGCTAGAGTACTCTTATCACTGGTAGAAACACCTGAGAGGAGTACTTAAACGTTTCGAGAGGAAATACTCAAGAAAGAATAACATTTTTGATATGAGGGCTTTGATCATTAATATTAAATATTGTTTTACTATTGTGATTATAGCTCCATATGATCATGCTATGGTATTGTATCGTTTCAGTGAGAACTTGCTCTGAAAAAGAGGTGCAGATAAGAATAATATCTCCAACGCTAATAAGTTATAATCCCCTAGTAATTTTCCTAGCATCTTCTTCCTCATAATATCGTATTGATAATCGCGGAGAACTCATAAGATCTCATACAAAATGAACGGTGAGGATAATGGAGAGTGAAAATAAAGTTCCTAAAACGAAAGTGTTCGCTGTAAGAACATACACAAGAAGGGAATATGATGTCGCAAAAGGGATATTAAATAGGATACTAAGTGCACGAGAAAGCATAAAAAAGATAGTCTCATCGCAGGTCCTTGATGACATAATAAGAGATCTTGAGGAAGTAATTTCAGAAATAAAGTCGGTTAAGCTCGAGGGAAAGGGATCAGTCTTAGAGAAAATCCTAAGCAGAAGGTTACAAAACCTCGTGTTATCACTTGAGCGTATTGTGGAAGACCTTAAGAATATATCCACAAGGTTCAAGGATCTCAACGATAAGATCGTTAAGTATTCATCCGAAAATCTCATAAAAGTATCCTACGATCCAATACCTGGAGACCTTTGGGAAAAGATCGCAGATGAATTTCGGATCATAGGATCTAATCTTCAAACACATACAGAAACACTTGCAGAGCTAATTGAGAACGTTAAAACTGTGTTCGAATCAGTTGCTACTAGAGAAATTGAAGAAAAGCTAAAGAACATTGTCAACAGGCTTTCAGGATTTACAAGCAATGTCACAAGTATAAATTATCCTAAAATATATTCAATCCTAGTGCATGAAGAACGTCCTGGATATATCCTTGTGGAGGCTCAGTCATATACAGACGTAGAAAAAGCTGTGTATGGTCTCAGATATGCAAAACTTCCGAGAAGTCAGAGCACAACAGCTGAAGAAATGATGAAAATATTCAAGAGAAAGCCTAAGGCAGAGATGATTCAGGTAGGGGCTATAGTGGAGATCATAAGGGGGCCCCTCGTAGGCCTTAAAGGTCGCGTGACCAGGGTTGACCCAAAGAAGAGGGAGGTTACAATAGAAATATTGGACAGCAACTATCCACTCCCGTTCACAATAAAGTCCTACTATGTAAGAGTAATTGATCAAACACGCACGGAGGAGAGGTGATCGTAGATGCCAAAACAGGTTGTTGAAGTGTTAGTAGAAGGTGGAAAAGCTACACCAGGACCGCCCTTAGGACCAGCCTTAGGCCCATTGGGTGTGAACGTTGCTCAGGTTGTAAAGGCTATAAACGAGGCTACAAAAGCGTTCGAGGGTATGAAAGTTCCAGTGAAAATAATAGTAGACGTTGCAACGAGGCAATTCGAGATCGAAGTGGGAACTCCACCCACATCAGCTCTCATACTCAAGGAGCTTGGTGCAGAAAAGGGATCATCAGATCCAAAAAGGACGAAGATCGGAGACTTAAGCCTAGAACAGATTATAAAGATAGCAAAAATTAAGAAGAAGGACATGCTCTCGTACACACTTAAGAGCGCTGTGAAGGAAGTTTTAGGAACATGTGTTTCAATGGGAGTAACAGTTATGGGGAAAGATCCTAGAGAAGTCCAGAGGATGATAGACAATGGTGAAATAGAGATCCCTGAGGAATGATATTAGTCCTCAAATGTCAAGCTAAGTTAAATTTAAAAACTAGGATGAATTAGAGTGAACGTCTTATTCCATTTTCAACGACTCACGTACCAGCCTTGAGGGTTTGAGACCCCGTAGGAGGGCCCAAGAGGGCCCGTTGCACTACGGGGAGGTGATGAACTTGGTAAACGACGCAATATTAAGAGCTGTAAAGGAGGCCTTAGAAAAAAGCAAGAAGAGAAACTTCCTCCAGAGCATAGATCTAGCAATAAACCTCAGGGATGTAGATCTAAGAAATCCAGCAAACAGGATTGACATGATAATTGAGCTCCCTCATGGCAGAGGATCCAAGCCAGCAAAGGTAGCACTGATAGCTGGTGGTGAGCTTGCAACAAGAGCACAGGGAGTAGCAGACCTAATAATAGACCCTTCGGAGATACAAAAACTTGCAGAAAACAAGAGACAAGCAAAGAAGATCGCAAAAAAGCACCACTTTTTCGTTGCAGATGCGACTTTGATGCCTGTAATAGGCAGGTACTTAGGTCCTATTTTAGGTCCAAGAGGAAAAATGCCTAGGCCTATACCCCCAACTGCAGATCCTATTCCTGTTATAGAGTCCTTGAAGAGAAGTACAAGACTAAGGTCAAAGGATAGGCCAACGATGCATTGTATGGTAGGAACGGAGGACATGCTACCAGAACACATAGCAGAGAACATAGAGACGGTACTTATGATGCTAACAAACAAGCTAGAGAGAGGTAAGTCAAACATAGCTTCAGTATACGTTAAGACAACAATGGGGCCAGCAGTCAGGATAGAAGGGTGGTAAAAATGGTAGCCCCTTGGAAATATGAAGAAGTCAAAAGAATCAAGGACTTCATATTTTCTCACAAGGTCATAGGAATAATAGGATTTCACAGGATTCCTGCGAACTTCTTCCAACAGCTCAGGAGACTCTACAAGGAAAACGGTGTCAACATAAAGGTAACAAAGAAGACTCTTATAATAAAGGCCTTAGAGCAACTTGAGAACGATAGACCAGGAATCCTTGGACTAAAGGATTTCATGAAGGATGAAGTTGCACTTGTCGGAGCAAATAATATGAATGCCTTTAAACTCTTCAAGTTCATAGAATCCTCAAAAACGCCAGCATATGCCAGAGGCGGTGAGATCGCTCCAGAGGACATCATAGTCCCCGCAGGAGACACACCTTTTAGACCAGGACCTATACTCTCAGAGCTTCAGAGAGTTGGTCTTCCTGTAGCTGTAGAACGTGGAAAGATCGTGGTGAAGAAGGACACAACCCTTGTGAAGAAGGGCGAAGTGATACCAAAAGATATTGCTGAAGTGCTTACGAAGTTGGATATAAAACCAATAAAGCTAGGATTTGACGTTAAGGCAATATACGAGGATGGAATAGTATTTGCACCAGAGCAGCTCAGAATAGATGAGGAACAGATAAGGAACGATATCGTGAACTTATCACGCAATGCGTTTGCACTAGCACTCTCCATTGCATGGCCAACACCTGAGACAATAGTGCCTCTTATACAGAAAGCTTACAGGGACGCTGTAGCAGTGGTACTTGAGGCCATGTATCCAGAGCCAGATGTCGTTGATCTGATATTACAGAAAGCGTTCAGAATAGCCTTGTCATTAGCATCACAACTACCACAGGAAGTTCTCGATGAGAAGACCAAAGAACTATTATCCGCGATGAGCGCACAACAGGCAATAGTTACTACAGAGCGAAAAGAATCCGAAGAGAGAAAAGAGGAAGAAGAGAAGAAAGAGGAGGAAAAGAAAGAAGAAACTTCAGAGGAAGAAGCTCTTGCTGGTCTTTCAGCACTCTTTGGTTGATGGTTGTCTCTTTGGAGGTGAGAATCTATGGAGTACATATATGCTGCTTTGCTTCTCCACTCTGCAGGTAAGGAGATAACTGAAGAGAGCTTGAAGAAGGTTCTAGAGAGCGCAGGTATAGATGTAGATGAAGCAAGGGTAAAAGCTTTAGTATCTGCTCTTGAAGGCATTAACATAGAGGATGCTATTAAGAACGCAATGACATTCATGGCAGCCGCACCAGTAGCAGCTCCAGCAGCAGAGGCTCAAGCAAGTGTTGAAGAGGAGAAGAAAGAGGAAGAAGAGAAGAAAGAGGAGGAAAAGAAAGAAGAAACTTCAGAGGAAGAAGCTCTTGCTGGTCTTTCAGCACTCTTTGGTTGAGGTCTTTTCTCTTTTCTTCTTGGATTATTTTTTAAGTGTTTTGTTTTTCGTTAATTGTATATTATAGCCTAGCTGTGATGTTCTTTAGCTAGAGAAGCGGAGACCACTTTTACTCAGTAATGCTAATAAGGTTTATCTCTTAGATTCTTATATTTCATTTTTAGGGCAATGAATACCATTCTGGTTATCCGTAACTTGTGTAACGGCTAACCTTCCAGCCTCGAGTAAGAACCTTCATTGGAGGGTTTTGGATCACGCGAGCCCCACATCTTCGCGCTTTAGTGTCCCCATTCTGGCTTGGGATTCCACATGTCGAGGACCGCCCCCTAATGATATAAGCCCTAAAATGTTTTTAAATTGCAAGGGATAGTAAATGTTGAATTTAACGCTTTTTTACAGCGTATGAAATAGTCCTAACCGTGATTATATTGGAAAATATTTAAATGTTTTGTTTGTTGCTATCTATTAAACAGCACAGCCCAAATAAAATATTAACCCAAAAGATGTGGTCATCTATGGAAAACAATGACATATTGAAGATCATTAAGGAAATCTTTGGCATAAGAGAACTTTATTATTATCAGAAAAAAGCTCTGCCATGTGTTTTGGAAGGAAGGAATGTAATTGTCGCAGCACCCACTGCTGCTGGCAAAACAATCATAGGGTACATAGGAATAGTAAACTCTTTACTCTTAGGGAAAAGAGCAATATATTTAACACCTCTTAAGACTCTTGCAGAAGAAAAGTATAGAGAGCTAAAAGAGCTGGAAAGACTGGGGTATATTACCACGATATCCACTGGAGATTATGACAAGGTTGAAAAGGAAGTATATAAAAGCGATGTGGTAGTCTGTACATATGAGAAATTTGACTCAATGCTCAGACACGACAAAAATATTCTGAATAACGTAGGCACACTCGTTGCAGATGAAATTCATATGGTGGGTGACCCTGAAAGGGGGCCTGCGTTGGAAATATCACTTACAAAGACTCTTCTGAACGAGGGTACCCAGATAATTGGACTTTCTGCCACTATGCCAAACGGGGAAGATCTTGCAAAGTGGTTAGATGCTGTATATATTCATACAGACTGGAGACCCGTGAAACTTTATAAGGGAATACATTACAAGGACAAAATAATATTATATGATGGTTCAGAACCTATAGACTACATATCCCTAGAAGGCCCAGATATAACACATCTATTAAAGTATTTTCTAGAGAATAAAGGACAAGCACTTATTTTTGTGAATGCAAGGAATAGAGCAGAAAATTTAGCAAATAAGCTCTCAGATTTTGCATCTAAGTATGTGGATCCTGCATCGATACTTAAAAATGTCTCAGGTCTTTCAAAGGAGATATCCCGTGATGGTATTACTGAGCTTGAGAGGAAAGACTATCAGTTAATGTTAAAGGGTATAGCATTTCATCATGCAGGGTTAAGTTTAGCTGCAAGAAGTACTATAGAACATGCGTTCCTAAGAAACATAATAAAGATAATCGTTGCAACACCAACACTTGCAGCGGGTTGTAACCTTCCAGCGAGGGTATCCATAGTTTTAGACGTATATCGTTATGGAAAGTATGGTATTGACCTTATTTCAAGGAGAGAAGTAGAACAGATGATCGGTAGAGCTGGCAGACCACAATATGACAAAGAAGGTTATGGTTTAATACATGCGAGTACACAAAGATCATTAGAAGAGATCTATCATAAGTATTTTGTAACTCCAATGGAGCCCGTTTATTCGAACTTATCCAATAGAAGGGCTCTTAGGGCATATACTCTTTCTTTTGTTGTTGAAAGGCCACAAACATATAACTCTATTATAGAACTTTTCAGTAAGACCTTTTTTGGGTGGATATTTGGTGTAGAAAAAATCAGAGATGTACTTAGCAATATATTGACGTACCTTCTGATGGAAGACTTCATTAAACATAATGCTGGCAGATATGAACCCACACCCCTTGGAAAGCGCGTTTCTGAGCTGTATATAGACCCCTTAACTGCCGCGGAATTTAAGAGGTTCATAGAGGAGTGCCCCTCAAGACCTTTGCCACACCCTATTGAAGTATTCTATGTTATCTCAAGGACTCCCGACATGAACATACGTTTGACACCAAGCAGGTCAAGGATTTCATATATTCTCGAGAAGATAGAAGAGGATGAAGTACTTTCTGAAGTGTTTTCACGTAGAGAGATAGAAAGTGATGATGACATTAGGGCTCTTTTTGTGGCATTTATTTTGAATGATTGGATAAATGAAATGCCTGAAAGTATTCTGTATGAAAAATGGAACATTGGAATTGGTGATTTAAGGGTGCTCACGAACACTGCTGAGTGGCTAGTATATTCACTTGCAGAAATCTCGCGTATGTTAGGATCTCCTCTATACGATTACTTTGTAGGTCTTACATTTAGGGTTAAGTATGGTGTCAAGGAGGAGCTAATTCCCCTAGTTGTCCTCAGAAACGTTGGAAGGAAGAGAGCTAGAGAAATGTATAAAGTTGGAATAAAATCTCCAAGAGATATTGTTAAAATTGGGATATCTGGCCTTAAAAGGATTCCAGGGATAGGAGATGAGCTTGCGAAAGTTATATATGAGGAAGCTTTAAAATTCACCTGAGGATTAATAAGTACACAACTCACCTTCCATTTCGGTAATGAAGGGATCATGTTCAAGGTATCAGGGTGATATATTATGGTAATTCCTGGGCTTAAATCAAAATATCTTGTGAGTAATGAAGATTTGAAAGGAGCCATTTGGGTACCTGATACTAGTGTGATAATAAGCGGAGGAATCCTAGAGTTGCTAAAGAAAGTACGCCCATCGAAGATCGTAATTCATAATGCAGTGTTAGATGAACTGCAAGCACAGGCAAACATGAAGAGAGAAACTGGTTTTGAAGGGCTTGCAAACCTTGTAAGGCTAAGAGAAACATGTGAAAGCGAAGGTATTGTACTGGAATTCTATGGAGAGAGACCAAGCTATGAAGATATACTTCTCGCGAAGAAGGGGTCTATAGATTCCATAATAAGAGACTCTGTGATGGAACTTAATGGCGTGCTTGTAACGTCAGATAAAGTTCAGGCACTATCAGCCATCTCAAAAGGAATAAAGACATATTATGTTGAAACAAAGAGAAAGGGTAGGCTAAGGATATTTGACTTCTTCACTATAAACACGATGTCTGTCCACCTAAAAGTGAATGCCCTACCGCATGCTAAGATAGGAAGTCCCGGAAACTTCAAGCTGGTCAAAATAAGAGACACACCGTTTACAATGGAAGAATTTGAGCAGATCGTTAGGGAGCTTATGGAGGAAGTTGGTAGAAATCCAAAGGCATTCCTTGAGATAGATTATGGGGGAGCTACAGTACTTCAAATAGAAGATCTAAGGATTGCGATCACAAGACCTCCCTTCTCTGACGGCCCTGAGATAACTGCAGTGAGGCCCATAGCGAAAGTGTCACTCGACGACTACAATATGCATGAAGAACTAAAAAAGAGAATAGTTGAGAAACAGAGGGGTATTCTCATAGCAGGACCACCAGGTGCGGGAAAAAGCACATTAGCACAAGCTATTGCAGAATATCTTAAGGATAATGGATACATAGTCAAAACAATGGAGGATCCAAGAGACCTTCAGGTATCTGAGGAGATAACACAATATACTAGACTAAAGGGTAGTATGGCAAAAACTGCTGAGATACTGCTTTTAGTGAGACCTGACTATACGATCTATGATGAGCTCAGACGCACAGAGGACTTCCAGGTATTTGCAGACATGAGATTGGCTGGAGTGGGTATGATAGGAGTGACACACGCCACGAGGGCTGTAGATGCTATCCAAAGGCTTATTGGGAGAGTAGAGCTTGGAGTGATACCTCAGGTAGTGGATACAGTGATATTTGTTGAAGGAGGCAAGATCACAAAGGTTTACACATTGAGGTACACAGTGAAGGTACCTACAGGTATGCATGAAGAAGATTTAGCAAGACCTGTCATAGAAATAAGAGATTTTGTCACTGATGAGCTTGAATATGAAATATATTCCTTTGGAGAAGAAGTAGTCGTAATGCCAATAAAGGAGATTGGTAGAGGTCCAGAGGAAGGCGTGTTTAAGATAGCAAAGGAAGAAATAGAGAAAAAACTTAGGAGGAAGCTGAAGATGCCATTTACTATCGAAGTGGTTTCAGAGAAGCTCGTAAAGCTATACGTTCCTCCAAGAGAAATACCAAAGGTCATTGGAAAGAACGGGAGGAATATAGAACAGTTGGAGAAATATCTTGGAGTGAGCATAGATGTTGTGCCTCTTACAGAGTTCTCAGGTGAAAAAGCATTGCCACCTAATGCGATAAGGGCTGAACCAGCGTTTACTGGAAAGAGCATAATAATAGATGTAGGTAAGGACTATGCAGGAAGACAAGTGGAGATATACATTGGAGATAGGCATGTCCTCACAGCTATTGTCGGGAGTAAGGGTATGGTAAGGATAAAGAGGAATACTAACATAGGGGCACTTATTGAGGAGGCAATGGAGAATGGTATTCCGATATACTATCGGGTCATATAACATGCTGATAATACCATTTGAGTCCGAGAAAAGTCCTAAAGAGATCTTTGAATCCCTCAAAATGCTCATTGGAGAGAACTTTACAGTGCTGGATGGAAGTAAGCCTTATACTTATAGACAGATATTTCTTGCTTACATAATGGCAAAAAGGGCATTTGCTAGAAGAAAAAACATATCAAAGAGCCTTGGGCTTGAAATGCTCTTATACCTTTCAGGGACAAGACAGATACGCGAAGCTATAAAAATCTTTGGGTATAAAGGAGGTAAAGGGGTTCTTGTGCTTTGGAATACTAACAACGATGAACATATTCTTGAGATAATGAAAAAAATAACTACCTTGATTAAAGGATCATTAATTAAACCAAACATAGATTACCTTGTCGAGAGCGGTTATTCACGAGACATTGCAAAGAGATATACGGAAGCTGGACTTGAAGAGCTATTAATGTTGGAGTTATTGACATTACTAGAAGTTGAGGAGTCATAATTTAAAAATTGGTGCCCCCGCCGGGATTTGAACCCGGGTCACGGGCTCCGCAGGCCCACAGGATATCCAGGCTACCCCACGGGGGCGAGGCGTTTTAACATTTTCCTCGAATTTAAATAGTATACATGGTTTTTTATTAGTTATCCTATTCCTTTAATCAACCTACATAGTAGTTAAGAATATAGATGCCGTTTCTAATTGTTCTTCTTTTTGTGTAATTTCGTAGAAAATAATGGAAAATATATAAAAGTGTTGCGTATAATTGCTATTGCGGTTAGTATGGAGCCCGCCCCACATCCGGGGGTCTGCTAATACCCCAAGAG
>JAGGXY010000071.1:0-6653 GCA_021162855.1 Methanobacteriota archaeon
AAACTCACACACGTATGTTCTTATCTAAAACCAGGTATCTTAAAGAAATTTCCCTGGTATACTTAGATATTCCAATTAAAATCATCTATAACCTGAAGACAACCATAGGGTCGGTAATCTATACCTGGACATATAAGTACGAGCTTATAGATACGAACATTATAGAGCTTCCATAAATACAAAAGAGGAAATAGGTTTAATACACCTTATTTAATCCATTTCTTTTTTGTACTTCATTTTATAGTTCCAGAGTTGCTAAGACCTCAACTGCTGAGGAAACTCTATTGGGATATTTTCTTGCATAATTCTTTAGTTTTTGAAGGTTCACATTGAGAACATATTCCTTAAACGTTTTTAAATAAAGATCTCTCATCTTAGACGAATATAAAGCTAGATAAACAAAGTCCAACAATGCCTTTTCCGGATCAAAAAACTTTAGCATATTATTTTCTTTTATACCGAAGTCAAGCAGGTGGTTGCCCGCGTGCTATATTTGAGCTATGAGTGAAACTTGTGGAGTGCATGTGGGCTTCTCCCTCTAAATATCCTTACTATATATTCCCTGTTGATAAGGTAGTTTATCCATGAGTCGAGTTTATCTACGTTAAATATTTCGGCAAACTCTTTCAACTGATTTTTATCAACAACCCTTCCACCAAATCTCTCGAATAAGTATCTGTTCGTTGTTCTCATACGTATGTATAAATCCTCCAACACTTTAAGCCCTTCTTCCGAAATTTCTTCCTCAGAGAGATCCTCTAGGAGCAGTTCCTCACGAGTTCTCCTTATAAGCTCCTCTACTTTTTTAGGCATATTAAGAATCTTAGCCTTAGCCAAGGAAGACCGCCTATTTCTTACCATGTACATTTAACACTACACTAGGCGTATTACCTTTAGTATTTGTTGCGATCCACTTATAGAGATTCCTAAAATTGTAATAGGATATATTGGCACTTTCATCTTCTTCAGGGTGGGAATTCTCTACTTTATGTATATTTCACGTGCTAAGTTAGCTCTTTTCCATTTCCTTAACACTTCTTTCTAAAGATAATAAAATTGGGATTGTTGCGAGGAATAGCACCAAACTCGTTAAATATGGTAGCGTTGGGTATAGAGATGCTAGCGCTCCTGCTACAAAAGGCGCCACCAAACCTATCAGTCTCTCGAAGCTCGATATGCCTGCGAGTATGCTACCTGCTCTATCGCTCGGTACCTTGCTGAAAATCCACGATCTATAAAACGGTAATGCGAGCGTATTGCCAAACTCTGCCATTATATTCGCGACAAGTATTGCAAAGAAGTTGGGCACTAAGAACATTATCAGCGCCCATCCCGCCCTTAGCACGAAGTAGAGCGCTATGACTTTGAACCTGTGTTTCGGCAATATGCGTTCAGATAGATGCGTTGCTGGTAGCGATGCCAGTATTGATAGAGCTACAACGAGCATTACCTGGAAAAAGGACATTCCGAGCTCTATCATCATGTAGTTGATTAAAACTATCTCCGGCGCAAGGTAAAGTGCAAGGATGTCAAGTGCCTCTATTGCTAGGATGCTTCTGAACTCTCTATCAAATCTAAACTCAAAACGATCAGCGATCCTCTCTTCTACATCTAGTCTGGGCAGGTACTTCATTAAATACATAACTGTGAAGAAAGAGGAGAGTCCTATAGCTATGAAACCCCAGGCATAGTGTATGGGCTTGGGAAACATTACACCGAATATATAGCCCAGAACGATAAAACCTATGGCCTCGCTTAGAAGCGGTAGCCTCATATGCCACGCAAAGACCTCTTCAAGCCTCTCCTTAGGATACAAAAGCTTTTCGGCGACTTGATAGAGCGGGTAGAATATCCTAGTAATTTTGCCTACGAGAAGACCAAGAGATATCATCAGAGGGCCTAAGAAGAAGTGAGATAGCCCATACAATACGTTTTCCACGCCCTCAAGGGCATCTATAAGTATAAGGCCATGTCTGACGGGTACACGGTCAAATGCCTTCCCTATGAGATATGTAAGCGGTACGGATATGATATTGATGAGCGTAAATACAATGCCTACTTCGAGTATAGAATATCCCGTTATTAACATGTATGCGGGAAGCATATACCACGCTATGAGTAAAGGCGAGATTATGGTGTGATAGAGTATATATCTTCTTGCCTCTAGTGGGATATCCTTCCATTTCAATGAAATCACCTTAATTATTTGATTTTAGGGGCATTATTGTTTCATGCTCATATTAGATGAAATTTTAAGTTACGGCAAGGAATGGTACTTAACACAAAAACTTTTTTCGTTCTAAGAGGACTTAAATTGAGATATACAGAATTTAAGTAGTAATTTCCGTTTATTAATAAAATAAATCTGACAGTAAAATTTATTAAAAAGGAATAAGTAGAGAGTGAATTAAGATTGGGGGTGAAATGTCCTTCTCTGGAGGCAAATTGCTATTAGGATTTGTTTTTATTGCTGCGTTAGTTATAATAGCAGGAAGTCTAGGGGCGGCGAAGGATGTAATTACAAAAGATGAAATGCCCGATTTTAACGATGATCTAAAAGTCCTTAATTGGTTATGTGCACACTCAGAAGAAATACTGCAATATACTTCAGACACATACACATCCGCTAATAATACTGAACGGAGAAGAACCTTGAGTAACGTAGATTATAAAGAAGATCTGTTAGGCAATAGTTATTTTTTATAACGTCTGATGGTTCTGAGATCTAATTGAATGGACTGTGAATACATAAAATCTCTCAGATTCGCTAAAAGAGCCCTTGCCCTATATAGAGCCATAAAAAACTGGAGCTACTTTTACGTTTCTTATATTTTTCAGTTATTTTTCAGTAGTTATACGGCATCAATAGCTAATGTCTTGTGAAGGAAGTACTTCATCTAATACCGCTAAACACCCACAATATTGCCATTAAACTTTTATATAATTTGACTGTCGCTGTATTCATGAGTAACAATAATGAGAACAGGGGGCTCTAAAGGAAATATTTGAATTTTAGTAGCGACAGCCATTGCAGTCATAGTAGTTCTTGGACTATTTTTATACCAGAAGACACTAGTAGTCTCCGCAGATCCTGTAGGGATGGAATCCCCAAAAGATGAAGAGATAAAAGTTAGGCACTGATTCAAACGACTGAGATATAGTCTTAGGATGGCGATGAAATAGTTATAGGCAAAGATCCTTTGAATCCTGATACTGACGGAAATGACCTAAAGATAGTTATAAGGTCTTTATTGGTACAGATCCTTTACGCTCAATGGCTAATCTTCCTATTCTACTGGACTATATATTAAAGAAGTGATCTATATTTGGGGTTTAAGTTTAAACTTTAGCTTCATTTCTCCCAAAATACTTATAACGATTTCTCCCGAAATTATAATGATGAAACAGAAAGAGGAAATATATAGAAGTTATGAACACCTAAAAATGCATAGAGGTGTCAAAACGAATGAATCCCATATTTTATTTCGTTGTTGGTTATTTAGCTATAATCAGTGCTCTAAGCATTTACTATATGAAGCTTGTAAAAACTGAAGAAGATTTTACGGTAGCAGGTAGAAGACTTCCAGCGTGGATTTTAGCTGGTACCCTCATGGCTACGTGGATGGGATCTGGAACAGTTGTTGGAGGGACAAACTCCCTCGCGTATAATTACGGACCTTGGGTTGCTATAATCTTCGGCCTTGCATCCCCCGTGGGCATTCTTGTTCTTTACTTCCTTGCAGGGAAAATAAGAGAACTTGCTCAGCGAACAATACCAGATATCCTTGAGATGAGATATGGGTCTGCAGCTAGGATAATAGGAACTCTTATAATAATGCTGGCATACGTCGGTATAGTTTCATATCAGTTCAAAGGAGTTGGTTTTGTTCTCAACGCAACGTTAGGAATTCCTATAAACCAAGGAACAACTATTGCAGCGGTCATAATTATACTCGTTGCAACTCTTGGAGGTCTCATATCCGTCGCGTATACCGACTTTCTTAGTGCTATTATAATGCTTATAGGCCTAGGAATAGGAATTCCAATAGCTATACACTTGGCAGGAGGTTGGGGAACTATTGCTGCAAATCTACCTCCAGAACACCTTAAGCTAGGCGGCCTAACAGCCATGGGAATCTTAGGATACTTCCTTCCATTGTTCCTCCTAATACTAGGGGATCAAAACATGTATCAGAGATTTTTCGCAGCAAAGGATCCAAAAGAGGCTAAAGCAGGAGTTATAGGATGGCTTCTTGGCGTGCTTATAGTAACACCTCTTGTTGCTTTTGGCGCAACTGCTTCAAGAGCGTTATTCCCAGATATAAGCCCTGGACAAGCTCTTATAATGCTTTCAACACAAGCAATGCCTTTGCCTCTTGGAGGACTTGCTATAGCAGCAATAACAGCATTTATAATAACAACAGGAGATTCATACCTATTATCGGCTGCTGTGAACTTGAGCTGGGACTTGTATGTTAGATATGTGAATCCCAAAGCGACAGAAAAACAGAAACTGCTAATTACAAGAATTGTTGTAGTACTCCTTGGAATATTCGCTTACTTGTTAATAATGTACTTCCCGACAGTTCTTGCCGTCCAAATGTATGCTTATACAATGTACGGAGCCTCTATAACGCCAGCACTACTTGCAGCCCTTATTTGGAAGAGAGCAACCCCAGCAGGTGGAATAGCCTCAATGCTAACTGGTGCAATAGTGACTATTATATGGGAAGTTCTGAAAAAACCATATGGCATTGGAAGCGTGTTAGTGGCGGCACCACTTGCGATCATAGTGCTTATAATAGTCTCCTATGCGACATATAAGGGTGAATAGATCTCTAAGTGATGAATATGAACGTATTAAAGAGAGTTGAGGCACTAAGAGAGTATATGGAAAGTAGGGACATAGACGCATCTTTGATAATAGATCCTCTAAACCAATACTATCTTACGGGCTTTTACGCTATAATTTACAGTAGGCCTATAATGACAATTATAACAGGAGAGAATACTGACATTATTGTCCCGGCCCTTGAAGAAGAACATGCAAAAGAGGAAGCAATCGTGGATAACATCCACGTATACTACGAACATCCATTAGGGGAAGAATTCCCTAAAGATCCCATTAAAATCCTCAATAATATTCTAGAGAAACATAGTGTCAGAAATCTTGGAGTTGAAGTGAGTAAAATCCCGTACTCTCTTGCTGAAGCACTCTCTAAGAAGTTCTCAATAAAAGACGTAGGAGAAAAGATAGCAGAGATGAGACTCATAAAGGATAAGGAGGAAATAGAACTCATAGAAAAGGCTGCTGAACTTGCAGATATAGGAGTTAAGGAAAGCATAATGAACACAAGACCTGGGATGACGGAACTTGAAATTGATGCAATAGGAACTAAAGCGATTCTCGAAGCCGCCGCATCTAAGCATCCTGGAGCTAGGGTTGATCTCTTTGTTATGAGCCCTTCAGGACCTGAAAGAACGTCTATGCCACATGTGTTCTCCATCTCAAGAAAGGTCAAAGAAGGAGACGTTATAATACACAGTAGACAGGTAGGGCTTCTTGGATATAGGGCCGAGTCCGAGAGGACGTACTTTGTTAGGAAAGTTTCTAAGGAATATGCTGAGATGTTTGAAGTTATGCTGGAAGCTCAGAAGAAGGCTATAGAGAGCATAAAGCCCGGAGTGACATGTTCCCAAGTGGATCACGCTGCAAGAAGCGTTATAAGTGAAGCAGGTTATGAACAGTATTTCATACATAGGACAGGACATGGCTTAGGCCTTTCAAGCCATGAAGGCCCATACCTCAGGTTTGATTCCGAACAGAAACTTCTTCCGGGAATGGTAGTAAGTGTAGAACCGGGCTTTTACATACCTAAAGTAGGAGGATTTAGACACTCGGATACCGTTGTAGTAACAGATGATGGCAAGAAAGTCCTGACAAAGGTTCCTAGAGATATAGATTCCCTTGTTGTCTGATTTTCCTTTTATTTTTTGAAATTAAATGACAAACAAAGAGCTATTCTCTACTAGCAGATATCGTATCTTAAGTGAGGGGCATGATGCTGGTAGATACGATCCTAGGGTTTTGCACGAGCATTTCAAGTATGTAAAGGAAAGGTGGGGCGGGAAGGGGATTGTTTACTACGTCTTACATCACGTCTTGGATGGGCTCTCTGATATACTCGTGAGCGAGCTCTCGAGGTTTTGTGAGGAGTGTGTACTGAAAGGGGCTCTACTGGAAGAGCTTTATGATGAGTTACTTAAGAAGTTGTTGGAGAGGTTATGCGTGGACGTCAAGAATTTTCCGAAGATGGGGGATGAAAGAATAGGTAGAGTCTTGAGGCTAATAATAGAATATATTACGTAAGCTGGGAGGCTGCTGTTGCCTTCTTAATTACGGACATGAGCTCTACAGGAGAGCCTATGGTAGCGAAGAGAGTCCTAAACGCAATGATGGTAAAGTCTGTAGCATACGCATACAAATATGGGAAAAAGCTCGATGAGAAAATGATTTCTAAGTTCCTAGAAGAGGGCGAAGGAATCTGAAAAATACGATGAAGAGAGGATCCAAAAACTTAGCACAAAACTTAAAGAGTTACTCCCAAGGCTGGAGGACACCTTAAAGGATCTGGGCTTCTAAAATAGCCTTC
>JAGGXY010000015.1:0-8766 GCA_021162855.1 Methanobacteriota archaeon
CATCGGGAGGAGTTCCTCGGGCTTCTCCATGCTGGCTAGTTTTATAAAATTGTTGTTTGCAAAACCTCGCCTTTTCAAGGCGGGAATACGCAAGGGGAGGCGAGTGGGTAGCTAAGTTTAAACACTCTAAGCCCGTACCAAACATTGGAATGCTTCCGATGACACCCCCTTGAGGGAAGAGCTGGATAGCGTATAGCCCGCCTCCCGATGTTTGCCTCACATGCGGGGGTAAATTAATACCCGAGAGGAGCACAACCCACTCCTACGATAAGAATGCCAGTCCCCATGAGATCATGAGAATAGAAAGGCAAGAATTAGGATTAAAAGTCATCGAATGCTCATGAATGCTCCCGTAGGGAGAAATCCCTATTACAATCCTCAGTGTGATTAATGAACAAACATATAATTTAGGTATGCAATAATTCCAAAATAATATATTTACCCTTTTTGGTAGAGGATATTCTTTCTTAGTATATGGTATTCTTGTAACACTTAACACTGAAAAATACTGAAAAATATTTTGAGAGGTGAAATGTCCAGCGAAGACATAATACCTGCGAACATAGTAATAAGGAAGGTTGATGAGTCCTTAGTAGAAAGCTTCTACAGGGTTTACAAGGAAGCATATTTTAGGTTAGGACTTGAAGAATATGCGTATACCACTAAATCAAGCATCGTTGGATACTTTTGGTGGCTCATAAACAGAGACCGCGATGGATTTAGGGTTGCAGAAATGCATGGAATTCCTGTAGGATTTGTTGCATGTGATGCAAACTGGTACAGTAAATATGAGGGAGACTACGTCGCTGAAGTGCATGAAATAGTAGTGCATCCAGACTATCAAGGTCTTGGAATAGGAAGAAGACTTATGGAAGCAGCACTAAACTATGGAAAAAGTCGTGGAAGAAAAGTCTCTGAACTATGGGTTGGTGTGGAAAATCACAACGCTAGGAGGTTTTACAAAAGACTTGGATTTGAGGAGCGTGAGATAAAGGGAATATGGTTGAGGATGGTCAAAAGACTATAAGTTTTGTTCTCAAAGCAGCTTATAGTGTCATTACTTCTTTTTAATAATTTTTAGTAGATCACTTATCTTAGGTATCACGTAGGCCTCATGATTTCCTATTATGATCACATTCTTGACCTTAGGATCTATGAGTACACCTACTGCTCTAGATCCAAGGGCTCCAGAGAAATCCTCATATATGCTGTCTCCCACGTGCATAAGCTCCTTTGGATTGTTCAGATTGAAATATCTCATGACAAGTGTAAATGCTTCCTTTTGGGGTTTTGAGGTTCCTATCTCATCAGCGTAGAACTGCACGTCAATGTAATCTCCAAGACCTGTTCGCTCTATGATTATCCTCGTGAAACTTCCAGGCCAAAACAGGACATTTCCAAGTATGGCTGTATTTAAACCTAATTCTTTAACTTCCTTAGCTACTTCAAGAGCACCTTCCATAAGCGCTTTTTCTGGGGCTATGCTATATGTAGCTCTTGCCATAGATCTCCTAAGTACTTCTATAGGTATTCCCGTCTCATTAGACATCACTTGTAATGACTGTTCGATTATTTTCTTGTTATCGAAAAGTCCCTGTCTTCTCATTTCCTTTGTCTTATTATACGCCTGTATTAGCTCTTCTATAGTGCTTTTCAGATCCCTTCCTATGATAGAGCTGATATGCTTAGAAACCTCAACATAAAACTCCTCTATGTTTAATAGAGTTCCCCACACATCAAAACATACAACCTTTACCATAGTGTTCCCCCTCCTAGTGATTCCCTTAAACAACTCAAATGGGAAGGTTATTTAATTAAATTGTAGTTTTCGACATTCAAAATAATGCAAGACCTTTGCAGGTGATGACTATGATCCATAGAATCACGGACCATGTGTATATGGTAGATCTTGAAACAGGTGGGTATAAAGGAGGAATTGCGTCATACGTTATCGTGGGCGAAGAAGGTATGGCAGTAATAGATACTGGCCCCAAATGTTCAGTAGATAACTTGATCAAAGACCTAAGCATTATAGGAGATCTTAAGGACGTGAAGTACGTCATAGCAACCCATATTCACCTCGATCACTTCGGAGGCGCGGCTACTAGTCTTAAATCATTAGAAAACGCAAATATTCTTGTTCACCCTCGTGGAAGAAAACATCTCATTAATCCAGAAAAGCTTTGGATGGCCACTAAAAAAGCTATAGGAGATATTGCTGAATTTTATGGGAGACCTGACAACGCTCCTGAAGATAGAGTTTTAGAGGTCAAAGATAATGAGGAAATAGCTCTAGGTGACGTATCTATACGTGTTATATACACTCCTGGGCATGCTCCTCATCATGTGTCTTACTATGTTACGCCAGACAGTGTGTTGATTACAGGAGATTCTGTTGGGATATATCATGCAGGGATGCTTCATCCCGTCTCGCTTTATCCTTTTGATATGGAGAGCGCTCTGAGGAGCCTGGATAAGATGATCGAAGTTAAGCCAAAATATGTAGTATTCTCTCACTTTGGCATGGACACAAGTGGGGAGAAGATTTTAATGAGAGGTAAGGAGAAGCTAATAAAGTGGTACGAGATGATAAAGGATCTAATATTGTCAGGGAACGGCTTTGAGGATATCTATAGAAGGATTCTTGAGTCAGATGCTGAACTTAGGAAAATAGTAGAGAACAGAGAGAAGATACCATATTTTAAAGGAAGCGGCAAGAGGTGCGTGTTTGGCATGTATATGGCCATAAAGGAAAAACTTGATACCACGTTAAACGCTTGATAAAAGCTCTTTATTTACGTTGAATCTCACGCGTTCACCAATACCTATTCTTTTATAGTATGCACATTCTAAAATGCCTTCTCCATCCTCTACTTCTATTCTCAAGAGCCAGTAACCCCTTTTCTTTATGCACTCCACAACTCTTCCAGAGAACTCCCCTTCGTTTTCTATCCTTACAGCTTCCGGTGGAAATCTATACATCTTATCTCCTAAGACCACAAAATTATGTCTGAGAAATTTCGCCCCTAGAGATGTCCTTGGCCGCTCATACACGTCCTCTGTTTTTCCAAATTCGATGATCCTCCCTTGGGTTATTATGGCTAGATAATCCGAGATTGTTAAGGCTTCGTCCTGATCGTGTGTAACATGTATAACTGTAATCCCTAGCTCTCTGAGGATCTTTGTTAGATCTCGTATGAGGGATTCCTTTATGATTGCATCAAGATGTGCAAATGGCTCATCAAGAAGTAGGATTTCGGGTTCTGTTATAAGAGCCCTAGCTATTGCTACTCTCTGCTGCTCACCTCCGGACATTTGCTCTGGATATCTATCAAGCACGTGCTCTATGTCAAGCATTCTCGCGAGATCTCTTATTTTTTCCTTTGGGCATTTCCTCAATGGTAGGCATATGTTTTCTCTGCCTTTCATCGTTGGTATTAATGCAGGATTCTGGAAGACCATTGATATGGGTCTTTTCCAAGGGGGTATCTCTGTGAAGTCTTTACCAAGTATGTATACTTTGCCCTGATCTGGTGTTATGAGACCAGCAATTATCTTCAGAAGAGTAGTCTTCCCACTGCCCGATGGTCCTAAAATTGTCGTTATCTTTTTGGCAGGAAAACCTAAGCTTACTTTGTCTAGGGCTCTTATCTTTCCAAAGTGTTTCGATACGTTAACGAGCTCGACACTATACTCCAACCTCAGAGCCTCCTACTTCTTTCCTTCTTATGATAGCAAGTGATAGGGTTGACGAAAGTACTATTATAAGCAGTGAGACCATGGAAGCCTCAAGAAATTTCCTCGAACTCGTCAATCTATAGACCATGACTGATAGAGTTTCATAGGATCTCTGATAGAGCATATATGTTGCCCCAAACTCCCCAATGCTTACCACGAGGGAAAACATTACTGCAGTCACAAATGACTCAAATATGAGCGGAATGTACACGTCTAAGTAATACCTTAAGCCTCTGACATTATATAGCCTACAGACGTCCAATATCTCTTTGGGGACTCTAGTCCTTCCTACATAGATGTTTGTAGCCACTAAAGGAAGAGCCACTAAAGCATGTGCTGTGGGAATAAGGATCCATGTGGGGATTTTGTCAGAGTATAACGCGTATAAACCAAGTCCTAAGACAACAGAGCTTGTGAAGAGAGGTGCGTAAGAAAGCCTTAAAGAAATGAAATTACTTGATGCCAAAGATCCAACTAGTACAGCAATTGTTGTAGCTAAAAGTGCAAAGTAGAGCGTGTTTAATAGTGCCCTTATAATCCTGAAGCTCGTTAGAACTGCTAATGCCTTAAGTGTGAAAACGCCACTAACAGGATCATAAAACGCATGGAAGACCATGCTTGCTACTGGAACGAGCTCATATATCAAATAGAGAACAGGTATAGGAAGATATCTCATGTCCTTTCTGAGCTCTCCTATACCAGGAGGCATTGCACGCTCATATTTCTTTAACGTGAAAATGACGATAGCAACGATAAGTACTTGTATGAGGGCCATAAATGCCCCGAGACCATAGTTGTTAAGAATCCTTGTAGTATAATATATGTATACCTCAATTGTCCAGTATTTAGGACCGCCTAATGTTAGGGGTATTGCAAAGGACGTGAAACAGTACACAAATGCAAGCATCCATGAGGAAACAATTGCTGGAGCCAGAAGTTTTAGAAGCGTATAATAATATTTGGTTCTATGTCTCATCCCATAGAACTCAAGAGAGTCTAGGAGGTCTCTACTTATCGAACATAGTGCGTTATGTATATATAAATATCCAAGGGGTGCGTTGTAGAACACATGTGCTGCTATTATTCCCCAAAAACCCATTCCTAGAGGAATACCTCTTATTCCATATGTCATGTAAAAGCTCGTTGCAACTACTGTTGATGGCATCATGAAGGCTATAAAGCTTATTACCCTAAGGAGTTTCGAAAGCCTTCTCGAGGTCTTCAGAGCAGAATATGCGACCAAACCTCCAATGACTATAGATATAGTAGCAGAAAGTGCTGCCTGTTTAAAGGAAAATACTAGCGCATCTATAAAGAGCCATGAGTACTTTCCGAAGATGGCTTCATATGCATCCCTTAATGTGGTTTTAGATGCAAGAAATCCTAAAGGAAAAAACAGAAACAGGGCAAGAAAGATAACTAATATAGATATACTTACCATGTCTTTGTATTTTCTATAGACATCCAAGATAAGGCCTCCCGGTTATTCCTTAACGATCTTAAGCCATTCGGTTGTTAGATACTCTTTGAGAGAGACTATTTCTTCTATGGATAACATTTCGTTCAACGGGATAACGTTACTCGTGTCCAAGGCATAGTCATATGCTTCGGGGAGTTCTACAGAGACAGCAGGATACATCCAGTTGTTCAATGGTATTTCCCTCTGGAACTCCTCTGAGAGAAGGAACTCTATAAAAAGTTTTGCTCCTTCGAGGTTGTCCGTGCCTTTGATAATAGCTGCTCCCTCTACGTACATCCAACCATAAAGAGACCTGTCGTGTTCTGAAACAAAGGCTTTAAGGTTTGTAGAGTTATAGAAGTAATAGTTATACGCTGGGTCTGTGGCATAGCTGACCATCATAGGTCTATTCTGGTCACCATAGAAGACATCGAAGGCAGAGCTCCAACTGCTAGCAATATAGGCTTTGTCTAGTATAGCTTTCCACCATGTGGTCCAGTTCTGATGAAGGACATACTCGTAATATGTATACTGCCAATAAAGGAATTCCAAACCAGTACCACTTGTTGTTGGGTTTATCACTACAAGTTTTGAGGCAAGCTCTGGATTCAACGCGAAGTCTTCTAAAGAGAGACTCTCAATGGATGTTCTATCAGTGTCCACTATTATTGCAAGATAGGAGTAGTCTATGGGTATAACATAGCAGTCAGGATCAAGTATAGAAATTGCTGTTTTGTTGACCTTACTGAGGTCGATGCTTACTTTCTCAAATACCCCTTTTTTCTTTCCTTCAGCGGCAAGTGATGGTGTAACACCTATTATGACGTCTGCAGTCTTCTTGCCTAGCTCAAGGTCACTTAGTATGGCATTATATGCGTCTTGAGCACTATCAAACTTCTTAACAGTTATGTTTATATCATATTTCTGCTCGAAGATCTCAATAAGATCATCTAGTTTTTTCTCACCCTCTTTTCCATATGCCATGAAACTATCATATACATAGACTAAGAGCTCAGGTTGCTCTCTTGGTTGTAAGATGTAATAAAGAGCCCCCGCGATGATTGCGATTACTAAAGCTCCTATAATCCCCAACTGAATAGCGCGATTTCTCTGCATAGTATTTCACCGCTAGTAGTAGCTTGTCTTATTATTTTAATTTTAATCACACCTTTATGCATAGCGCTCTTGTTCAAAACATATGATAGTACCTCTTGATGTTGAAAATATAGCTTAAATACGCAAAAATACAGTTATTTTAAGGAGAAAAATGTACATTCATTGTTATTATAACTGGACTGGCGGGCCCGCGGGGATTTGAACCCCGGATCACCGGCTTAGGAGGCCGGCGCCTTATCCTGGCTAGGCTACGGGCCCATGGTGGTAACGATATATCAAGCTCTTAAGGCTTGGTCAAGATTTAATAATCGCGTAATACTAATAAGGATTACTTTGCGTGAAATGTGGATTAGATAATGTAATGAAACTTTGAGATAAAGCTTATGAACTCAACGCTTATTTATGGTATGAATAGAGCTCATGGGCCCGTGGTCTAGCCTGGTTATGACGTCGCCCTGACAAGGCGAAGGTCCCCGGTTCGAATCCGGGCGGGCCCACCAATGTGCTATTGTCTTTGCTTATTTCTCCACTCTTCATTGTAGTTTCCACGATGTTTCTTAGGACAGTAGGAGGTACATATGTTCTCCATTTAACTGTTTTTTCAAGTGTAATTTTAAATCCTGCTTTTTGAATAACTTCTTTCCAATACTCCGGAGGCATATAATCTTCAAATTTTCCTACACTATGCATTGCATCTTTCCAGAGTTGTGCAAACTCTTTATATGCAATACAACCCCAAAGAACAGGTTCGACAGCAATTACCATAGGTGCTATCTTTCTTGCTATAGTTATGGCCTTAATGTGGAATTTAGGGTTTATCTCGTGGAGAGTGAAGTAAAAACAACTAAATCAGCAACTTGCTTCTGAAAAGGGAAATTAAGAAAGTCACATACAAATATTGGAATACCAAGCTTTTTGTAATTTGTAATTTTTCTGAAGGTTAGTGTCCACACCCACTACCTTTGCACCAAGTTCAGTAAGATTCTCCGATTCCAATGTCAAGTACAACTTTACCTCTAACATTGATATTCATCCATATTTCTTCTTGAACTCTTTCTGCATCTTTAAAGTAAGTTTTTGAAGCACGTTGAGCCTGATCCAAAGAGATCACCACCGCCAATATACAGCTACATGGCACC
This sequence comes from Methanobacteriota archaeon, assembly GCA_021162855.1. Lineage (GTDB taxonomy): Archaea > Thermoplasmatota > B47-G6 > B47-G6 > B47-G6 > B47-G6. The sequence goes on from JAGGXY010000015.1 coordinate 7,453, forward strand.
CCTACAAACAGGCCTAATATATGCAAATCTTATATCTTCTCTTTAACTCTAAGTAAACGCGGAGAATTCTATCTTCCTTATATTTTCAATAACTTAAGAGATAATTCTTTAATGCTGCATCATTACGTATTCCAGATAGAGACAAAAAACCATTGCCGTTTGAAAATGTTCTTGTCTTTGCGTGCATTCATGGATATTCGTGAGTGCTCACGTGTTATCGAGGCTCAAAATACTTAAGGTAAGAGGACTGATAGGTTATCAAATAAGGGAGAAAAGGAGTTCAGCCTACATAGGCATTTGTAAGCCTGTGTAAGCTTTGGGGCACATTAACCCCAACCCCCTCAGGGTTCATCGGGAGCATATCATCGGTCTCGCCCCATTCAGGGTAACCCCCACTCCCCCTTTCGGGGGAGGAAAGCCTCACATCCTTAGCCCGAGTCCGTCGCATTTTCCTATGGTCTTAGGCTGTGGGGTTTTGACGCTTCAGTCGTGGGCTGGATTATGTTTCAGGAGGGGGTATAAATGCGTTGTGGTTGTAGGTTGTCTATCAACGTCTATGAAAATTGTTACTGCTCCGCAAGGCTAATGACATGTTCTCCAATGAACCGGAGGGGGCTGAGGCTAATGAGTCCCAAGTCCGCCGTGAGCTTTACGACGGACAAACTCCCTATACTTCACTGCTGTATGCCATTGCCTCGATAGAGTAAAGGAGTATTGCTTTATTCTAAGAAACATCTCAGAGCTTTAACCCCTCACTTATCGCTTTCCTCACCACAGGATCTGGGATTATGTACTTGTTATCCCTCTTCTCGACGTAGCCGTATTTCATGAGCTTCTCAAGGAGCTCATCAAATCTCGTGTCGTTTATGTTCCCCGCAACCGCGACCACGTACCTTTTTATATCACTCCACGAGTAGATCCCCTGAGCAATCGCCTTAAGTATTGCTGCGTATCTCCTCCTCGAAGGGGCTATGATCCTTTCAAGCTCGCCTATAACGAGCCTCACAGCTGTTCTGTACACCTCATTCAGAGCATCGATGTGGAAAAGTCCTCTGACGCCGCGGTAATAGCCGTAGTACGTGAGCCAACCCGCTACGCCGTCGAGCATGTCCACTGCTTCCTCGATTTCTCCTATGTCTATCTTTATTCCGAGCTCCTTAAAACCGAGCCTAAGGAACTCTATGCTCTGCTCCCGTTTAAATCTGTCAATGAAAACCTCTCTGAGATATCTTCCGAAAAGAGGCGACTCTGGGTCTTCAATCTTAAGAAAGTCGTTGAGCATGCCTACCTCGCTTCCAGTGAGTATAATCGTTA
>JAGGXY010000117.1:0-13115 GCA_021162855.1 Methanobacteriota archaeon
ATAAATATGCTGGAGAGCTTGTCTATGTGAATATGGACTGTACAAAGCGATGACAATATTGAAGACTTGCTAACATCCCATATAATATATTTAAGATCTATATCATGCACAAACCCAATGAAACTCACTAGAATAAGCGCCAATGAACCTATTGCCGATATAATGCTAGATACTTTTACAGCAGTCTCTTTTTTAAGGGTCACAGCTAGTGATGCCACTATGAAGAGTACTATTGGTGTAATTACAATGTAGTTTTCGGGGATCATTTACTCATCCTCCGCCTTTCACAAATAGCTCTCTCTTAGGGTGCTTTTGTTGTATATCCAATTAACAAATGTATACACAATAGCTGTTGAACAACTGTGCTGATGATCTATCACGATTCATGCATATGCGTATAATGACTATCAAGCCTTCACCATGTTTGGTCATTATCCACTTATTTTGGTGCTACAACTGTAAAAAATATTAGGCTCATTCTCTGAAATTTGATATCAAAAGGCCTGAATGTCAAAATCTCACAAGCTATATCTATAGAATAACAAGCCTATATCCCCAATAGGCTACATATGCTTACTGTTCCTAGTCATTTACGATATCCCTAGCCTTACTGCCCTGAAAATAAGATCACCATCCTCAGAAAGAACTATAATTCCAGAATATACTTTTGATTGATCTGCTTTTACAAGATCCTTCGTTATAAAGTTTATTATACTCTGATTTATAACAAATGACTGTCCTGCAAGAACTATGTTCGTCTCACTGAAGACATCCAGCATACCAAAAGGCTCAAGGAAGTCTATTCCAATGAGACCGTTATACCAGACAAAATATATCACGTAAACTTCTGGACTCTCAAATCTTGACGTGCTAAACGATATATCACCCAAGAACATCCTCCTTACATCGTCTATGGTGAAACCTTCTGTAGTGCTCCAGGACACTTTGACATAAATCTTTGGCACTTCAGGTCTATAAATGGCGCTTATTTGAATTACACTACCGTATGTTTCTCTAAGATCTTCGAATGTATGTAGTACTCCAAGACGCCTATTTTCTATATAGTCATCTCCAAGAGTTTTTCGCTTTTTAATACTATCTTCTATCATGCTCTCTATCCTTGTGTAATATTCTTGTGGTGGAATTTTCGTTATTATCCTTGAGGCAGGATCTGATCCAACATATACTATGTTCACGCGAGCATCATCACCAGTACCATATATTGCGGCCCATCTGTGAACAAAATGTACATTAACTCTTTCGTTGTTTATCTCAACAGATGGTCCAAAAAAGTACTCATATGTCCTAAGACCAAGTGTTCCAAGAAACATTCCATATATGGCGAGAAGTACCAAAGCAGCTATGATTTCATCCTTTCCCTTGAGGAGGCGCTTTCTGAACCTCACATTACTACACCTAAAGCCTAAGTTAAAGATTCACTCGGATTCAACAATAAATACTTTTTATAAAAATATTATCCTTGAAGAGTACGCACACCACAGGCTTAAAGTTTAAATTTTATATGGCCTCTAAATCACTTAAGAACTATTAACTGAAGGGGAAAGTGAATATCATGCCTCGAAGAATTCCCGGTGGTTGGGGACGCGGAAGAGGATACATGGGACATTACCTGCCACTCATAGTCCTCAAGCTTATTAAAGAAAGAGGATCAGTACATGGTTACGAAATCATTAAGATCGTTGAAGACCTATTTGACATGGAGATGCCTCCAGGAATGGTTTATATGTATCTCAGAAGAATGGAACAACGCGGACTTGTCGTTTCAGAGTGGGATATGTCTTCAAGTCCTCCTAGAAGAGTATATAAAATTACGCCTCTTGGAGAGTCGTATTTTAGATCTGTGGCATCTTATCTTAAGATCGTGAAGAAAATTCTCGATTACATATGCGAAGAATGTTGATCTCAACTAGTTTTAGCTAATCTTTATTAGACGTCTCTTCTTTATGGCTTCTCCAACTATAAGCACCGTAGAAGCTATTATACCAACTCCCACACTAGGCGGCATGCTTAAGATATATGCTACTGAGTATCCTACAACTCCTATAATACTAGAGATAATTATAGAGGTTTGAAGGTAATTCTTCTTCGAGATAGAAAGCGCTACAGCTCCAGGAGTTGCAATAAGGATGTGTGCTATTATGATCCCAAGCGTATATGTCAAAGCAACAACTACAAGTGCTATCGAGATGTATATAACGTACCGATAGAATCTTACATTATATCCTAAAGTGTATGCACCTTCTGGATCAAATGATATATACATTATCTCTCTCCTGAACATTGCGTGAATCATAACAAGAAGTACCAAGAACACTACAAGTAAGACGATTTCCCTCGGAGTTATTATCACAGATGTACCAACGATTATTGACCATGCTCTAGAAGCATAAGGACCAGACAAATAAGCAAAGAACACTGAAAACATTGCAGAAATTGATGTAGAAATCGCAGAGGCAGCATCCGTGCTATAACCATGCTCTATAAGTTCACTCACAATGAATGCTAAAATAATCACGTACACAAGAGTTATAACCTCTGGAGGTGTGGGTACACCCAGTACATAGTAGAAGTATGTCGCTAGAAGACCTCCAGCGAGGACACCATGTATAAACGAAAAACCTGCCATAAGGTTCTTAGAAAACGTTATCATCGGACTTGAGATCCCCACCATAAGTGAACTCAAAAGTGCCGCGAGGAACAGGTTAATGAGGATGGCTAGCATGGTCTTCACCTATTATCATCAGTCCGTCCATATGCGTTATCCCTGGATAAGCCTTTGCTAAGATCTCTGGCTTTAGAACATTACTTGCCCTTCCAATACCATATATTCGTTTATTAAGTACAATGACCTCTGGTTCATATGACACGCATGGGCTTACCTCATGAGCAACCATAAGTATATCTATACCGAGATCCTTGTGGATCTCGTATAGGAGTCCTGCTATTTCACACTTTATATTAAAGTCTAACATGGAAAATGGTTCGTCTAATAGTAGTACTCTGGGAGACTTCACTAATGCTCTAGCTAAAAGAACTCTCTGTCTTAATCCTCCAGATAATTCTGCAAAGACTTCATTTTCATACTCTTTTATCTTCAACACTCTCATTATTTCATCTATTCTTTTTTTGTCTTTACTTGTCATTATTCTCGGTGATCTCTGAAGGCTCATTAACCCCATCTCTACGACTTCTCTGACTTTTATTGGAGCAAGATCACTCACATTTATTATCTGTGGCACGTATCCCACTATTCTAGAGATTTCCGCTCTGTCTTTTACAGGATCGTAATCGTATACTTTGACAGTCCCAGAGTAATTTTTGAGTAATCCAACAAGAATTTTTATTAGAGTAGTCTTTCCAGCACCATTGGGTCCCATTATTATTGTGTAAAATGGGCTTCTTAGCTCGAAAGAAATGTCTTCCAATGCAGGGGCACATTCTCCAGGGTAGTAGTATGTCAAATTCTTAACCGTAATTCCATTCATCGCTAATACCCCTTCTTTATCTTATAAACTAACGAAAACACTATTGCTATAAGAGCAATAGTTATCACAAGAGATCCATAGAAACCGTAAATATATACTTCATTTGAGCGAACAACTACTTCAAAGCAGTTCTCGTAGGTAGAAGAAATCCTTGAAAGCTCTGCATAGATCTCTAGGGATGTTTTTCCTAAGACGTTTATTTTTACATATCTTATTCCATTTAATTGAAGGAAGTCTTCTATCTTAGGGTTTTTCTTCAGATCAACGTCTGTAATAATAAGCAAATCATATACTTTTTCTGTGTAGTCCTCTTTTATATTTTCAAGTATTTTTTGAGTTATTTGTTGGTCAGGGTCATCTAAGAAAATTTTCTGTATTGTTATATTAAGATCACTAATCGCATACTGAAGGACCGGCGAGTATAATGCTATCCTGTAATTCCCTAGAGAATTTCTAGCTGTTTCAGAGAGGACATAAAGAGCCTTAAGATATCCCACAGTCTGCCATCGAAGTTTTTCCTCAATACTAGGAAATAAGGTTGATAACGTATCCACTGTTGCCATTAAAATTGCTCTTGAGCCGTTATAGGAAAATGCAATCCCATGATAGTTCTCCTTTCCGTGAACTTTCAATATCTTCAAGCCATAGTTCTTGTAATCATTTATTGTCAGGACTGGTTTGTTGAAGTACCCTTGTGATTTAAGTTCTATGATCCTATCCTCAATGGCTAAGTGTCCTGGACCCGATGTCACTATGATATCTGCTTCCTCAATATTCTTCAGTAGTTCCGAAAGGGAGGGTTCATACTCGTGAGGGTCTGCTCCAGGGGGTATTAAACATTCAACTACAATGTCTTCGCCAAGAACATTCTTTAGGAGATTAGCTATTGAAGGTTGTGTAACCATTACATGTATCCTTTTAGTAGTTTCTTGACTCATGCTTAAAGGAATCATTAGACTAACAACTATTACCAAGAGGGTTAACATAATTGGCAAGTAGATGCGTTTATATTTACTCCTATGGAGCATATTTATTCAACCTCTCACCAATTCATTAGGCAGCAAGTATGCTATTAGTAATGATTCCAATGCTAAGCATAATGCTCCTTTTATGTTGTTATCATACAAAAGTCCTAGCAATATTTATGGCTAGGGTACCAAATCTGTAGCAGAATACTACAAGACTTCCTTTTTATGTCACAAAAAAGATTATACATTGGCAAGATAAAAACAAGCTTCACCCTTTAGAACAGGGAGGAGATTAGCATAATCCTAAATATTTATATATATTATTTCTGGCGTTTCGTTGTTTGACACGAATTCCTCAAGATCCTTTCTTGAGGAAAAAGCGCTTATAGCGCCTCTTTTAGTAACAGTAATTGCTCCTAGTGCATTTGCCATAATGGAAGATTCCTCTAAATCCTCTTCTAAGAGATAATGATAATAAGAAAAAGCTGCTATCCAAGCGTCACCTGCTCCAGTAGTATCAATAGCTTTTACTTTATAGGCTCGTACAAGTAGAGTTCTCTCGTCAGAATGCACTATACATCCTTCCTTTCCCAGCTTTAAAAGAATGTCTTTCCCTGCATACATCCTTAGGAGATATTTCATGGCTTTTATAGGATCACTAATCCCATATAGTGTCTCCACCTCATCAATTGACAATGAGATTACTGATGCGTCTCCAGTAGCATAATCATATAATTTTTTCATTTCCTCTAAGGAAAACCAGACATCCGGTCTTACATTATAGTCAAATATAACTGTAACATCTGCCTCCCTTCCGATTCTCATGGCTTCAAGAACAGCATCCCTTAAAGGGCCTGCTGATAAGGCCATACCAGACACATATAGAACTTCTGATGACATTATGACGTCTTCACGTAGATCCTCAACAGAATACATAGAATCCGCAGTATTGACCCATGGGGCTCTGTAAAAGAAGAACGTACGCTCACCATCTTCATTTAAAATGATAAAAGCAAGCGATGTTCTAGCATTTTTCACTTTTAGGCACTCTGTCCTTACGTTATTATCTTTTAAGACTCCAACCAGCATCTTCCCAAAGAAATCACTCCCAACAGCACCCATTCCATATGGAATAGCTCCTAATCTCGCCATAGCTACAGCATAATTGAAAGGAGCACCTCCTAAATGAGCCTCAAACTCCATATTTTCAGTATATTCTCCTGAACGTTTGGGAATTATATCAACTAGTATCTCCCCTATAGAAGACACCCTCATAGTGATCACGCTCACAAACGGTCTCTCCTTTATAAATGTTTATGAACATTCGTGAATATTTATACGTCTTCGGGAGACCAATAATGCACCCCAAATCCATCGCAAACCTGAGCCTAGGCAGAAATTTTTTCACCCACGAGTGCTCAGGAAGGCTTACGACAGAGAGACATCCTCAACAAGATTACTCTTTACTAATAATTTCGTATAGCCCGTAAGGTCCAATTTCTATGATAGGCTTTACTCGGCTAGTGGATAGAAGTTTTTGTCTCCACTCATAAAGTGTTAGAGAAGCATTATTTTGAAGAACATATTCTGCCTCCAACTTAGAAAATACTATGTATTTCACATTGTATTTTTCTATAAGCTTGTTTAGTGTGTCATTACATGGATTCTTATAGAAGTTGAAGATATCAAGTGATCTACTCCATCCAATGTTAAATCCCTTCTGTCCCCTCCATACATACTCATGCGAAGGCCAACCTATGATGGTAGGATCACCTGAGAAAGCAGAAATCCTACCATTGTATTCATATGATTTACCATCCACTGGCGGTAACTCGACGATTATTCCCCTTGGCATTCTTAGTAGTGTGTTCACTATTATCTTATCATGTATTTCTAAAATCTCAGAGCCATCCAAAGTAAACTTATCAGCATCAAAAGAGTCCCAATATTCATATTTTGATCCATAATATCCAAGAGGAGCATAAGTAAGAGATAATACAAGGGAAAACATTAAAGCCCACTTAATCCCGTACCAAACTCTCAGAAGGGATCTTCTTTTTGGTGTTATAAGCCAAGATCTAGCAATCAGAAGAGGTATTGATGCTGACAACAGTACCCATGCAGTTTCGTAAAACTTGAATACCGTGTTAAATCTTTCCCAATATCCTCCAAAGACGTCGTTAACGTAAACGAAGTCGCATGCTATTATTGTTATCATACCCGTAAAGATAAGCGATCTGAGGGCTCGCTCTTCACTACGATCCAACATCATGTATACTAGTGGCCCTACAAGTACTGTCATGGCTCTGTATCTTGTAAATATAAAAGGTACTGCTATTGCTGTAGCTATAAGGACTCTAACCAAGCTATTTTTCTCTTTCTTAAGAATTTTAACGAAAATATGCCCATATAAAGCTATCAAGAAAGGCAATAGGTATAGCACTATGGCGCTAACAGGAGTTCTTGGAATAACAGCATTAGAAGGATTTATGAACGTAATCCCTGATACTCCTTCTCCTTTAAGGAGTGTCAGTACATATGGCGCATATATCAACGCTCCAAGTATGGGTATTATCAATCCATAGTGATTCATCATAAAGAGAAACGTATAAAGAGAAACTACAGGCCAAGACCATATGAACATTGGTATAAAGAATCCATTGTATACGGAAAGTATAAGAGGGTTTCTTTCCTCGCTTCTCAACGCGTAAACTAGCCATATGTAAGTGACAAGGAATGGGGTCATTATGTAGTTTGCATGTAGCTCCTTTTGATAGAAGTCCACCATTGGAACATGATGTGTTGTTCCTGGAATGAGATATGCTGGACTTAAGTGCCATGTTGCTGCATTAAAGAATTGTTCATTTCCAGTTCTTAGATATTGCACATACTCCAGGAAAGGGTATATATTTGCCCCAAAGGTGAGAGCTGTAGCTATTATAACAGACAATATCTTAGCTTGAGGAACCTTTCTCTTTTCCATGAAGACAAGAGATATCCCATAAAATGCCAAAAAGAGAAGCTGTAAGACTGTCGCTGAAGCTATATTTATTCCATACTTTGGGGGTATCATCGTTATCAAAGTAAGTGTTGCTAGCCCATAATGTCCTCCATAATAGTAAATCATTGGAAAACCACTAAGCCATGGATCCTCTAAAGGAAGCTTTTCTACTCTCATTGAGTTTGTAAATATCGCCATATCCATCCAGCATTCACAGTAATTGTAATACTGTGTTGGGATCTCCATCCTCAATATCAAAGGAACAATACTAGCAATAATGTACAATATAGTCGCCTCAATCAATAACTTAGGGGAGAAATCTCGTTGCTTTTTGAAAATTACTAGAGGAAGAGTTGTGACTATTAAAAAATAAAAAAGTCTCGCAGTAAGACGTGCACTTATAAATCCTAAGAGGAATTCCCCAACAAATACAGTGAAAATATAGAAAGGTACTGCAATGTAAATATTTATTCTACTTATAGGTGTATGCATATAGTATATTAACCCGCCAATGAAAAGAAGGGTATAATATAAGAAGACGCGAGCATATAAGAAGCTATAAGTGGATAACGCATACTGATATATAACGTCCTCAAAGACGTAGAGTACTGAGCATACGAAAACGATTGTAAAAAGATACAAAATCATTTTTTTAACAATTTTTTTGTTCATTATCGTCAAAGGACTCAGACCTCCTTATGTGACATTACCAGCTTACCTTATTTGCGTATTTTGCTGTGATAATTTTATTGTCATCGTTTAGGCTAAGATAACGTATAAACGCACGAAGTATTAGTACGATATTAATGAATCTTTTTCATTTTTCCACATAAAATATTATATCACAATTTACGAAGTTTTCTGTCCTATCTTTATATCAGTGTTTATTAGGACATAATCTGTCTTTGGAGACCTTATGTCTCCAATATTTACTATATCATCATATGTATCCAAGACAAGAGACACAAGATTCTTAGTCTCTGTTATACCTAATATATGCCCAATGATTACACTCACTGAATTGCTTAGGACTGAGTAAACAAGTGCTTTAAGATCATAGTGTGCACTTGGTCTCGTTAGGTCCTTAAGAAGTGGTAGTAAAGGTACTATAAGAGTACTTCTTATGATATTCGCCCTGAAATGGAGTACCGGATCCTCTTTTAGGCTTATGGAAAGAGCATTAAGATATATGTTATAAACATCTTCTGATCTCGCAGACACGTATACGGTATCTGCCTTCTCTCCTGCTTCCACGACAATTCCCTTATCAAATAATACTTTAGAACCCCGAACGTTTTCGTCCACGTAGCAATTTATATTCGCTGTTCTAATTTTTTCCAAAAGTCTCTCTATGAAGTACTTCTTTATCCACTCGTACGATGTAGGACTTGCTATTATCGTTATCGTAGCACCACTTCCGTATTCATATAGTGCCTTTAACACTTCTGGGATCACTGCACGCTTTATTGGTTCTGATATCCTGCCCACAATAATTGTCACACTACTCAGAAATATATAGTTAATAAGGGATCTAAGGTCATCAGACGTCAATATTATGGTGTTAGATTCCAAAAGCTCTTTTATAAAAACTTGTATTGGGCGCATATATGCTTTTATGGATCGAATAGTGTCCTCAGGGGCTCTTGTCTCTTTTACGATACCGTTGAGACCATATAAAACATCTCCAAGACCAAAGTCTTTAACCATAACTGAAAGAACATAAGAAGACTCTAAATCAAGTCTCTCCCCAATGATACCTGATGTTCTCATTAGGATAGGTGTTAATATCTCCACAGGAGCCTTTTCAACCATATAAGCCACCTAGCATGCAATGAAATACTTCCCTAATGCTTACTGGAGAAGTCATTTTAGAAGTGTTTTTATATGCCTTAATTTTATTTTAAACGGCAAACTTATCCGCTCAAAAAGATTAAATAACTTATATCCCCCTATAATTTTTGCTCTATTGTTAAGATCGTTAAGTTTAGGAGTCAAGCTATAAGATGAAGATGAATAAGCAACCTTAAAAAATAAATAAAAAGAGTATTGATCATTAATTGCTCTCAGCCCTCAACTGACCTCCTCCCCGCCCTAAAAGGCAAGGTTTTACAAGCAATAATTTTATAAATTTAAGCTACTTGATGCAAGTTTTTCAGCAACTTTCTTTCTTATCTCCTCAAATATATCACTAGTGCTTTCAAACATTATAGCCTCTGCAGGGCATAAAGATGCACATCCAGGATTAAGACCTCTAGCCCTTAACTCATTACACGCAGTACACTTCGTTATAGACTTCGTAATAGGATCTAGGTCCATAGCTCCAAATGGACATACAACGGCACACATAAGACATCCTATGCACTTCTCTGGATCTACAAGGACAAAACCATCATCATCTTTATACAACGCTCCTTCAGGACAGGCTTTAATACAAGGTGCTTTTTCACAATGTCTACATCCTATAGGAACGGGTATTCCTCCAAGAACCCTATATAGATGGACTCTAGGCCTTTCATATAGAAATCCACAAACTCTCTCACATGTCTCGCATCCTATACATGACGTCTGGTGATAGTAGAGCTTGTATTTCATTTGTTATCACCTCATATCTTAGCAAGATATCTGTCTATGGATCTTCCAGCTCTTAGTCCAGCTTCAATAGCTCTTCCAACAAAGGAAGGTCCTGTTACCACATCTCCTGCTGCAAAAACGTTCTTCACGCTGGTTCTAAACTCCTCGTTTATTTGTATGTTTCCATACCTTTCATTTATTTGTATTCCTACTTTCTCAGCACCAGGAGGCGGTGTTGGCCTTTCTCCTATTGCAAATATCACAAAATCCACTTCTAAGTCAAACTCCGTTCCAGGTATTGGAACAGGTCTCGGCCTCCCGCCAGAAGGCACCTCCTCAAGTCTATTTCTAACAAGTGTTATACTGCTAACTCTTTTTGTTCCATTTATTTTAACAGGAGATACCAGCTCTATCCATTTTATGCCTTCCCTTATAGCTTCTGATATTTCATATCTTCCTGCAGGAGCTTCGTTTATGGTTCTCCTATAAAGCAAATAGACATCCTTTGCTCCTATCTCCAATGCTGTCATTGCAGCGTCTACTGCAGAATGTCCCGCCCCTATTACTGCCACTTTCTTTTTTGATACATCTATGATACGATCCCTCGGTGCAAGATTAAGCTCGTAGGTCTTCCACCTGTAGAGGAATTCTAGGGCTCCTATAACACCATCTAGTTCTTCTCCGGTGATTCCTGGCATTGGAGACCTCCATATGCCTGTTGCTATTAGTACTACGTCATAATTTTCAATAATATCTTCAAGTTTCACAACCTTCTCAACAAAATCATCTCCCTCTTCATGAGTTTCAGCATTTCCTACAGTCACCTTAGTTCTAAGATTAAATTCCACGCTAAATCTCTCTTCAAGTATTTTTGCCCCTTCCAGAACATGCTCTGGTCGAATTCTTCTTGATGGTATTGAAAAGACCATAAGCCCTCCGGGATATGGTAGTTTATCATATACATGTACTTCATGTCCTTTACATACGAGATATCCTGTTGCTGCAAGTCCTGCTGGCCCCGCTCCGATTATTGCAACTTTTTTCCCAGTTTTAATCACTTCATTTGGTTTGCACATGAAGGCAAAGTTCATCGTCATATCCTACGCCCACCTCTTAAACTTCTTTTTATTTTGCACTCCTTACAGAGAAAAACAGGGTTCTTTGAGCCTCCTCCTACAGTTTTTATTATTTTAAGTGCTTCTTTCTTTGTTATTCCTGTAGGTCTTCCACATTCTGAACATGGAACAATCTCAAGCTCGATCACTATTGTATCTCTGCTCATTGTACCTTCAGTAACTGATATAGCATTCTCAGGACATACGCTGACACATCTCGGCACTCCATGACACAGGTCACACCTTTCAAGATCAAAGATCACACGTCTTATGAATGCCTCATCGATGACTTTTATAGCATCATTAGGACATTTAAGAACACATGCACCGCATCCTATACACTTATTGGCATTAACACTTATTGTGAGACCTTCATAGTACAAGCGACCACACCTCCAAAGATCTCGCAATAGATGTGTAAAAGCGCGTAGTATATTAAAAAAGTGTGTAATGTGAAAGCATGCTGTCTGAGTGTCAATTGGGAACAATAGCTGTTTTACTACAAAAGAAACAGTTCAAAAATACAATGCTCAATCCTGAAAAGAACTTTCCCCTATAAGTACCATAAAGACACCAGATATCGTGATAATCATTCCAACTATCGTAAGCATGTCAGGAATCTCTCCTAGGAAATAAATAGCAAGTAAAGACGCGATGATAGGTTCTGCAAGAAAAGACGATGTTACTGTAATAGCCCTAAAGAACCTCATAAGATAATTCATGACCGTATGACCCATCATCATAGGCACAAGAGCCAAAAGAAAGAGATATAGCCACGTTATGGGAGGATATCCAAAAAGTGTATATTTTGTAAATAGCTTTAAGCTTAGAATTGATATAACAGCGGCAACCCCATAAACAGGCACAATATAGGATCTCAAAGAGTGTTTAATACGCATTATTCGACCTATTCCTAAGTATATTCCCTCTGATATACTTCCAGCAAGTGCTAGTAGGATCCCTAAGAGGCTTGTATATTCTATTTCACTCCAAGGTCTTGCAAATATCACAATTCCCACAAAGGCTAAGGTAAAGCCTAGAATTTGCACCTTTTTTGGTCTCTCACCGAGAACCAAAAAGGCCAATATTGAGGCTATGATTGGATGCGTATCTACTATAGTAGTACTTACAGCCACTGAAGTATAAAAAAGAGACTCCATCCACAACATGAGGTGCATTGCTAAGGTTATCCCCGCGATTATGATGAGAACTAAACCTTTAATGTTGAGCTCCTTAAGCTCATTTATTGTCTTCCTGTTCAGTAACAGTAATGCTATAACAGCAGAGAACACTATACGCCATGTAGCACATACGCTACCTGGAGCTCCGCTAAGTCTTGTAAGGATAGATGCCCAAGAGATTCCGAAAATCCCAACTCCAAGCAGTAGGTACTTTGTGATCCTTGACCTTGTAACATTATTGTTTAGTTCTAAGCCTTCTGGGATCATATCCCCAGCACTCCCTCAGAAGAAAGCGTTGTTATCTAAATTTCCAAAACTTTTAAATACTTTCTTTGCGTGTTTCTATTAGTAACGACATACCAAACACCTAAGTGACCAAAATCATCAGTTTAATAGATATAGTTAGTTTTCTTGAGCCTTTAAAACAGCTTTCATAATGGACTCGATGATCAGTTTGGGTTCGTAGCAGTTTTCGATTTGCGTAACATTTAAGTACAATAAGGAAGATTATGAAAAAGCTGTAAGGCTAAATGGAATGGCTTAAGCGTTGATTATGTCAAAGCTTATAGGATCTCAAGCCTCTGCCCGAGGTGTGGGCACAAGCTGAAGAAAACCCGAAGGGCAGAGGCTCAAGCCAGGATGTGGGAGTCCCATCCCCCGAACACTCCCCAATGAAGGAGTACGGGACAGGAGAACTCCTCAAGGCAGTTATTTAAACCACCTTGATGAGAGAATGGTTAAAATCCCTAAAAGTAGACTTAATATAAGAAAAC
>JAGGXY010000028.1:0-8260 GCA_021162855.1 Methanobacteriota archaeon
CTACGGGACGGGGTCCTAAGCCCCGCGCCGTTGACCAGGCTTGGCTACCCCCGCACTTGGGGGATCATTATAAATAGTTAATAGCCATATGATTTAAGATTTTTCTTCATGTATTTATTTTATGGCCTTCTATAGGAACTCTCAGCTTAGAGCTTCTGATAATATCTCTCGAAATTTTTAAGTATTGTCGTGCATATTTCTAGACTGCAATGAGCTGTCCGAGATCTAAGTGAGGATAATCCCTTTGTCATTCTCTAAGGGACGTGTAATTTCAAGTAGCTTGGAGGGTCCTCGATGAACACTCTCATCTTGGCGTTGTTTCTTGTCTCAGCGTGGGTATTCTTCACAATATATCTCTCGACGAGGTATCAGGGCGAGTACAAGGTAAGATCACTTAGGATTCATTTCTACGTACCCTTTATCCTCGTTGGGAGCACGAGGATCAGCAAGTTCATAAACAGACTTTCCAGGTTTATGACGCGTAGCGTTAAGATCTTTTTTGTCGTTGTTGCTATCATTACAATGCTCCTTATAATGTATGTGCTTGGCAAGAGCTCGTTCTTATACGTCAAGAACTTGCTTATAAGTGAGGAGAAGCCCCCTGTGCTTTCCCCAAGGCTTGCTGTCGCTCTACCTGGTCTGAACCCTATAATACCAATATCCTACGGGATCGTTGCCCTTATCATAGCTGTCGTGGTCCACGAAATCTCCCACGGGATAGTTGCGAGGTCTGAGAAGCTTGAGATAGAAGATACTGGCGTTCTCTTCTTCTTAATCCCCCTTGGCGCTTACGTGAACGTGAAGGAGGAGCAGCTCAAAGAAGCCTCTCCGAGAACGAGAATAAAGGTGTTCTCTTCTGGTCCTGCGATAAACGTGGTATTTGCCCTCGTGCTCCTCGCAGGCCTTGCTGGGATGGGTCATTTCATTGAGGCAAAGGAAGGCATACTGCTCCTTGGAGGAATAGAGGGTACGGATGCTTATGGCAAGGTCCTCAAGGGTGATGTCCTCATAGCTATAGAGAACTACTCTGTAAGGTATCCTAGCGACATCGGTGCCATATTAGAGGATCTTGGAAAGAGGCCTGGAGATCTTGTGAACCTCACTGTGATTAGAAAAAATGAGGAGGTAAAAATCAGTATCGTGCTATCTGATAAATATAATTTCACTGGAAATTCTTCTGACATTGGGAAGCCCTTTATAGGAATATTCCTAGTGCCTATAGATGGTAAAGCATTGGAGTATTGTCTTTCAGCTCCTTATAGGGATCTTTTCTTATATCTCTCTCTTCCATTCATGAGGCTTGCTCCCATATCAGAGCCTATAAGCCTTATGTTCAACGTTCCAGCGCCAGGAATATTTTGGCCTGTTTACAACACCTTGTATTGGCTCTTTTGGATGAACATAGTATTAGGTACTGCAAACGTATTACCAGCGTTTCCCTTCGATGGCTATGGGATTCTTCAGAGCATGTTAGACGCAGCAGGTGAGAGGTTAAAGTCCATGAAGAGACTCTCGAAGCCTTTTCTCATCGCCATAAGCATCATCACGTATATCCTCATACTGCTTCCATATGTAGGACCTTTTGTATTCGGGTGATCGCATGGCGACGTGTTCTAAGTGTAACAGGAGTGCCGTAGTATACATAAGATACAATGGACAGCATCTCTGCAGATATCACTTTATGGAGTTCGTGGAAAAAAGGTTCAAGAGGGAGCTTAGAAGACAGCTCAAGATTGAAGGC
This sequence comes from Methanobacteriota archaeon, assembly GCA_021162855.1. Classification (GTDB taxonomy): domain Archaea; phylum Thermoplasmatota; class B47-G6; order B47-G6; family B47-G6; genus B47-G6. The sequence continues at coordinate 1,742 of JAGGXY010000028.1, forward strand.
CCTATGAAGATTGCTGTTGGTGTCTCTGGAGGAAAGGACTCGATGACACTTCTCAGGCTTCTTTTAGACGTCCTTGGCGAGAGAAGGGATGTCGAAATCTTCACGATATTGATCGATGAAGGGATCGCTGGTTATAGGGATCGTTCAAGGGAAGTCGCTGAGAGAACTTTCAAGGAGTGGGGCGTTGAATATTACATTGGAGAGCTTAAGAACATCGTAGGTTATACCGTGGACTATGCTGCTAAGGTCGATAAGGAGCTAAACCCGTGCACCTACTGTGGCGTGTTCAGGAGGCATGCGATAAACAAGATCGCGCGAGAGCATGGAGCTGACGTGATAGCTATGGGACATAACTTGGATGACGTCGCCCAGACGTTCCTCATGAATATAATGAGTGGAGACGTGAGAAGAACTGTGAGGACAGGCCCTCATATCTTCGTCCAGGAGGGGCTCATACCGAGGATATATCCCCTTATGAGGATCCCAGAGAACGAGGTATTCCTCTATGCTATCCTTCGTGGTATACCCTTTTATCATGGGGAATGCCCTTATGCCTCCGAGGGAGATAGGGCGTACTATAGGGACATAGTTTATAGGAGAGAACAGATGCGTCCTGGAACAAGGCATGCGATAGTGAACTATTACGAAAAGGTGAAAGAGTGTCTTATAAAGTGCTATCCCCCAGAGAAACTTGTGCCTTGTGAGATCTGTGGAGAGCCCACCTCCTCGGACGAAAGAATATGTCAAAAGTGCAAATTAGTTGAGAGGTTAAGATCCTTAGAGGAGCAGAAGACTTTATAAGTTTCATGTGAATTATCGCGTAGGCATGTCATGGAGAGCTGCTCACGCCAAAAATATCCTCTAGGGCAATGGGAGCAATGCTCCGAGTCCTGGAGGCTCGTGCCGTTGGCCTCGAACGCCACCAGTGAAGTCATCCGAATTATGAAGCCCAAGTGGCTGAGGTGAAACTCCCTACCACGATACAAAACGAAACGGTAAGAGAAACGAAGTTTTTTGGGGTCTATATCTCCTTTATCGAGTATACGTCCTCTATGTCTCTTAAATCACTCACTATAGCTCTTTCAGCTCTTGCTCCACCCTTCGTCGTGTTTTTGGGTTTCTCATTTTCCTCCTCGGTTATGTAACGCTTCCCGTCAAATATTGCCACGTAATCTTCAGGAATCCCAGAGGCTACTCCAACGATCTTGTCACGAGCCATTGTCATAAACACGTCCTGGAATATCCTTGACATCTCATCATTTGATAGATCTATGTAATCGTACTTTATCTCTGCGTGTTCTCCAAACATCTTTGAGATCATCCTCTGGAAGTTCGTGTAAAATCCCATTGTCACTCCATTGTATGCAAGGAAAAATATGTAAAGCACCGTTGCAGCTCTCACGTCAACGTCCACGAATGGACTCTCTAGGAGCTTTGCCACAACTTCTGAGACACCATCTGTCTCGCCGTAGCCGCTATAGCTTCTTCCTATCTCCCAGTGAAGTAGCGTGGCAAAGCTTTCCCTTTTGCAGAAGGCCTTCTCAAGATCAGCGTCGTCTATGTTTATCAGTCCTACGGACAGCTTTGACATGAGGATTGCAGATATGGCATCTACGATCTTCGAGTTTATCGTCCTGAAGCCCTCTGTTACCTTCTTGACTTGTATCGTAGGATCGTTGAAGAGCTTGTCATTATCCACTAGGACTATCGGATGGTTCACCCTCTTATGAAACTCCTGAACGTACTTTATCGCGCGTTTTCTTCTAGAACCCTCGGACTCTGCAGGTATTATGACAATGGGCATAACAGGTCCCTGTCTCGTCGCTCTATCGATCACATCCATAAGTGGTAGGAACACTCCAGTGCCCGTGCCGCCGCCAAATCCAGAGATGACTATGACAAATGTGGACTTATCAATGAGGGATTCTATATCCTTTCTATACATGTTGAACCAGTTCATGACTTTCTCTATATCCCCACCACTGCCGGAGTTTCCTATAGATATTTTAGAAGCTGCGGGGATGTTTCTCTTGCTCTTCAAATGGGATTTTTCAGAGTTTATAGCTATAAAGCTTATTTCTATTGCCCCATAGCTCTGATCATAGATCTTAAGCCCATAATTTGTCCTGAAGACATTAGATTCTCCCATCTTTTCTCTTATAACACTCGTGAGATATCCCGCCATATCATCCACAATATTTGAGCCTGCAGAACCCACCCCTATAATAGTTATCTTCTCATAAGTGTCCTCTTCTACTGTCATCTCATCATAAACAATCGACTGCGCAGAGTCGAACACTATCCCACCCCTATTCCTCCTCATTCATAAAATAACTGTTTGTCTTCAAGATCGCAAGACTTCCACTACGCAATTCCTGTAACTTCTTCATGGCCTTTGGCATGTAGTCCCTAATCGCGTCCCTGATGAAGTCGCTTCTGTTCACGTACAGTCCTAACGTGACAAGCCTATCTATGAACTCCACCTGGGCTTTTGGTAACCTTACAGAGATCTTAACCAAATTCCCTTGAGAGCTATCCAAAACTAACACCCTCAAATATGATGTCCATGTTGAGGGTCTTCGGAGGATCCATGGGATCCTCCTAGGATACTTCAGCGCATCTCTTGGATATACTAAGGGCACCTTAATATAGGATACATGTCTGTCACGTGTATGACTTTGTCCGACAATATATAATTTGGTGCTAAAAATATATATGTATTTCTTTTCGCTAGAGATCTCTCAAAATATAAAGACCTTTAAGGACTATTTCGTTAAATAAATACAATAGTATTTTTCAGTAATCATGGAAACATTTAAATGAAGGAGGAATAGAATATTAAGTGAACTGCCTCGATGACGGCAAAATAGCCAGCAGAGGCGGGAGGGTAATACTAATCTCCCGTAAGCCGCCTCTGTGGTGGCGGTCGATGTCGCTCCCGATAAGCCACGGAATCTGATGAAGTGGCTGAGGGGGGAAGTCCACGTGCATTTCGCAAGTTTACATGGTTACTTAAATGTAGCACGCGGGCAACCACTTACTAAGAAGTAGATCTTTGACTGTTCTGGTTAGCCGTAACTTGTGTAAATGGCTACCCTCCCCCCTCTCTCCTCTTCATTGGAGGGCTTTCAGGAGTATGCGAGCCCCACATCTTCAGGGCTTTCAGACGGATGTTAATACTCCCAACAACGTCCCTATCCGCGCTAAATCCACATTTCTCGCATCTCATGATCCTGCGCCCATTCGGGCTTAACATTCCCCCACATATCGGGCACAGGGAGGATGTTCTAGCGGGATCAACGAAAACAACCCTTATCCCCCTTAGTTTAGCCTTATACTCAATAATTGATTGGAGTCTCCTGAAACTCCAGCGATGGAGTCTTCCATTCACATCCCTCGAATATCTTACGCGTTCTCTGATCTCTCTCGAGGTAGAGCTTGAACAAGTGGTCATCGAGCATTATCACGTCCTTCTTGAAGACAGACCTCCCATTGGCTTTCCCCCTTCGCCTCCTCTTACGATAGCTCTTGTAAATGCTCACTGTCATCTGGCACGCGGTATAGAGGTAGTGGCTCGGTAACTGCGGATACCTCTCCCTGAGGATTTTATACGTCTCGCTCTTAAGCCTATAAAAGCTCGTGATATTATTCTCGTGAGCATAATTTATGAGATAGTTCACGATCTCACAGTATGGGTGAAGAGATAGTTTAATCCTTCAGGAACTTCCTTGAGCTTGAATTTTGCGGTGAGTTTAATCGTCTCCGAGGATACTCCTCGCCTCCCCGCTTGTAGAGCCTCATCCAGGGGACTAAACAAGACAGGCCAAGAATATTACTTAAATGCTACGATAATTACTAAATACGAAACAGCCCACAAAGGGGCCAGGTTTGTTAAGGATTATACAAGTGTCCCGCAAGACCACATAAATCTTAGAAAACACCCTGTTTCAATGAGAATATGAGAGTGATCCTCATGGCCTCTAGGATCTCTAAGGAGGCTCGCAAGGAGAGGTTTGTCGTTGCATTTATTATAAATCCAATAGCCGGCATGGGAGGACGTGTAGGACTCAAAGGAACAGATAATATACTTCAAGAAGCAATAAAGAGAGGGGCAAAACCTATAGCATGGAAAAGAGCTGAGGAGTTTCTAAGATCTCTTAGGAATTATGATAAATTTATGTTCATAGCTCCAGAGGGCGACATGGGAGGAAAAGTGCTGAGACGTGTTGGGATCCAAAGACTAGTGGAGTTAAGAGGGTATCCAGACTATCCCAACACAGATCCTGAGGATACGAAGAGAGCTGTACGTGAGGCCTTGAATTACGATCCTGACATAATAGTGTTCGTGGGCGGTGATGGAACTGCAAGGGACATAATAAGCGTATGTAAGGAAAAGCCCATCTTAGGAGTTCCTGCAGGTGTCAAGATGTATTCTTCTATTTTTGCTATAAGTCCTAGACATGCAGCACTTGTTTTAGAAGAGTTTGCCGAGAGCAGGAGGGTTGTTGAAGGTGAAATACTAGACATAGATGAGGAAGCATTCAGGGCAGATGAACTGAAGCTTAGGCTTTTCGGCTATGCGATAACGCCCATGTCAGAGCTTCTACAGGGATCAAAAGAGATATCCCATGGTGACTCAGACAAGGAAGCCATAGCGGAGTACTTCGTTGATGAAATCTTTAAAGAGGACAACATGTATATCCTAGGTCCCGGATCCACTGTTTACGAGATAAAGAAAAGGATACTTGGCAGAGGGACGCTTCTCGGTGTGGACATATACTCCAAGGATCGCTGCATGTTTGACGTGAGCGAAAAGGGGATACTTAAGGCACTCGAGGAGCAGGATTACGATGAAGCCTACATTGTGGTCACGATAATAGGTGGCCAAGGGATGTTGTTCGGGAGGGGAAACCAACAGATAAGCCCAGAAGTAATAAGACGTGTTGGCGTTAAGAATATAATAGTTGTTGCAGATCTGCTTAAGGTCAAAAGAGTAAAAAAGGCGTACATAGATTTAGATGACAGAGAACTTCTCAAGGAATTCCCGGAGTATATCAGGGTCATAACGGGATATAATAGGTTTTACGTACTTCCAGTGCTGCGGTGATCGTTTATGGACGTCCAGACGATCATTGGAATTATCATCCTCGTAATAGTTTATTCTATGATAGCCTCAGAGAGAGTTCACAGGACAATAGCAGCTATGTTCGGTGCAGCACTTACGATAATAGTTCTTGCAATCATGGGAAAGCCTGTTGAAAATGTCTTAGAGTATATTGACATGAACACGATACTTCTTCTCGTCTCGATGATGATAATAGTGACTATTGCCGAAAAAAGCGGTCTCTTTAATGTTCTCTCGTGGAGAATAGCAAAGCTCTCAAAAGGATCTTTGTTCGCACTTCTAGCTCTGTTGTCCGTGCTTACAGGAGTGCTCTCAGCGTTCGTGGATAATGTGACCACAGTACTCATCGTAGGCCCTATAACTCTAGAGATCGTGAGGAGAGCACATGTGGATCCAAGGCCTTTTGTCCTATCAGAGATATTCGCCTCAAACATTGGCGGTACTGCAACGCTCATAGGAGATCCACCTAACATCATAATAGGTTCACAACTGAAGCTCAGTTTCAACGCGTTCCTAATGAACACTGCCCCTATATCTTTCCTAATACTTTTGGTACTCCCACTCATGATGTACGTGATGTTCAAGAGAGACGTGAAGGGGAAGATCTTATCAAGCGATGTAATAGAAGGTATCCCTCACAAGCCTGAAGACATAGTTTTGTACAAGGAGAGCATAGCGATACTGATCCTCGTGATAGTGCTCTTCATGACGGAACCCATACATCACATACCTTCTCCAATGGTAGCGCTTATAGGAGCGTCAATACTTCTCCTAGTCTCAAGGGTGAACATAACTGAGGTCATAAAGTCCGTGGACTGGGCAACAATAGTCTTCTTCATGATGCTTTTCATAGTTGTCGGAGGAATATCAGAAATGGGAGTCATAAGCTTCATAGCGAACTCCTTATCCAAGATCTCTGCGTCGCCATATTTGCTCTCCCTCTTGATCCTGTGGATATCTATGGTACTTTCGGGGTTCGTCGATAATATACCGTACGTGGCGACGATGATACCTGTAATAAGAAGCTTGAACGCGGCCCTTGGGATAAAGAGCGCGATGCTTGCATGGGCTCTTTCTCTTGGAGGGTGTTTCGGTGGAAACCTTACACCAGTGGGAGCGAGTGCAAACGTTGTGCTCCTGAGCATCGCAGACAGGTATGGATGTCACATAACGTGGAAAGAATACTTAAAGTATGGGAGCGTGCTAATAATATTAAGTGGAATCCTTTCGTCAATATATCTCCTACGTTACCTCTAAAAAGGTGTGTGAAGAGGGATGATAAACCGCATCCTCTTCATAGCAACCACGAATCCTAGGATTAGAGATGCGATACATACCATCACCACGTGGTTTCCGTTCGCTGAGTATCACATTATAGAAGTTGTCAAGACACC
>JAGGXY010000031.1:0-13611 GCA_021162855.1 Methanobacteriota archaeon
CACCAACACAAGTCCTAAAAGAGCAATCGTTCGCCATACCTTCATTTAGCGGTACCTCCTATGTAACATAGCTATTCATACTATTTATCATCTATTTTATACTCTTTTTTATACTCTTTTATATGTTTAGCTCACCTATTATAGGTTCACTAGATTATGATATGTCTTAGCTGACCTATAAATATTTAGCTCTTTTAGACACCTTGGAGAGGGTGCCACAGACATAGTGATATAATGAAATAATGACATCATTGTTTGAACCTTGTTTGTACCTTACCATTAGACCTGTGAATGACTGTGAAACATCACCAAAGGATGTTAAAGGAGAGTGTTTGTCAATGCTAAAGAAGCTGAGATTAGCAATATTTGATCTCGATCAAACCCTTGTAAACACTCTAAAGAGGGCTTACCATGTGTACAACTACGCTAGAAAGGCCTTTGGCTTAGATCCCGTAGACTGGAGTACATTTTATGTCTTGTTTAGAGATGACAAGCTAAGTATTGACATTCCAGAGGACATACAAAAACACTTTTGGAGCACGTTCAGAAAGAAATACTGTGAATTCTTTTCAGAAGAAGATAAACCCTTCGATGGTGTAAGAGATTTGCTCAAAAAACTCAAAAGTAGAGGTATGATCATAGTAGTAACAACAGGCAGAAGTTGTCCTCCAGAAGTTATCTGGGACGAACTTGAATCATATGGTCTTAGTGATCTTGTCGATGACGTGTATACTGCCATGGGCTACGACGAAAATGAGGAAATACCATTCGAAAGATCTGCAATACTTAGAATAATCTTAGATAAGTATAAAGTATCGCCGAGTGAGGCTATTTTTGTTGCAGATTACCTTCCAGACATGTATGCAGGTAAGAAAGTAGGAGTTTTAACAATAGGTGTGAAGACAGGTTTAAAATCTGAAAGCTTGCTTAAAGCATATGGGGCTGATTTCGTTTTAGAATCTGTTGCAGATTTATGGGACTTCCTAAGGAGTCTTGGTGTAATATAGATGAGACTAGAGAAGCTTCATGGTCTCATATCTGAAAGGCTCATACAGGCTCTTGTTAGTGTGGGTATAGAGAACTTAAATCCTATTCAAATTGCTGCTTTAAGGCCAATATTAAATGGTAAAAACGCAGTGATTATAGCACCGACTGGATCAGGAAAAACAGAGGCTGCTATGATACCCATCATTGAAAGAATGCTAAGATATGGTGGAAGAGCTTTGTATATAACACCTCTTAGAGCTCTCAACAGAGACATGCATAGACGTCTTATAGAGCTAGGGAAAAGAGTTGGATTCTCTGTTGACGTACGCCATGGAGATACGCCAAGATCAATAAGGAAAAGACAAGCTAGAAAGTTCCCAGATATCATGATAACAACTCCTGAGACCTTTCAATTATTATTTTTAGGGAAGAATCTAAGACAATTTCTCTTCGATATAAGATACGTAATTGTGGACGAACTTCATGAACTCATAGACAATGACAGAGGACTCCAACTTGTTATAGGACTTGAGAGGCTTGAAAAATACTCGCCGAGATTTCAGAGAATAGGATTGTCAGCGACAATATCAAAACCTGAAATGGCTATCCAATTTCTTTGTGGAAAAAGACCTGCTGAGATCATCGACTTTAGACTGATAGAAAATAATACATTAAAAAAGGAATACAATGTAAGACTATATATAATTCAAAAAGATCAATCTGATAACTCTGAGAACGCTCATGAGAAGCTTATATTAGAAAGGATAAGATCACTTCTAGGCAAGTATAAAAGCGTATTAATCTTCACAAATACACGTCAGGAAGCAGAGCTATTAGGATCTTATGCTATGTCATCATCAGAAGACCTCGTGGTTCATCATGGATCACTATCAAAGGATGTTCGAGAAAGCATAGAACTATCTTTGAGATTCGGAAAGGCCAAAGGTGTAATCTGTACATCGTCCTTAGAGCTTGGAATAGATATAGGACACGTAGAATATGTAGTTCAAGTGGACTCTCCTAGGCAAGTCATAAGGCTTGTGCAAAGGGTTGGAAGAAGTGGCCATAGACTTAGTGAAGTTTCTAAAGGAGAGATTATTGCAAGGGATTTCAGAGAAGCATTAGAGGGACTTTCCATAATAGACTTACTAAAAAGAGGGTTCCTTGAAGATCATACCGTACGTAACAACGGTCTTTTGCCATTATTTAACCAGATAATAGCATATGGGTTAGAAAACAATGGTCTATTTGACAAGAAATATTTTTACGAGATAATAAGGGGAGCATATCCTTATAGGGATCTCCCTATAGAACTCTTAAATAGATGCTTAGACCTTGCACTAACCCTTGGATACCTAAAAAGGAAAAACGAATCTGAGTACGTCATAACAAGGAGGGGAAGAAGGTACTTCTACGAGAATATATCAATGATACCCGATGAACGAAAGTACAGTGTATATGACATTGGGCTCAAAAAGACAATAGGAACGCTAGATGAAGAATTCGTCGTTGGACTAAATGAGGGAGATGTTATAATACTTGCTGGTATTCCATGGCAAGTCATTGAAAAAAACGATGAAAAAGCCCTCTTAAAGGTCTCAAAGGATATAATAATTAGTGAGGCATTTCTACCGAAATGGGTTGGCGAAAATATTCCAGTATCAATGGAAGTATGCCAACGTGTTCTAAAATATCTCGAAGGATGCGAGAACACTCCCATGGATAATATCATAAAAGAAAATGCAAAGCTTAAGTTCCTAAAAGAGCTTGAGGAAGTTCGCTCAGAGCTTAAAAATATACCCCACAAGCCTGGAGATATAATTATCGAATATGTCCCCCCAGGTTCACATAGTGCACCCTATCCGATACTAGTTATGTACACGTTTCTTGGACATAAGGCAAACGCTGCACTTTCTATTATATTTGCTACTGCACTTAAGCTTTCGGGGATTATGCTTTCCGATGTATCTCATAATGCGTATGGTGTATACGCTTTTTTGCCGTTAAATTACACGTTTGATTACATAAAGAATTATGTATTAAGAGTTCTGCCTACGATAGATTTCTCAAGAATTAGAGAAAGCATACTTGCGAACATAAAGAATCTTTGGAGCTTTCAGAGAGTATTTATGAGAGTAGCAAGAAAACTAGGAATTAAAGTAGAAAAGCAAAGTAGATTAGAATGGTTATTAAAAAAATCAACGAACTCATCATCTCCTTACTATGTCATTATGTTGGAAGCTTTAAGCAAGTTTTTCACTGAAAAGGCTGACCTAAATACTGCAAAGGAGTTCTGGGAAAGTGTCGTATTCAACAACACAGAGAAGCTAGTCCTAACAAAGGGTCCCACTAAGCTCTTTTATACCTTTTTCTTCAAGGATCTTGCTACCCCAAGGTACTATGGGATGACTGATGATATCAGTCTTCAACTGTTTAAGAGCCATATAGAACAGAGAACACTGTACCTCGTATGTTTGAACAAGAGATGCGGTTACGTGGAGGAAATAACACCACTAGAGGCAGCAAATAGTAATAAAAGTCTTAGTACTTGTCCAGTTTGTGGTTCATCAAGGGGGATCTCAAAGACGAGGGTTTCCATATGGACTATACCAGTGAAACAATTAAAAGATCTTGAGGAGTCTTCAAGACTCTTGTCAGAGTTTGGCTACAAGGCTTTACTTGCAATGGCCACAATAGGAGTTAATGTCAAGACTGCAAAGAATATTCTTTCGAAGTATGGTTACAGTGAATATTTGCTCATTAAAGGTCTAAGAAAAGCTTATATGAACTACATCAGGACTAGATACTTCTGGAAGCATTAATCATTCCCAGAATTTCCTTCTTCTGCTTTCCTTTATAGCTACAAATGCGTCATACATGCCCATAAAAAACAACACTATAGATGCCAGTATTATCGGTATTGCAATTATGCTCAAGAAGTAATATGGCTGCTCTAGGCCTTTCATTATGACTCTGAAATACCCTTCCGTAGGACTTTTAGCATTTATTATGAGCTTAATCTCTTTTGCATCGTTTAGTATATCAGCATATTCTGTTAGATTTACGTAAAACTTGTCTTCTTTTGAGTAATCTGTCTTCAGCAAGCTATATTCTCCTCCATCTTTGGTTATGAAATACATAGCGAGAATCCCACTGCCATTGCTTACGTTCACATACGCCTCTGCCTTAAGGTACACTGAAGTGATAGAAGACCTTATGGGGATCGTTATTTCACCAAATTTACCTATATTAAACCATTCGTTTCTGCTTATGTCTATATCCCTAGAATAAAGTGATGCATAAGACAATGTCATCGAAAGCAGCCCAAGTAGTATAGCAAGCATAAGTTTTCGATTTCCCTTAATCATTAAGACAATATTTCTTCGAAAAGATCCTCCCAAACACTGTCACCTCACGTCCTATATGCGTCTTATCATCCTTTTATCATTTGTTATTATTTCCACGAGAACCCTTCCTGTTAAGAGAGAGTTTTCCACTTTTTTCCTGAGTATCTCATCAACTTGGAACACACCTGCAAGGTTATTCATGTATATAACTACTTTCAAAGGCACTTCGGGGTCGTCGTTTTCCTCTATGAGTACCTTGTCTATTGAATAAGCTGAAACAGAATGTATATCTATAGTACTAGGATCATGCCTAAGCCTACTACGTCCAGCTTCTATATCTAAACCATCTGCCATGGTAATAATACTTGCTTCCATCGTTATGGATTCTACATCCTCATCGTGGGAAAATATTGCGTTAAGTGTGAGATACGCTGGAAGCAGGTAATCATTATTACCAACGAGCTCTTTTGCATACTTAAACACTTTATCTTTTACTAGAATCACTGAAAATAGGTAATGATATTTTCTGTGAACGGCATTCCCAACATCGTGAAGTAATGATCCTAAGGATATTATGAACTTGCTCCATCTTTCATCTCCACCAAGTTCTTCTGCTGTCATTTTGTACCCTTTTTTCTTGAGTATTTTGTATATCTCTAGGGATCTTCTCGTAGTAAGAAGTGCATGTATGATCCCATGGTCATTATATTTGTACACTTTGAGAACTATTCTGTTCATGTTGTTTATTAAAGGTTTGAACTCCTCATACGCCCTTTGATATATTGCAAATATTTCTTCATCTTCCATTAAGAGTTTAATCTCTCTCAAAAGCTCCTCCTCAAAGTACGTCATTCCAAACACCTCTACAATTCATATCTTTAGTCTTGAGTGACATGACCCGTGAACGGTTCTCATCAGATGGTTTTCGAAAGGATGTAATCGTCAGAAAGTATTATCCCATTCTTTTTCACGTATTCCACAAGTTTTTTATAAACTGAATCCATGGACAGAGTCTTTACATTGCCTATTATTATTAACTTCCTTTTGGCCCTAGTCAGTGCTACATTCAAACGTCTATAGTCCTTAAGGAATCCTATTTCACCCTGAGGGTTACTTCTAACAAGAGATAATACTACAACTTCTTTCTCCCTTCCTTGAAATCCATCCACAGTATTTATCTCCAAGCCCTTAACTCTTAAAAGGCTTCTTAGCACATTCCTTTGGTCCTCGTAGGGAGTTATCACTGCTATGTCCTCAGGAAGGACGCCCAGTTTTATCAGATTTGCTACAATTTCAGTTGCAATTCTCGCTTCTTTGATATTCTCTCTTGAAGTGCTACCCTTCCTCTGTTGCTCAGCTCCACGGACATCAACAAGCACTACAGGAGTGTCATCATATGGAGGACAATACGTTGAGTACTTGTCAGACATCTTTATGTTTCTAACACTCTCATCAGCAATAAGCTTGTCGTCATAGAACATCATGCTTGAGAATTTCATGATTTTTTCATTCATCCTGTACTGAACACGAAGCAATGTACTGTACCTATTGCCATATACTCCCATTAAACGTTCAAACAGCGTGACCTCAAGGATCTTCTTAGCACTTTCACTTAATATTGTTGGAGGTAGTTGCTTGTGATCTCCTATTAAAATCACCTTTTTTGCTTTGACAAGTGGAATAAGGCATGAGGGCTCTGTTGCTTGTGTTGCTTCATCTATTATAAGAACGTCAAACACTTCTCCCTCTAGGATATCCAAACCTGCAGACGAATTTGTGGCACATATCACTTGAGCTTCACCTATTGCCCTCTTGTATAATATTTCAAGCTTCTTTTTCAAAAGAATTTTCAACTGTTCAATTCTTCTTTGTAGTTTTATCCATTCTGCCATGCTTTTTACTTGTGACACTTTAAGTCCTCTCATACTTCTTGAGTACTCTGCAAGGATCAATATCTGATCATCTGAAAGCCCTCTCCTGTACTTTGGTATCGGTCTTAGGTATTTCTCTTGGAGCTCCCTCAGTTTGGTTATCTCTTCTCTTATTCTCTTTACTTCCTCGTACTCAGGGAATTTGCTTATGTAAAGCTCAAGAGAGTACAATCTTAATTTCTCTTGTACCCTAGCAGGGTGACCTATTCTAATAGCATTAACCCCTGCTTCTGTTAATCTTTCAAGAACATTATCCACAGCCACATTTGAGTCTGCTGTGACAAGCACGCGTTTTCCCATTCTTACAAGTTGCCTTATGATTTCCACTGCGGTTACAGTTTTCCCAGTGCCAGGAGGCCCATGTATTAGGTATATTGGATTGCACCTAAGTGCCCTTATCACAGCTTCTCTCTGATATTCATTTAGCCTCTTATCAAAGAACTCAGTAATCATGATGTCCTCTTCTCGTATTTTCTCCTTTAAAAGCAAGTATCTAATGTCGAAAACAATATCTCCTTTTTCTATCTTTTCTAAAGCTTTTAGCATCCTTTGAAACGTCACATCATTTGCATATAGATCAACTCTTACCTTTCTTTTCGTTAGCCACTTTGGTGGATACTCATCCAAAGCTATTAACAGATGATGTTTGCTTTTCTCAAGGACTGTGCCACCGATGGAAAACTTTAGTGGATTCCCGTCACTTATAAGGACGTAATCTCCTACGGATATTTCATTTTCCGGGAATTCCTTGTCCCTAGACACTCTTACTATGTACCTATCTCCTAGCATATCACCTGTGAGCTTGAAAGTTAAATTAAGTAATGCTCTGCCCCTTTTCTCCCTCTCTTTTCCTGAGAGCTTTTTAATCTCATTAAGATGAAATTCCATCTCAGCTTGTCTTTCTAAGTTAACTGCCTTACGGAATCTTTCAACGTATTCTTTCAACTTTCTTTTAAGATCAGCGTTCTTTGTTCTCATAAAGTGATCACCGAACTAAGAGACTTCAACAGATGTGCATATTTAGTTGTTTTAGTTATTATGGATAATATATTCCAAAATACAGTATATTATGATGTCAATGATATTTATCTCAGTAGAACAAGTATTCCAAACATTGGTAAACGTTTCCTATTGACAAAAAGCAAATAGGCGAACCCCCCTAGGAAGCCTTAGGAGGTGTTGTTCATGCTTAAGCCTGAAGATGTGAGAGTTCTAGATATCAACTCATGCTTTTGGGGAGTTGAAACACAAGTACTAATGGAAAATGCTGGCAAGGCCATATATAGATTCTTCAAAGAGAAATATGGTTCCCAAAAGAACGTGTTAGTAGTATGTGGACCCGGAAATAACGGAGGAGATGGTTTAGTAGCCGCAAGACTCTTATCAAGGGAGAATAACGTTAAAGTATTTCTATTAAAAGAGCCTAAAACTACAGAAGCAAAAGTCGCATATAACAAACTCCTAATGGAAAACAATATAGAAATTACAATTGGAAACATGGATAAGTTAAAAGAGATAATCGAATGGGCAGATGTCATCATAGATGCAGTGTTAGGCGTAGGAGTTCGTGGTACTCATGTGAAGGATCCATATAGGAGCGTGATAGAACTCATTAACAAAGCAGGGAAGGACGTGATATCTGTGGATTATCCCTCAGGAATTCCAGAAGACATCATTGTCCATCCTACTTATGTTATAACGTTTCATGATCTTAAAGAAGGACTACTCAATATCGCAGAGAGGATAAGAATAGCTGATATAGGAATACCAAAGGAAGCCGAGATATACGCAGGACCTGGCGACATTTATGTATACTATCCTAAACCAGAAAAAAACGTTCATAAAGGGCAAAGAGGGAGAATTATGGTCATAGATGCAGCAACATTTATTGGAGCCATTGTTTTATCAGCGATGTCAGCATATAGAATTGGTGTTGACTTAGTATATGTTTACACATATTTCAATTCAGAAAAACCCTTGAGAAAAATAGGATATGTCTCATATTCTCCATCAATAGTAGTTGTCGATGACTTAGAGATGTTTTATGGCAGATCAGACGCCGTTTTAATAGGTCCTGGTATGGATCGCGAAATAGGAGTCTTTGATGTAATAAGACCACTTGTAGACGTTATCAGTGAGAACAAAAACATACCAATAATCCTAGATGCTGGAGGTCTTACCTTACTTAAGGAGTACAGGGATGAGCTTTCAGGAGCTGACATAATTATAACACCCCATGCAGGGGAGTTTAGGTATCTCTTCGAAAGAGATCCCGGAAGGACACTATCTGAGCGCATAGAAAACGCAAAAAGAGTTGCAAAGGATTGGGAAGTAACAATAGTGCTAAAAGGTCCTGTCGATGTAATAACAGACGGCAAAAGAGTCAAATTAAACACTACAGGATGTCCCTCAATGGCCGTCGGAGGTTCTGGAGACGTCCTCTCTGGAGTAATTACGGGACTTAGAGCAAAAGTAAAAGATTCATTTAAAGCAGCATATATGGGAGCTTTTATCACAGGACTTGCTGGCGAGTATGCGTCTGAAAAACTCGGCTATGGAATAACCCCGGAAGACATCATCAGAGAAGTACCAAAAGTACTTAAACTGTGTTTGGAGAATCCTACATCTTTGACATACTCCCCGCGTTAAGGGGTTCCCCGAAGGGATTGGAGGTCTCGAGGGAAGACCTCACGATGACGGGCCTATGAATGCCAATCCCTACGGGATTATCCTCCTCGAGAAGCAGAGACTGGGATTAAGATTCCACGAGATCACACTAACTCCCCCGTAGGGAGAACCCCGCCTCCTGATATAGTTCAGCTTGTTCCATAATACAACAGATATCTTACAGAGGCTGAACAAGACTTTCTTCTGATCTTTCGTAGGCCTAAGGCGAAACTCATTCGTCCTTTTCATTGATGCACCTCTCAAAAATAGATGCCAAGGAGGAAATGTCTAAATGTTTTCAACCATGCTGACTCATCCGTTTCCTCGAACCGTATTACTTCATATGTTTTCGCTTCATCGCGACGGTCTTCATCGGTTCCACCTCGCCCACAAGGACGGGATGTCTTATGGGGTCATGGGTGGCATTCGAGGCTAACGGCATGAGCCTCCCATCGCCCGAAGGGCTTTGAGAGATGTACCAAATCGCTTACTCGTATGCCATACACTAATACAAGAAGGCTCATTTTTGAAATATTTAAAAGTTTCTGCCCCGCCCTGAAGGCGAGGCTTTCTCAGCAGCGAATTGTAAAATCTCAAGACCCTCATTGCTGTATACCCTAATAGTCCTTACATCAGCGTAGCCGTACATATAAAACACGTCTATTAACCCACGCTCTACAATATTAGTTCCCCCAAGGTATTGGTTGAATGCGGGGAGTACTATTACCTTGGGATCGGCATTCAATCTTTCCTTAAGATCTTCTTTTATTTCGTATGAAACAAATACAGGAATCTGTGGACTTCCGGGATACTCTTTTATGGCATAAACTGGATGAGAGTGTCCAAAAATTATAAACCTAGCATCCTCAGTGTTATGCGGCCAAGCATGTCCATGAGCAAATACTAAATTCCTTAGTCGCATCCCCCTTGTGCTCATTAATATCTCGTTAGTATCAAGCACTTGCTCAAGAAGTGCGTCATGATTTCCCTTTACAATACATATTTCTGAATAGGCTGATATTAGTTCCTGAACAGCATTTTTGAGAAATTTCCTCTCTTGTTCCTTTATATTGAAGATTTTATCCTTAAAATCTCCTAGGATAATTAGCTTTTTTCCATATTTACTTAAGTTAATGACCTCTTGAATAATTGTCTTTGAGATAACATACCCTGAATATTCGTGATCAAATCCCAAATGAAGATCTGCTATAATGACATAATTTTCCCACTTGAGAGCATTTAAACCAGGTAATATCTTTATGCCCTTGCTTGACATAAGTTTAGTATAAAATAGTTTTAATAATAAATATTAATTGTCGTTTCAAGCTGTTTTGTTTTTTGTGATAATTTATAGGAAATGTATAAAGGTCTTGTGTGTGATCGTTATCATAGCCATCATGGAGAAGCCCCCCGAAAATCCCTGGCATTGCCCACATGCGAGAGCAAATTAATACCCCGAAAAGAGCACAACCCACTCCTACGATAAGAATGCCAGTCCCCATGAGATCATGAGAATAGGAAGGGAGGATAGGATTAAAATTCCACGAGATCACACTAACATCCCCGTAGGGAGAAAACCCCAACATACCCTAAGCATAAGCATTATTAAGCATTATATTGTAATTGTAAAAGATTTAGATATTATTATTTCATTGATTTATTATTATTGGGGTAAGGGGGCTTCCTCCAGTTTTGAGGTGCTCTTTGGGATGACAACACAAGACATAACCCAAACCCTAAAAAAGTTATCGAAAGATCTTACAGAGATAAGTATCTCAGAGCTTCTTAAGTCTGTTAGAAGACTTATTTCTAGTAAGAAGTTTTCAGGAGACCTAAGAAGAAAACTGTACATGCTTTCGTCGAATCCAGAGGTTATAAGACTGATAAAGGATGGGAAGCTCGAAAAAGCTAAAGTTAGGATAGAACGTCTTCAGATTTCTAGTAAAGATCTTGAGATCATAGCAAATATCATAACAGATATTATATCTAAAAACAAAGAGGCACTTACAGAGAAGACTCCTGAAATAAAGAACCCATACTTCTTGTATAGCCTTCACTCTGGAAGAATACTATCTCCTGAAGAGTACAAGGCAGTACTTGAGTTCTCTGGACTATATAAAGATAGAGAGGTCATAGAAGAAATAGTATCTCTCTATGAAAAACTTGTCAAAAGCCTTGAAGTAAACGACACAGAAACTGCAATAAAAATAATAGATTCTCTGCCAAAGCTCAAAGTATCGGAGCTTACATATAATCCAATTACGCTATTTCTTCTGATATTGAGTGGATATCCAAAGATACTCTACGAATTGTGCACATATCAATCTCTGGAGTCTACCTCAGAAATTGCCGACAGCTTATACAAAATGCTATATGAGCTTTGTATGCGACCCTCAACTGGCGGGATCATGGATGAGATTGTTTTAAAAATAAAAAGATCGTTAGCATTTCATTACTTCTTAACAAGGGACTACGAAAAGGTTCTAACAATTCTTAAGGAGCTTGAATACATAGAAGGCTCTGGTCGAGGCACTCCAGACTCTAGAGCGGTAATATATAACTTGTATCTTCATGTGTACAGTGAAATGGGAAATAAGAAGAAGCTTGTTGAATATATTAATAGGCTTAAGGATATAGTGAATCTCATAGCTTCTCCTTACATAAGAGTTGCCATGTTTAATTCTCTTGGAAATTATTTACAAGCTCTTGGGGAGATTCAAAAAGCCCTCGAGGCATATAACAAGGGGTATGAAATAGCAAAAAGATACAATATAACTTACTATGCAGATGTTATCCCACATAACATTGCTGTTATAAAATATAGCCAAGGATACTACGAAGAAGCAGAAAAAATATTTCAAGAAGTATTGGCTTCCAGAAGAAAAACCAGCACAGAATACGCTATTGCATATATTCTTATGAACATGGCATCCCTTTATATAGAATCAAAGAAGTGCAAGAAAGCCTTAGAAGCCATGTCAGAGATCGAAAGAATTATTAGAAAAATAGCAGACGTTGGTCTTCAAATAGAGTCATTACTGAACTGTGCTTATTATTATATGCGTTGCGAGAGCTCCCCAGAGAAATCCCTTGAAATCCTCAGAGAACTATCGAAAAATGAAAAGATGATAAAAAATATAAAAGGAAGTCTAAAACTCTCCATTGCTATGGCTTTTGCCGAGACATACTATCGCCTAGGAAATCTAGAACAGGCCTTGAACTATGCATCCCTTGCACACTCATATCTACGGCCATATGGCGATGCTTGGATGATGTTCAACGTGTCTACACTTCTTGCCCTTATATATCTTGAAAAAGCAAAACTTGGATCACCGATCTATGAAGATGCAGCACAATCCCTTATTAAAAATGAGATAGAACCATTAAGAAAAAAGCTTGGCATAGTTAGAAATCCTTTGTACGATGAGCTTAAGGAAAAACTAAAGAAAAGATAGGGGGTCTAAGTACATGGAAATCATCGAAAAACGACATGGTGCTGGTGGAAGAATCATGGAAGAATTCCTCAAGAAGTACATCTTTCCAGAGCTTCCAGATGACGACAATGACATAGGACTTAAAGAAGCTGACGATTCTGCCACTATAGGAGACATAGGATTTACTATAGATGGGTATACTGTTCAGCCACACATTTTCCCTGGAGGGGACATAGGGAGACTCTCTGTAAGTGGAACAGTGAACGATCTATTGGCTATAGGGGCAATACCTAAAGCACTCCTTGTAAGCATGATTATAGAAGAGGGACTTCCTTTAGAAGATATTAGAAAAATAACAAGAAGTATTGGCGAGACTGCACGGGAAGCACGTGTGTACATAAAGGGAGGAGACACAAAGGTTGTTCCTAGGAGACATGTTGATAAAATCTTCATAACATCTGCAGGAATAGGCCATAGAGATCCTAGACTTGACGAGAATTTCAAGCTAACAGGTAGAAAATACAAATGGCTGCTTGATTCTAATATAAGACCTGGCGATAAAATAATACTCACAGGATATATTGGGGATCATGGGATAGCTCTGATAAGCGCCAGAGGGGATCTTAACTTTGAAGTAGACGTTACAAGCGATGTTGCACCACTTGTAGACGTGTACAACGCAGCACTAGATATAGGAGGCATTGTGGCTATAAAAGATCCAACAAGAGGAGGCCTAGCGGAAGCATTAAATGAGTGGTCTCTGAAGAGTGGATATGGAATTGAAATAGATGAAAGCCTTATACCTATAAGGGATTCTGTGGCATCTGCATGTGAATTTTTAGGTCTTGATCCATTAGAACTTGGGAATGAAGGAAAGTTCATAATAGCAGTCCATAAGGATTACGCTGAGGACGTACTTCAAGCAATAAAAAAGACAAAGAACGGAAAGGACGCAGAGATTATAGGAGAAGTCACAGACAAACATAAGTTCGTTGTCATGAGAACGTTAATCGGAGGAAAAAGAATTGTAGATAGACCTACAGGCGATCCCTTGCCAAGGATATGTTAAAAAGGTACTTCATTATTAGATGAGCTCAATAAGAGGAATCTTATGACTCATCTATTAATTTTAGAAAACATGCTATCGGAACAAAGTTCTCTCTTGAATTTATATACGATGCTACACGCGCCTTCTGATGATACCATACAAGGTCCAACAGGATGTTCTGGTGTACACGCTTTCCC
>JAGGXY010000006.1:0-3707 GCA_021162855.1 Methanobacteriota archaeon
GATAATACTCATCCCACGTAAGGCCGCCCCCATAACACGCTGATCATAATGATGCGCGAGAGGGGAAGCCCACGCGCACTCCACAAGTTTCACTCATAGCTCAAATATAGGACGCGGGCGACCACATCTTATGTGTGTGATCATATTAATTACATGTTATTTATATGTATTTTAGCGTGTTTAACTACTTAATGTAATATTTTTATTGTCTGCAGGTAATAGTATTAATTGTGTGCCTTTCCAACATGGCCTGAGAATCTGCAATATGTGGGTGTCGTTCTATGGAAAACGTGTTTATAGAAGTTAGATGGCACGGTCGTGGTGGCCAAGGAGTTGTCACTGCTGGTAGGCTTGCCGCAGAGACTGCTTTAATACAAGGTTACTATGTGCAGTCGTTCCCAGAGTTTGGTCCAGAGAGAGCAGGGGCTCCAGTGAGAGCATATACGAGGATTTCAAATAAGCCTATAAGGATTCATTACCAGGTTCTTTCGCCAGACTACGTGATAATCCTTGATCCTACCCTTATAGGGAATCCAGACCTGAAGTCTGGAATCAAGGACTCTACTAAGGTCATCGTGAACGCGTCAGAGAAGTTGTATGATAATGTTAGGGAATTCTTCAAGGGATACGAAACATATATCGTTGATGCTACGAAGATCTCCGTTGAGATATTTGGCAGAAACTTGCCAAATACTCCAATGGTTGCAGCATTCTTTAGGATATCTGGACTAGTTGATAAAGAAAGCTTTGAGAAGACCGTTCTTTCATGGTTTGAGGAAAGATTGGGCAAGGAACTTGCCGAGAAGAATGTTGAAGTTGCAAGAAGGACATGGGATGAGGTGAAGAAGCTTGACTAAGTATGATTTCAATAAACTTCTTGGGAATTGGAAGGAGATGCCATTCGCTGCAATACTTCCAGGTGGTACGGCTGTAGAATACAAAACAGGTACTTGGAGGACATTTAAGCCTGTTGTTGACAAAAACAAATGCATAAACTGTCTACTGTGTTGGGTGTATTGTCCTGACGGCTCAGTAATTGCCGAAAACGGTGAAATGAAAGGATTCGACTATGATCACTGTAAAGGATGTGGCATATGCGCTAATGAATGTCCTGTAAAGGCTATAAAGATGGTTCCAGAACATGGTGGTGAATGATTATGGCCAAGATAGCGCTCACTGGTGGAGATGCTGTTGCCCTAGCTATGAAACAGATAAACCCAGACGTGGTAGCTGCTTATCCAATAACTCCTCAGACAGTGATAATGGAAAAATTCGCTGAGTATGTTGCTGATGGTGCTGTAGATACTGTTCTTATAACAGTTGAGTCCGAACATAGTGCTCTTTCGGCATGTGTTGGGGCATCTGCTGCGGGAGCAAGAGTGATGACTGCTACGGCATCCCAAGGTCTTGCTTTGATGTGGGAGATACTATACATAGCATCCTCTTTAAGACTACCCATAGTCATGCCTGTTGTCACGAGAGCACTGAGTGCACCCATAAACATACACTGTGATCACTCGGATATAATGGGTACTAGGGACGCTGGTTGGATAATACTCTTCTCCAAGAACGTTCAGGAAGCCTATGATAATACTATACAGGCCGTACGTATAGCAGAGCATCCAGACGTCTCTCTCCCGGTGATGGTAGGCCTTGATGGTTTTATAACAAGCCATGCTATGGAAACATTAGAAGTCTTAGACGATGATGCTGTCAAAAAGTTTATAGGAGAAAAGAGAAATCCAAAGTATTCTCTTTTAGCAACTGAGGAACCCATAACTATAGGGCCACTAGCACTTCCAGACTCTTACTTCGAGTTCAAGAGACAACAAGTGGAAGCTATGGAAAACGCTCTGAGAGTCATTGAAGAGGTTGGAAAAGAGTATGAAAAACTCACAGGAAGATCATATGGCTTCTTTGATGCATATAATGTGGAAGATGCTGATTATGTTGTCATAAGTGTAGGATCGACTGCTGACAGCATCACTGAAGTAGTCGATGAACTTAGGAAAGAAGGAAAGAAAGTGGGGTCAATAGGAATCAGAGTTTTAAGACCATTTAATGTAAAGCTACTTCTAGAACTCCTTGCAGGTAAGAAAGGAGTTGCAATCCTTGATAGGTCTGTGTCCTTCGGTGCTCACGCATCTGGAGCAGGACCTATATTCATGGAAGTGAGATCAGCCCTATACGACTTTGAAGAGAGACCAAAGATAGTAACAAACTACATATATGGGCTAGGAGGGAGAGACATCCTCCCAGAGCATATAAAGCATGTATTTAACGAGCTTGAAAGGTTCTATTCTGAAGGCAAGGCACCTGCAGTAGCAGGTTATCTTGGTCTTAGAGAGTGAGGTGTTTAGTATGGTCAAGCCTATAAATCTCAAGCAAATTAGTTCACAGAAAGAGCTCCTAAGTCCAGGACACAGACTATGTGCAGGGTGTGTTGCCGGTGTCATTGTAAGACAGGTTCTTCATGCAGCACAGCTCACAGGATATGATTTTGTTGTAGTAAATGCCACGGGATGTCTTGAGGTCGCCACAACTATATATCCATATACTGCATGGCGCGTCCCTTGGATCCATAATGCGTTCGAGAACGCTGCAGCGACTGGAAGTGGTATCGAAGCAGCAATAAAGGCTCTCAAGAGGAAGGGAATACTTAACAGAGACGTCAAGGTCATAATATTCGGAGGAGATGGCGGAACATATGACATAGGATTCCAGTCACTTTCAGGAGCCATTGAGAGAGGTCATGATTTTCTGTACATATGTTATAACAATGAGGCATACATGAATACTGGTATCCAGCGTTCTGGAGCCACACCTTTAGGAGCTTGGACAACGACAAGCCCTGTAGGTAAGGTAAAGCCTGGAAAGACAGAACCCAGAAAGGATTTGCCTTTCATAATAGCAGCTCATGGAGCAGTATACACAGCAACCGCAAACCCGGCATTCTTCGCAGACCTTATGACAAAAGTCCAAAAGGGACTTGAAATAGAAGGACCAGCATACATCGAAATATACTCTGACTGTAGCAGAGGTTGGAGACACGCCACTAGCTTAGGTATTAAGGTAGCAAGAATGGCCACTGAGACAAGAATATGGCCTCTATACGAAGTAGAGGGCAAGTTCGACAGCTTCAAGATCAACTATAAGCCTAGCAAGAAAGTGCCAGTAGAGGAATGGCTAAAGCTTCAGGGGCGCTTTAAGCACTTACTTAAAGAAGAAAACAGATGGATCATAGAAGAGCTGCAAAGAGCTGTAGATGCTAACTGGGAGAAGCTATTGAAGCTGGAGGAGGCATTTGGTAAGAAGTAAAGGACACCTTCATCTCTTTATATTTTTGTTTGTTATTTTCTTGACGTTTAGGACCTGATAATTAGTGCTACATTCTTTCAGATTTATTTATGTAGAGAATAGTGTATCCCTGGGGTTTTTGATGCTATTTATAAATTTGTGTATACTACATGCAGTTGCGTATGATCTCTCCTCAAATCATACAAGCAATTTAACTGCACTAAGTAGTTATACTACCAAGTAGTTTATCACTAAGTGCTGAATACTTCAAACGCCATTTCAAACTGTTTTGTTTTTTGTGGTAATTTGTAGAGAGTGGTAGGAAAAATGTATAAAGGTATCGTGTATAATTGTTATCGTGGTCAGCGTGGAGAGGCTTCGAAAATCCTTAGCATTACCGTGAGGGTACT
>JAGGXY010000068.1:0-8504 GCA_021162855.1 Methanobacteriota archaeon
CTTTCGGCGCTTTATCCTCCCGCCACATTCGGGACAGGTCTTTGTCGAACTGCCAAACATGATACTCGCTTATCAAATATTTAACAGTTTCGCAGGGCTGGTGAATTAGATGAAAAGAATAAGACAACCAATAGTCAGCGTTTTAGGTCATGTTGATCATGGAAAGTGCCTTCTTCCTGATGAGGCAATAATCACTTTGGACTTTGGAGTGTTAAGTCTAGAAGAGCTGTTCCAAAGAGCAAGAGACATTTTCTTTAAGGATGAATATCAGGAGATTCGAGTAGTAAATGTAACGGTTCCTGCATTATCAGATGATGGTAAGATAAAGTTTGTTAGGGCATACTACGTATGGAGGTTACGCCATAAAGGAAAGATAATCAGAATAAAACTTAAAAACGGGACTTCAATAGGTGTCACACCAGAACATCCATTTCTAACTCCCAAGGGATGGCAAAAAGCGGCAGACTTAAAACCTGGCGATCTAATAGCAGTTTCTACACGACTTCCCTCTGACATATCTAACAAAGGCAGTATATATGATTATAACAAAGGAAAAAAAGATACCATCGAAAACGTTAAACAAGCTCTAAAAGAACTCCTAAGGATCGACAGTGAAACATTAGTAGAAATTGTAAAAACTCTAATAACAGAGTTCGGAATAAAGTCAATACACGGTAATGTGTACATTAAGCTCCCTAAGGAACTAGACGTACGCCATGTTGTTTACATGTTCATAAAGATAGGAGTTAACGCAAATATTGTCACAAATACTAACTCTATAGTAATTTCCCAAGAGTGCTTGCAGGCAGACTATTATTCGGAAACCCTAGGTTCTTCAGCTTTGTTTGATGGAGGACGCATGGAAGACTCCTTTGGAGATATAGCTTTTATGGAAATTGAGGAAGTACTTCTTGAGGACTATGATGGTTACGTTTATGACTTAACCACTGAGACTCATAACTTTATAGCTAATAGTATAATAGTACACAACACTACACTTCTCGACAAAATAAGAGGAACCTCTGTTGCTCAGAAAGAAGCAGGACTAATAACACAACATATAGGTGCAACAGAGGTTCCCGTGGATGTCATAAAAAGAATCTGCGGATCGTTAATAGGTGATCCATCAAAGATTAAGATTCCTGGGCTTCTCTTCATAGATACACCAGGCCATAGGGCATTCACAAACTTAAGAGCACGTGGTGGTGCACTTGCAGATCTAGCAATACTCGTAGTAGATATCATGGAAGGACTCATGCCCCAAACGATAGAGTCAATAAATATACTGAGACGCTATAAAACGCCATTCGTTGTAGCATTGAACAAAATCGACAGACTTAGGGGATGGATTTCTCACCCAAATACACCCTTTGTAGTCTCATATCAAAAACAGAAACAGGAAGTTAGGGAAAGTCTTGACATGAAAATATATGAAATCATGGGAAAACTTGCAGATCTAGGATTTGACTCTGATCTCTACACAAGAATTGCGGACTTTACAAGAAAATTAGCAATAGTACCCATTTCTGCTAAGACAGGAGAAGGTATAGCAGATCTACTAGCAATATTGATAGGTCTTGCTCAAAGATACTTAGAAAAGAGACTTGAGGTTGGAGATGATCCTGGAGAAGGTACAATACTAGAGATAAAGGAAATACATGGCATGGGAACTGTTGCAGACGTGATATTTTACAATGGGGTTGCTAGAGTAGGAGATAACATAGCGTTCATGACAAGATCTGGCGAGATAAAGACGAGTAGGATAAGAGGAATGCTTCGACCAAAACCATTGATAGAAATAAGAGAAGTAAAGGGTGGAGAGAAGCTCATAAACGTTGATGAGATCTCAGCAGCTGCGGGTATCAGACTACTTGCTGACGGTATTGAAGACGCATTACCAGGTGGTCCAATAAAGGTTTACAGAAGTACAAAAGACTTAGAAAAAGTGAAACGGACAATAGTTGAAGAGACTACACTTAAGACAGAGCTAGATAGAGAAGGTATTGTTGTAAAAGCAGATACCCTAGGAAGCTTAGAAGCCCTTATCTTTGAATTAAAAGAAAATGGCATCAAGGTTAAAAAAGCAGATATAGGAAACATCACTAAGAAAGACGTGCTAGAAGCTACTACTGAACCAGATATCCTTAAGAGAGTGATCGTGGGATTCAACGTAAAGGCTACTGAGGAGGCACTAGAAGTTGCTAAAAATGAGAACGTAAGGATAATCCTTGGAAATGTTATATATAGAATAGTAGAGGAAATCTCGGAGTGGACAGAAAACATAAAGAGGAACATAGAGGAACAGAAGAGGCTTATATTAGTATATCCATGTAAGTTCAAAATACTTCCAGAGTACATATTTAGGACTAGCAAACCGGCAATTGTAGGAATAAGGATCCTCGGTGGATGCCTCAGGCCAGGCACTAGAATATTAAGACCTGATGGTACTGTTGTTGGCATAATAAAGAGTATACAAAGCAAGGGTAAGTCACTAAATATCGCACACGAAGGCGATGAGGTTGCTATAGCTATCGATGGTGTCACTATTGGAAGACAGCTAAAACCTGGAGATGAAGTATACGTGGACATCCCGCCTAGTCATGCAAAAATACTTATGAATGATCCGAACCTAACACCAAGTGAGAGGGAAATATTAAATGAGATAACAAAGATAAAGAGGCAAAAGTATCCCTTCTGGGGACTTTAAAGTTCACCATTTCTTTTTTTAGAATTAATATACATTACCTCGATATCCTTTTTACTCAGTTTACCATATTCTCCTAGATATGTACTTTTTAGTCCTTCTAATGGAAGTATAATCCTTT
Source organism: Methanobacteriota archaeon (assembly GCA_021162855.1). GTDB lineage: Archaea > Thermoplasmatota > B47-G6 > B47-G6 > B47-G6 > B47-G6. The sequence goes on from JAGGXY010000068.1 coordinate 2,826, forward strand.
TATTATTAGTAATTATCACCATAACATCAGAAAACGTTGGCACCACATACAGTATAACGTCATCGTTCTCATAGAATATTTTCTTCAATGCTACTATTTCTTCATAAAGTCCTGAAAGTATTATCTCAGCAAGCTTGGAACCAATGAAATGCAGATTGTTGAATGCTGCTTTAATTTTCTTCGTATCAAACCTTATGAGAGCAGGATATAACTCCATAAGCACTATTTCATTTTTTATATGCTTGTCCTGGAGTTCAGCCTCTTTCATATCTCCAATGAGATGCCTTGGTGCCCCCTTGTTTTCAGATAATCTTAGCATGTATGCTCTAAGATCGTTTGATAATCTCTTTGCTATGAGTACCTCTCCATGCACAGTTATAGCAAGTGACTCATACATCACAGCAGTTGCTAAGGAACCATCCAATAAAAGAAGAGAGACAGGGCTTTGGATCTTTCTTGCAAGCTCCATAATAATTAACCTTAGTTCTCTGTAGTCCAAGGGCCTATTAAGGGCCATGTTCATCGAGCTCAGTACCGAAACCACGAGAGATGCTGTCATATGCTGTCGTATTTTGTCAGGCACCCTCCCATGAACCTCAATTTCAGCAGGAACTTGTAGGCCAATATAATCTAAAAACTCCACAAGAAACTTCAATATTGTCTTGGAATCCTTATCCTCTAACCCTCGTATAATAAAGTCGCTTTCATTATCATGCTCAGAAGTCTGTATTTTAATCTCACACTCAACAAATAGGGGTAATATCATGGAGATGCCGCCTGCAAACTTAACTAAGTCCAAGTAAAAAGCATGAACACCTATAGGAGATCTAAACCTCAAGCTCTTGTAGACTACCTTTGGATCTCTCTTTATTAAGATGTTCATGGCATAATCCTCCAATATTTAAATATTAACTTATTACTCCTATAAGATGCGTTTACTTCGATGATTAAATACGTGTTAATAAGGATGCGTGTGCAAAAAATTAAATCTAATAAGGAAGATTTAAATTGCTACTGTTGATGGCTTCTGAAAACGGTGATCACAAATGGCTCCAAAGGACGTTCAGTCATTACCCCCCTCAAGGAAATTTAAATTAACAAGAGTTGGTGTCAGGAACATGAAGAAGCTTCTCTATATTCACAGAAGAGGAAGAGTAATACCACTTATAGCAACAATCTCCGCATATGTGGATCTTCCATCCACTCAAAAGGGTGTCCACATGTCGAGGAACATCGAGGTAGTAAACGAAATTATAAACCTAACTCCAAGTGAGAAGTTCTCTGGGCTTGAGGATGTTATGGAATACATTGCCCTAAAATTGTTAGAGAAACATGAATATGCAAAGACGGCCTGTGCCAGAGCTTGGTCATACTACTTTAGAGATGAGATTACTCCTAAAGGAAGAAAGACTATAGAGCATTACAAAATCATTGCAAAGGCCATAGCACATAGAGAAAATGGAATAAAGAAAATGATAGGCGTTCAAGTAGTAGGGTCTTCTGCCTGTCCATGTGCAATGGAAACTGCAAAAGAATTTCTAGAATGGCATGATGGGCCCTTAGGGATAACGCATAATCAGCGTAACATAGTAACTGTGCTTATGGAAGTCCCCGAAGGTTATGACGTGGATGCAGACGACCTTATAAACATCGTCAACGCCTCCTTTTCTGCACCGACGTACGAGTACCTTAAAAGGGATGATGAGGGAGAACTTGTAATAAAGATGCATGAGAATCCAATGTTCGTAGAAGACATCGTCAGAGAAATCCTAGGAAAAATCCTAGAAAAGTACTCCGACTTACCTGATGAAACTATGGTTATCGTGAGAAGTGAAAGTTTGGAATCCATTCATAAGCATAACGCTTATGCAGAGCGCATTGCCACCTTAGGAGAACTCAGATCATGAATAATAGACGAAGAATGCCTGTTGAGGACTACAAGCTCAGGTATTCCTCTTAGATCCTCAATAACCAATAGTTCTTCAGCTTTAATCCCCTCTTCAACACTTAAATCCTTATTGAAGTCTCTAAATAACATTTTAACAACTTCTATTGCTTTAACTTCTTGACCAAAGGCTTTGGATGCTTTAAAGAGAAACTCTGCTTCTTCAAAGATGTTCAAGGAATTAATCATGTGATTATCTGTTCCAAGAAGGATTCTAACACCTGATTCTATCATCGCTTCCACGTTGGGAAATAACCCAAAATAAGCATTTGATCTCGGACAAACCACTACTGGAATACCTTCTGCTGCGACTTCTTTTATGTCTTCTCTAGTTGCTACTGTCATGTGCACAACAAAGGTAGGCTCCAAGTCTAATATCGCTTTTATGTCTTCTCTAATCCTTTCGCTTACATGAATAGCAAACATTTTTCCATGAGAACGCGCTATTTTAGATATCTCCTCTGCAAAACTGTAGTCTACATCGGAAATAGAGCTTAAGTTAAGCCCATCAGAAATTCTTATGATTTCTCTCGCCTCCTCTATATTTCTAGGCCTAGATAAAACTCTAAAGTTTTTAGAGAGTTTTCCAAGAGATACTCCTAGAAGTCCAAGTTCTCTAAACTCGGTTATTATGCCAATGTGTAGTTTCTTAGCAAGCTCTTCTGCCATGTTTAGAGCATATTTAAGATCTTCCCTTGAAGCCTTGCTTAGCATCTTATGTTTTATTCCGTCAGGAGGCGCAACAAGTTTTATTAGATCCCTTTCTTCGGTCATATCTTTTACAATGTAATCTAATAGATGCACATGGGCGTTATGTGGTTTTGGGATCACTATTCCCTTTAAATCTGCATTACCATCAACTCTATGAGATATCGTTTTGACGACTCCCTCATCTATTTCAATTGTTCCATTAATGAACCTCCCATTTTGATATATGTATCCAGATACTCTGTACTCCATAATAGCACACCAGTTGTCGAATTGTATTCCTAAAAGATCCTACCAAGAAGAAGCTCATTCCTCATTGACCTAAATACTATCCATATCATACTTATTCCCATCAAGACAATGTCTCTGATCAAGTGCCAAAAGCTAGTCACATACATTTTCTGCCATTCTAAAGCCTTCTCAGAGTCTCCTAACAATACATTTATTTGTTCATTTGCAGAGTAAAATCCAGCAATATAAGCATCCCTTATTGAATAATACAAGAAAAGTAGGAAAAGCGCTATGAAAACTATGTCAAGTATTAGAAAGAGCCTCCTTATTAGCCTTCTATTCATTCTAATGGTATCAAACCTCAATTATAACACCCTCAGAATATCCTACCCATAGCTATAGATCCTGTGATCCTTAGCTCATTACCATCAAATACATATTCTATCCAGTTTCTACTTTTTACCTGTCCAAGACCAAGTATTCTCAAGAATGTCTTATGAGAAGGTTCAAATTCTTCTTTAAATTCTACAATTCCATCCATAAGGTGTAAGAATGTGCTTACTTCGCTCTCAGAATGCATTCCACTATCAAGAGCATAAAGTCCAGTTGCCATGCTTCGTTTTACTCTTCCAGCAATCATGTATGCTAAACGAAACGCTGCTTGTGGTGATATGTTTACTACGAGTGTTGAGACTGATATGAAACCGAATCTTATTGGTTTTTTGAATATAGATACCTCTCTTATCGCACTATCAACAAGCCTCAGAACCTCAGCCATGTTAGAAAAGCTTTCAACATAGTACACTCCTGGAAGTGTCGAATGATCACCAACAATTCTCGTATAGGCATCTACATACTTCACAAGCCCTTCTTCCTCTAGTGCCTCTAATTCTACATTCGGAGCTCTTATAACGGATGACAAGGTCTCCCTAAACTCATCTGCTCCCTCATTAGTAAGAACAACGACAGCAGGTTCCCCAAGCTCTAAACCTCTTGCTAAAAATCTCACAATAAGCCATTCCTTTCCAATGAATGGTGGACCGTAAATCATAACATTAGACCTTAGCGGGAAGCCTCCGTAGAGGATGTCATCCAGTCGCTTGATTCCTGTCTCGAGTTTCTGAGAGATCATGGACATCCCCCCGAACTCTTTGAGATCATTTCATATAGCTTCTCAAATACCCTAAAAACGCGCTCTTTATCATATGCCACCGTCGGAACGACTGGTATTCCCTTTGGAAGGTTCAAAAGTTCCCTTACTTTCTCTGGAGGTAACGCTCCCTCAAGATCTTGTTTATTCGCTGCAACAACTATGGGTACATCCCTTAAATACAATTTTTCAAGCATTTCCTTAGCTCTATCAAATGTTTCAGGACGCGTACTGTCTACAATAAGTATTACTCCAAGTGCTTCCTTCGCGAGGTATGACAATATCTCGTCAAAGCGCTCCTGACCAGGAGTTCCAAACACATGAGCTGAGATTCCTCCTATGGAAAGAATGCCAAAGTCTAAAGCAACAGTAGTTCCCATAAAGTCTACAGAAACGCTACTCTTAGATATTGTTGAAACAAATGTAGATTTTCCTGAGTTATATGGTCCTGTAATGACTACCTTAGGTATATATACTGTGAACCCAGGTCCAGGAATCTCCACCCTGAATAAATATTTATTTTGAGATATCTCCTTGGAATCTCTCCAACTACAGTGTTTAATCCTAAAATACCTATATTCTCTTAGTTTATATATGTAGCGAGATGCTTCAATTACTACATCAAATCCAAGGGCTCTTACTTCATTCCAGAAGTCCTCAGTGTAAGGCCACTTTCCTATTGCAATTATTACTGAAAACACTTTATGAACAGTTTCCTTAAGATATTTCACCAGGTCTAACCCTGTCTTCTCATCAGAAATGTCTATAATAACTGAAAAATAAGGTATTACTATGAAAGTGTTTTCAGCACCATTCCTGCTTTCGGCCTCTTTTAAAGCGCTATCAAACTGTTTTATCCACGATTCTATATTCGAAGGATTGTCCACATAAAATACACCCTCGATCTTTTCGGCACCAATAAGAGATGAATATCCATCTATAAGTATAAGGTTCTTTTCAATAAGCTCCTTCAACTTGCTCTGAGAAAGCTCGTCAGATGTCTGTATGTTGACTATTTTCTCTTTGAACTTATTGGGAGTCATGCTTGTTAAGGCTACAATGACAATGGACTTTTCTATGACATTTCTCGCTATTTGAATTGATAAGTATTCGCCCTCTACCTCTGGATCATGTTCGACTAAGACAAAAGAATGTCTTTTGAGACCTCCCAAGTACTTATCTATTGGTAGAATTCCTGTCTTAATGAAGTCTTCCATACACATTGTACCTCCTAGTATGTAGCAAAGCTGTGAATTAAATTATGTTGCCATATACATAGGTCTCCCCAAGCATCAGTCCTCAGGCCTGATAATTAACTATCACGTATGTATGCTTTAATATTTTTTCACGTGGATCGATAGTCTCGATAATCATAATCTTTTATTTGCACTTTTTAGTATAACTAACAACCTAGAAGAAGTCTCCAAGTAAATCATACCCTGATAGTTCTCATAAAAAATGATGAATCATGGTGCCGGCGGCCGGCTTCGAACCGGCGACCTTCGGGTCTTCAGCCCGACGCTCTCCCAGCTGAGCTACGCCGGCACAGGGCCCATTCCATTAATGGTGGGCCCGGCCGGATTTGAACCGGCGACCGACGGGTTATGAGCCCGCCGCTCTACCTGGCTAAGCTACGGGCCCGTGA
>JAGGXY010000110.1:0-6298 GCA_021162855.1 Methanobacteriota archaeon
AGACCACAGGAGCGGCCTCACGTGGGATGAGCATTATCCCGCTTCTGCTGGTTATCCTTCCATCATCGAGGCGGGCTGCTTAAATCATCTCATCCCCTTGGATATTTTTAAATGTTTTTATGGTTGCTAAAAGCGCTAGTGTGTTTACTTGATGAAATAATCTAACAATGAAATGTGGTCACATGGGAAAACATTATAACATGGATGTGTTCAGTGTTTTAGAAAAGCAACTAAGATATAAGGGATCTGCGTGAGCTCCTATGGCAAGAATATACGTTGAGTCGTATGGATGTACAATGAACCATGGGGAAGCAAGAAATCTCATGGAGCTACTGAAGAGAAAGGGTCATATACTAGTCTCTAGACCAGAGCATGCGGATTACATAGTGGTCTTCACATGTACTGTTGTTGATTATACTGAGAAAAAAATCCTGAAAAGACTCAAAGAGCTCGCTAAGCTTAAGGGAGAGCTAATAATATCAGGTTGTATGGCAGCAGCTCAGAGAAAAATGCTTATGGAGTTATTTCCAGAAAGTAAGCTCTTTCCTCCGACATATTATCCTTATATTGTCGATTACATAGAAAGGGGTACTCTTGAGGATACGCTGAAGTTTATCGAGAAGGTTCACATGCCAAGACCCGTGGATGTTGTAGTGACGATTCCCATAGCAGAAGGTTGTAATCAGGATTGTACTTATTGTATAACGAAGCTTGCTAGGGGCAAAGTTGTAAGGAGTTATTCTATAGATGCCTTGGTAGAAGATATTAAAGAAGTTGTCAGAAGTGGTGCACGAGAAATAAGACTCTCAGCACAAGATACTGCCGTTTATGGAATTGACAAAGGATATACACTTGTGGATCTCCTAAGAGAGGTCGTGAAGATTCCTGGAGACTTTATGGTTAGAGTTGGCATGATGAATCCTCATAACGCTATAAAAATCCTTGATGGTCTCATAGATGTTTACAAGGACGAGAAGATCTATAAGTTCATACATGTTCCAGTTCAATCTGGAAGTCTTAAAATACTTAGGCTAATGAACAGAGGTCATGGTATTTTAGAGTATGTGACGATAGTAAACACGTTTAGGACGACATTTGAGCACTCTACGATAGCTACAGATGTCATAGTAGCTTTTCCCGGCGAGACTATTAGGGACTTCCTTGACACCTATAGGCTAATAGAAAGAACCAGACCGAATATAGTGAACATAACGAGATTTTCTCCAAGACCCATGACAGAAGCAAGTAACATGGATGGAAGGGTTCCAGGGTGGGTTGCTAAGGAGCGTTCTTCTATGTTAGCAAGGCTAGCTAAGAATATATCGTTAGAAGAGAACTTGAAACTCATTGGTTCTAGGATTAAGGTTCTTATAAACGAAATAGGAAAGAATGAGACACTTATTGGAAGAGATAAAGCCTATAGGCCTGTGGTAATAAAAAATGTAAATAGAAAAGTTATGCTTGGCTCGTGGGTTAACGTTGACATAGTGGATGCTAAAGAGACTTATCTTGTAGCAGAATTATATTAATGAATCTCATTTTTCATTTTCTTTATCGTGTTAAAACCAAGATCTAAGGCTTTTTCATTTATTTCTAGTACTCTTCCCTTGAATCTTTCTCTGAGGACTTCTTTTACGGTCTCAAGATGGATAGGCATTCCAAGTGCTAGAGCAGCCCCAAGCATAACCATGTTCATTGAGAGTGGGCTTCCAGCTTCTTTTGCTAGCTTGCTCGCGTTTATAACATAGAGTTCCTTGACAAGCTTTTTCATCTCAGCAATAACACTTTCTGATGGAGGATATTCTTCCTCACCCAACAGCGTAGGGAGTGACATGATTCTGTCATTGTTCACAAGAAGTATAGTCTTTTCTCCGAACTTTTCTATGTATCTCAATGGCTCTATAAGCTCGAATCCTATGACAAGGTCTGCCTCGCCTGATGGAATTATAGAAGAGAGGGCATCTCCGATCCTGACTTCGCTGAGCACACTACCACCGCGCTGTGCCATTCCATGCACCTCACTCATCACAGCATTCTTGTTTTCTCTCAATGCAGCCTCCACGATTATCTTACCTATAGTGATTATTCCTTGACCACCAACGCCTGCTAGGACAATGTTATAGACATTCATTATTCATCACCTGCCTTACGTATGGCATTAAATGGACAAACGTACTGACACGCTCCACATCCTGTACAGAACTCTGGCCTTATGTACACACTTCCGTCTTCTAGTATTGTGAACGCTGCACATGAGAATGTTTTGACACATGTGTAACATTTCGTACACTTTTCTTGATCTACTTCGTAGGGGACTATCTTTATTCCTTCCCTTCTGGCTTTTCTCAGGTACTCAAGTGCGCACAGTCTCCTTGATATTATCACGAAAGGCTTCTTCTCCTTTATTACATATTCCTTTGCTTTCTTGAAGGCCTCTATGGTTTTGGGCACATCATATGGGTCGACAATCACGTAGTCTATACCAAGACCCTCTACGACCTTCTCTAGGGGTATACTAGTTAACTCATCCTTTATGTTAAGTTTTGATGGAACCTCAGGCGTGGGTTGTCCTCCGGTCATTGCTGTTATTCCATTGTCCATGATAACGAATACTGCTGGTGTCCTATGGACTATCGCATTGATAAGCCCTGGAATCCCTGCGTGATAGAACGTTGAATCACCAATAAACGCTACAACAGGCTCTTCTATGAAATGTGCAAGTCCTGAAGCTGAGCCAAAGCTGGATCCCATAGAAAACAGAATATCACCTAGGTTAAAGGGTCTAGAGAATCCCAAGGTATAGCATCCTATGTCGGTGGGGACAACAACATTTGCACCGAAAACTCTCTTTGCAGCATAGTATGTCGCCCTATGTGGACATCCTGGACAGAATGTTGGGGGTCTGCTTGGAAGTCTTATGTTAAGTTTCTTTATTGTTACTTTTGGTTCTTTTCCTTTTACGATCCTTGAAAGTACTCTATATACTTCATCAGGATCAAGTTCATAGTGATATCTTACGATACCATCCTCTTTTCCATGGATTACTACATTTATTCCAAGTCTTTGTGCAAGGTCTCTTATTTGCCTTTCAATTACAGGTTCCGTTTCCTCAAAGACTACTATTCTTTCGACATCTGATATGAACTCTGCCATCTTCTTTTCTGGAATGGGGTAGCTCATGGTCACCTTGAAGACCTTTACAGAGAATCCCTTAGATCTTACCACGTCAACTACATAACCATATGAAGCTCCAGATGCCACGATACCTATCTTAGGGCTTTTACCATAAGATTCCACCCTGTTATACTCAAATCTATCAGAGAATTCACGTATCTTTTTAAGCCGTTCTAGTTGTCTCAATCTGTTCTTCCTTGCTACTGCTGGAACAACTACGAACCTAGAAGGATCCTTCTCAAATTTTCTCTTGTTAAACGTGTTCAGTTTTAGATCACCGAGCTCAACAAAACCTCTCATGTGAGAGATTCTCGTTGTTGTCCTTAGGATCACTGGCACTTCGAACATTTCTGATATTTCAAAGGCGATCTTGGTTAGATCTTTTGCTTCCTGTGGTGAAGAAGGTTCTAAAACAGGTATGTGAGCCATTATACCATAGTTCCTGTTGTCTTGCTCGTTCTGAGATGAGTGCATGCTAGGATCATCTGCAGAGACTATGACCATACCAGCCTTGACGCCCGTGTATCCAAGTGTCATGAAGCTATCGGCGGCGACGTTCAAACCGACATGCTTCATTGCTACTATACTTCTCATTCCAGAAATAGCTGCTGCAGCAGCTACTTCAAGCGCTACCTTTTCGTTAGTTGAGTATTCAAAGTATATTCCTGCATCTTTATAAATCTCATAGAATGTATCTCCTATCTCAGAAGAAGGAGTTCCGGGGTAAGTTGTAGCAACAGCAACTCCTGCCTCAAGAGCACCTCTTACAATGGCTTCATTCCCTAACATTGATACTTTTCCTGGAGGAGGTCTTAACACTACATGCAAGGAAATCCCCTCTTCACTTTGGCCTTCTCAGAAGCATCTTAGCATCTACAACTACGGCTCCACTCTCCTTTAGGAATATTGGGTTAAGATCTAACTGATCTATAACAGGCTCTAGCTCCTGAGCAAGATCTGATACCCTTAATAGTATCTTCACAAGAGCTTCTCGATCAACTTTTATTCCACGGAACCCTTCGAGAAGCTTCGCTCCTTTGATCTCCTTAAGCATGTCTTCGGCATCAGCCCTCGTTATAGGAACTACTCTGAATGTCACATCCCTTAAGACTTCAACAAATATACCTCCAAGGCCGAACATTATTGCTGGTCCAAACGTTGCGTCATTTATTACTCCCACAATGACTTCTAAGTTCTTATCTTCCATTTCTTCTATAAGTATCTTGGCATCTTTGAATTTCTCTTTGAATTCTTTGACTACAGTCTTCAGTTCTTCAATATCCTTTACATTAAGCCTTACTGCACCGACATCTGTTTTGTGAAGTATATTTGGAGAAGACGCCTTGACGACTACAGGAAATTTAAGTGTTATGCTTTCTACATCCTCTGGGGAGTTCACAACCATGAAATTCGGTACAGGGATCCCATAATCCCTTAGTAAGGACTTAACCTCATGCTCCGCTAGTGCATTCCTTTCCTTTGCTATCTCAAAAACGTCCTCAACATTCATTATAACACCCCCATTCTCTTAAGGTATAGCCCACGCTCATAAAGAACCCTAAGGGCTTTAACGCCCCTCCATATGCTTGGATATACTGCTATTCTTCTCTTCTCCATTTCTTTGATCATCTCTTGAGTATACGTACCACCTATGGACACTACTACCATAGGTTTCTCTCCGTTTTTGCTCCATTTCTCTACAATGTCGATGAGTTTCTCTGTAACGAATGGGGTCTGGAATAGTGCTAGACAGAGTATTCCATCAACGTTTGGATCCTTGTTTACGATCTCGAGAGCTTTGTCGTACTGCTCATCAGTTACATCAGCGGTCAAGTCTATAGGATTGTTCACGGAGGCATATGGCACTAAGACTTCTCTCAATTTTTCTTTTGTTTCCTTTGTGAGATCTGCCATCTTAAGACCAACACCTTTGTCTCCATATGGACTCTCTATGTAGTCAGTAGCTATGACACCATATCCTCCACCACTTGTCACGACAGCAACGTTAGGTCCAAGCATGGGCTTTTGGTATGCAAGAACTCTAGCAAAGTCGATTATTTCCTCTTCGTCATATGCTCTTATTATTCCTGCTTGCTTAAAGGCCCCATCTATAACAGCATCACTTCCAGCAAGCGATCCTGTATGAAGAGCTGCTGCTGTTGCTCCTCTAACAGTTCTTCCACCCTTGAGGACAACTATAGGTTTCTTCTTTGAGACCTCCTTTGCAACCTCTAAGAACTTTCTTCCATTCTTTATGCTCTCAAGATATAGTGCTATAGCTTTTGTGTCCTTATGCTCCCCAAAGTATTCCAGGAGCTCAACTTCTGATACGTCCATTTTATTTCCTATGCTAACAAAAGCAGAAACACCTACACCATAGTGGGAAGCATAATCCATGAAGGCCACTCCTGCTGCCCCGCTCTGCGATATATAGACAAAGTCCCCTGCGGGAGGTCTAGGAGATCTTTCACGTAGGGTGAATATTGCATCAAGTTTCTTCTTAGGGACGTATATTCCTAAACAGTTAGGTCCTATTACTCTAGTTTTAGTACCTTTTATTGTTTCTTTAAGTTTTTCCTCTAGTTTCTTTCCTTCTTCACCAGTTTCGCCAAATCCTGCGGATATTATGACCACTCCTCTTATTCCTTTTTCTACGCAGTCTTTTAGTACATCTGGTACTGCTTTTGCAGGTACTGCTATTATTGCCAAATCAATGTTGTCAGGAACATCCTTAACGTTTGGGTACGCTTTGTAGCCCATAAATTCGTCTAGGTTAGGGTTTATAGGATATAATCTAAGTCCACTCTCTGTAAGATATCGGAATATTATGCTACCAACTTTGTTTGGATTCCTTGAAACTCCTATTACAGCGACACTTTGAGGATCAAAAAACGCATCTAAAGAGTTCATAGCCTCCACCAAGGGCTTCGTGTGAGTTTAAATATTTTATACCGTAGAGTATTATTCTCAAATGTATCCCTCGCCCCAAAGGGCAGGAGCATTAGATTATACTTTTCGTATTGTAGTGTGTCTTTTTATTGTATCCCCTTAGAGCTTATAAACATTTACTCTCGTATGTAATATTAGTTGGCCCCAATCCCCGAGACCCACAGTCCAAAACGGA
>JAGGXY010000018.1:0-7977 GCA_021162855.1 Methanobacteriota archaeon
AGAGGGGCGTGAACCCTCGGATGCGAGACATTAGGGATTCAAAAAAGTTGGAGATCCCCGAGGGAAGAACTCCCAATGACAGGCCTATGAATGCCAACCCCTACGGGATTATCCTCCTCGAGAAGCATAGAGTGAGAGTGAAATTCCACGAGATCACACTAACCACCCCGTAGGGGAGAACCCTATTCTATAGTAGTGTGGACTATTTTGCTAAATAGATACAATAGTATTTTCTCATAGAAACAATTTAAATGAAGGAAGGAGAGAAATAGTTAGATGAGTCGCCTCGATAATGGCGAAGTAGCCATCAGAGGCGGGAGGATAATGCTCATCCCACGTAAGACAATCCCCATGAAGCACTGATCATGATGAGGCGCGAGAGGGGAAGGTCCGCGTGCACTCCACAAGTCTCCCTCGTTACTAGAATATAACACGTGGGCAACCACTCCAAGCATGCGTTTGAACCTCGAAATAAAGGCCATTGAGATTGCAATAAAAGTCTCGATAGAGTACTTAAAGAAAGGACTAGATGACATAAAAACGCCAATTTAGTGATATTTTCCATTTTAACATTTTCATTATAGAGTGTTGAACTTTCCCTTAGTTCTCTCAAAGGATGAATTATTATTCGGTTGTTTTTGATAGTCACTTCTTATACGGAGATCGAAAATCATTTTAGTTACATATAATGATACGTAATTAAATGTAATTACAAAAGGAGGTGATTCTGTTGGACGAAGAGAAAAGTAAGAAATATACTACAGTATCAATACCTGTACAGCTCTATGAGAAAATAAAAAAACTAATAGAAGGCACTGGATTTAAGTCAGTGTCTGATTACGTGACCTTTGTTCTTCGAGAAGTTATTGCAAGCATAGAAGAGGAGGAAAAAGAGGAAGTATTTACTAAGGAAGAGGAGGAAAAGATAAAGGAAAGATTGAGAGCGCTTGGATACATTGATTAGTTTTTCTATTTCTTTTGAGGTGCTTTTATGCCTGGAATACCAAAGCCACACGGGGGTAGACTTGTAGAAAGAGTCCTTAGTGAGAAAAGAAGACTTATGGCATTAGAAGAAGCCAAAGAGCTTCAGAAGATTGATATATCAAAGGAGACAGCTGTTGACGTTGAGAACATAGCGAGAGGTGTTTTTTCACCTCTTGAGGGATTCATGACAAAAAACGACTATGAATCCGTCCTCGAGACCATGAGGCTCGAGGATGATACTCCATGGACAATTCCCATAGTACTTGATATCTCGAAAGAGGATCTCAAGAAAAAGGGCATTAAAGAAGGCGATGAGATCGCTCTTGAATACAATGGAATCCCCATAGCGTTTATGGCAATAGAAGAGATATATGACTGGAACAAGAAATACCACGCTGTGAAGGTATTCAAAACCGACGATGTTAATCATCCTGGGGTTGCTAGGACGTATGGAATGAAAGACAGACTCATAGGAGGGAGAATAGAACTCATAAACAGTGTCGAGAATCCCTTTGAGAGGTATACCCTATGGCCAAAAGAAACGAGAGTTCTATTCAAACATAAGGGATGGAAGACCATAGCTGCGTTTCAAACGAGGAATGCCCCACATATGGGGCATGAATATGTGCAGAAAACCGCACTAACACTCACTGATGGCCTTTTCATAAATCCCCTTATAGGAAGAAAAAAGAAAGGAGACTTCAAAGATGAGGCAATTTTGAAAGCCTATGAAGTGCTCATAGAAAATTACTACCCAAGGGACAGAGTAGTTCTGGCAATACTTCGAACAGAAATGCGCTATGCAGGCCCCAGGGAGGCAATATTTCATGCAATATTAAGAAAAAACTTTGGATGTACGCATTTCATAGTAGGAAGAGATCATGCTGGTGTTGGTAACTACTATGGGCCTTATGAAGCACATGAGATCTTTAAGGAGTTCCCTGATTTAGGAATAGAACCCATATTCTTCAGGGAGTTTTTCTACTGTAAGAAGTGCATGGGATACATGAACGAAAAGACGTGCCCTCACAGAAATACGGAGTATGTCATAAGACCTAGTGGAACGAAGATTAGAGAGATGCTTCTCCAAGGTAAGATGCCGCCAAAGGAGATGATGCGACCTGAAGTCGCTAAAGTGCTCTTGGAGTTTGGTAACCCGTTCGTGGAGTGAAACACAATGGTGTTGATAATACATCACTGGGACACGGATGGTATAGCATCCACAGCAATAATTGCAAGGATCTTAGAAAATAATGGGACCTCTTGGGAGAATGTAACACCAAAGCTCGGTGTGTATTCTTTCGATGAGGTAATAATGAATATTGTAACACAACATGACGAAGTGTACATCTTAGACTTAAACGTCCCCAAAAAGGAAGTGCTCAAGCTTAAAGATCTCTGTAAAAGAATAATTTTCATAGACCACCACAAGGGACAAGAGCCCATATTAGAGAGCAGAATAATGTACGTGAATCCCATAACGTTTGGAGAAAGCGAGAGAACTTTTCCATCTACAACGTGGGTTATTTCTGATATGTACTCAGAATGGAGTTATCTTTCAGCATTGGGAGCGCTAGGAGATCTTGGTATCAAGAAAATTAGAAGATACTGTTTGGAAAATAGGATTAAAGAGCTTTTCTGGGAAGCCATGCTTGACATAGAAGATGCAAGAAAGCTCATCAGGCTTTTGGACTCTAATAGTATTGTAGGAGATCGAGATGGTGTTATAAAAGCGGTAACTGAGCTTTTAAACAAGTCGCCAAGGGAACTTCTTAAAAATCCTAAATGGAACAGCTATCTCCACGCTGTGGAACAAGAAATAGATAAAGCTATGGACAACGTGGAGGAAGAAGATGGAGTTGCTGTAGTAACCTTTGAAAGCACATATGATATCGTTTCTAAGGTTGCAAGAGCCCTTGTATGGGATCTTGGATACAAAGCTGCAATTGTCGCGAATCTTAATCCAATAAACGGAATATATAAAGTATATATAAGAATTAGTCCTGAGATCACGAGTAAAGTTGCTTTGTCTAATATTTTAGATGAACTAAGACGAAAGGGGATTCAATCAGGAGGTAAGGCGGACGTCTTAGGGATCAACGCAAAGAATGTAGAAGAAGCTCTTTATGTTGTTGATCTAATAAGGAGGTCTCTGAAATGTCTGAAAATATAAGAAAGGTTCTCGTCATAGGGCTAGATTCAGCCCCTCCAGAGCTTCTCTTTGGAAAGTTTTTAGAATACATGCCAAATGTTAAGAGGCTCTTAGAGAAGTCCATCTATGGACCAATGAAAAGCTGTATACCTGCAATAACGATACCCGCCTGGATGGTCATGGCAACAAGCAAAAGTCCCGGAGAACTAGGTCTCTATGGATTTAGACACAGAAGGAGGGGTACCTATAACGAGATATGGATTGCAAACAGCACCATGATTAAGGAAAAAACCGTCTGGGATTACCTTGGAGAGCACGGAAAGAAATCAATTGTTGTCGGAGTGCCACCAAGTTATCCTCCAAAGAAGATAAATGGTTGTATGATCTCCTGTTTTATAACTCCTGATCCCTCCGTAGATTACACGTATCCAAAAGAGCTTAAGAAAGAAATAAAGAGCCTCGTGGGGGACTACATATTTGACGTCGTCTACAGAAAAGAGAACAGAGATGAAGTCAAGGAAGACGTATGGAAGATGACCCAACAACACTTTGAAGTCATAAGATATTTAATTAGTGAAAAGGAATGGGATTACTTCCAGTTCGTTGAGATAGGTCTTGATAGGATACATCACGCCTTCTGGAAGTACTTCGATGAAACACACCACTTATATGAGCCCAATAGTAAGTACAAGAACGTAATTAGGGATTACTATAAGCTTCTAGATACTGAAATAGGAGAACTCTTATACCTCATTGATCTTGACGAAACGGCAATTATTATAGTTTCAGATCATGGCGCAAAGAAGATGAAAGGTGCTTTTGCCATAAATCAATGGCTTATAGAAGAGGGATATTTAAAAATTAAAAATAAGGAAATCCTAAGGGAGGGGCGTCAAGTAAGATTTAACGAGTTGGACGTCGATTGGGAACACACAATTGCTTGGGGGTGGGGAGGATACTACGCAAGGGTGTTCCTGAATGTCAAGGGAAGGGAGCCTCATGGAGTAATACCACTTTCTAAGTATCCTGAAGTCAGGGAAGAGCTTGCAGAAGCTCTGAAAAGCATAAGAGGACCAAATGGAGAACACTGGGACACCAAGGTATTTTACCCAGAGGAAATATATCCAGAAGCTAGGGGAGATAAACCGGACATGATGGTCTACTTTGATAACCTATACTGGAGATCTGCTGGGACACTTGGATATGAAACCCCGTATCTTAAGGAAAATGACACTGGTCCAGATGATGCAGTTCATTCAGAGTACGGTGTTCTTTCAATTTACTTGCCATGGCTAGAAGAGCCCAAGCAAATAACCTCGTCAATATACGACTTTGCACCTACAGTACTTGATCTATTTGGGATCGACGTCAAAGAAAAAATCCATGGGAGCAGTATTCTAAAGAAAATCAAGAATCAAATCAATGGGTGTTCCTAATGACTGATACTTTTTTCCTTCTAGTCATGCTTATTGGATTTTTGGCTCAGTACATATATAGATCAGCATCAATGCTCCTAGCACTCTCGTTTCAACCTGCTGTGATATCAGCGTCAGTGCATATGAGGAAAATCATTGCAGGTATCCCTGCAACGCTCTCACATTGGAAATTTAGGAATATCAGGAAAGAAATTTCAATACCTCCCATAATATTCGGGACTGTTGGAGGAGTGCTTGGAACATATTTACTTATGGCAACCCCAGACTCGATGATGAAGCCTTTTGTAGCAGTACTTTTGCTAATACTAGGAATTAGGATCCTCATACGCTTCTTTGGATATAAAGATGAGCATGGAGATGCCTGTAAGGAAGCATTTCTTGTTGGAGCATTAATAGCTGCTCCTATTGGCAGTACATATGGCAAGCAAGAGCAGTTCAAGACATCTCGGAATAGGTATCGCTACATTCTTCATAGTTATAAACCCAAGGACTCTTCTCGAACTCATGCACGACATAGGGATCAAGATTTCATTTTCTGTGAAGGTTGTAATTCTTCTTGGATTAGTTTCTTCCATAGCCTTTCTTATCTGTACTATAAGAACAAGCTCATTGACTAACGAGCCATTGAGAGGTGTTTAATATGAGTTTCGTGATATGGCTCACAGGTCCAAGTGGTGCTGGAAAGACAACTCTTGCCAGAGCTCTTGAAAAGAGGCTAAAGGATATGGGTCATAAAGTAGAGGTTCTTGACGGCGATGAGATCAGAAAGACATTATACCCTAACCTTGGGTTCAGCAAAGAGGCTCGAGAAATGCACAACCGTATAGTTATCTATATGGCAAAGCTCCTCTCAAGAAATGGTGTGATTGTGATCGTCTCATTAATATCTCCCTATAGAGCTGTAAGAGAATATGCAAGGAAAGAACTTGGAAAGTTCATTGAGGTATACCTTAAGTGTCCACTGGAAGTAAGGATACAAAGAGACCCCAAAGGACTTTACGCCAAGGCTATTAGGGGGGAAATCAAGGGGTTAACTGGTTATGATGGTGTGTATGAAGAGCCAGAGAATCCAGAGGTGCTCATAAGAAGTGACATCATGAGCATAGATGAAGAAGTAGATGCTGTCTTAAATAAAGCTAAAGAGCTCGGATATCTTGATTAATTTATTTTTCTCCAATCTTCAACCATTTTCTTAAGAACATGACGCTGTCTGGTGTAAGACCTGCTATCACAACACGATTATCATCCTTTAGTTTAAATATAAGTTTATACTTCATTTTACTAAAGCCTGCTCTGAATATGTCAGGTCTCATATGTACTTCTTTTATGTCTTCTCTGTTGAATGAGAACACACTATTTAGGGATATTCTACCAAAAAATGTAGAAGGGAAAATAAAGATCTTGTTCCAAGTAATTGCTATTATACCAAACCTGATCCTGGGCCTTCTTACGCTCACGGGCGATGGTTTTGGAGTCATCCTTATTATTTTCTCTTTCGTTATCTTCTCGAGGTCTGACTTCCTTATCTTCATGGCACCTCCTCAAACGTCCCATGCCTTACTACTTTTCCATTCTCTAGCATGAGCTCTCCTCTTGCTATTACATACTGAAGCTCAAGGGAATCCTTTGTCATTATAAGGATATCAGCATCTTTTCCTACGGATATTCTTCCCTTTGAATGAAGCTTAAGGTGCTCTGCGATATTCGTCGAGGTAACTCTAACGGCATCTTCCATGTTTATCTTTTCTTCAAGGATAAGATCCCTAAACTCTTTCAACATTGAAGAGACAGGCGCTATGAGAACACCCACAAGCTCCTTTTTCTCGTTGAATTTTGGCATACTACCATTTCCGTCTGTGCTCATGGTGATCCTATTGACAGGAACCCCTCGCTTGATCATTTCCTTTATTGCCTTACTAGGTTTTATTGACTCGTCAAATCCATATTCAGGCGAGACACCAGCTGTTATATCTACGTAACCTCCAAGCTTTCCAAATTCTATGGACTCTTCGAAGAGTTCTCTACATCTGTTAAGATGTGTCGGTGCAAACTGCTCTATTGGAATATCTGTATCACTAATAGCATCTAAAAGAGGTTTAAGACCTGGTTTCTCACTTCCCATGTGTACATGAACAACACCCGCCTTCCCTGAAAGTATCCCTGCAACTCTGGCATCTGAGGCTATTTTACGGATCTCATCCACTGTTGGGTGAGACGATCTATGGTCTGATAGAGCCATCTTAACGCCTATGACCTTATCTACAAGCACTATGTCGGATAATATGCTGCCCGTTATTGTGGGAGATGGCACTTGGTAAGATCCAGTATATATCCAAGAGCTTACCCCCTCTGCCTCTAGACCTCTGGCCTTCATCAGAAGTTCTCTCAGAGATCTTGTAACTCCATCAGTTCCTAGGACTCCGACAACGGATGTTATGCCCGACTTTACTAGAGAGCTCAACTGTATTGGTGGTGTCCTATATTGTGGACCTCCTTCACCACCAGCACCATGTATGTGCACATGTTGATCTATGAATCCTGGAATGACATAGTGTTCTGACGCATCTATGACCCTTAGGTTACTGAAGATTTTTCTAAGGTCTTCTTCTGCTATGAAGTCCTCTATAAGAGTTATCTTTTCTCCAACTACTAGTATGTCTTTTTTCCCAAGATTTTCTGGCGAATACACTGTAGCATCTTTAATAAGTATCACGTTCATCTTTAGCGTGAGCTTCATCTTACGCACCTATTATATTTTTGCATAAAGTTTTTAAATGCTTTTCATCTACTTTTCATCCATATTATAGTGAGGGTGCCCCTGACCGTGCCCAATGAACCACGGGCGATAGTGTGGGGGGGCGTTTCCTGTGGGAACCCTCGCCGTTCACGACAGGGAGGAGGTCAGTTCTCCTCAACCCTCCATATGGCTATTCCCGTAAATCCATATATCCAAGCCGTTATGAAACCTACATAACACATTATTGCCCAAGGAGCATACTGAATTGTTGGCACGCCAAGTATTTGCGTAAAATATATTCCTGCAGCTGACCATGGAATCAGTGGAACCCAAACTGTACCTGAGTCTTCTAATGTACGGGACAATACTGTTCTCTTTATCTTCATCTTGTCATATAAGTCCTTAAACGTCACTGCTGGTACAATCTCTGAGAGGTATGAGTTTCCTGTCATGAGACCTGTAGCAAGTCCTGTAATCGAAGTCGCAAATACAAGCCTACCAGGAGAATCCTTTATGAATTTCTCACGAAGTGCGTGGGATATTCTGTCAATAACTCCTGTATATTCGAGCTGTCCTGCGAATATGTACGCAAAGAATACTACTGCCATAGCACTTGCCATGAAGGTAACTCCTCCTCTATTGAGCAGCTTATCCACGACCTCAACTCC
>JAGGXY010000070.1:0-10260 GCA_021162855.1 Methanobacteriota archaeon
ATCTTTATCCGCGGCTCATCGGGAGCGACATTGGCGAGCACCACGGGAGCAGCCTTACGGGAGATTAGTACTATCCTCCCGCCTCTGCTGGCTATCCTGCCGTCATCGAGGCAATATACCTAATATTCTATTCTTCCCTCCCTTATTTAAATGTCTCGTTTTCAGGATTACCAAAAATACTCTTATACTCATTTAACGAAATAGTCTCTTCCCATTGAGGGAGACACGGAACTATAATCCCTTTGCGGGGGACTTGGCGGAACTCCCTACTACCGGGATTAATAAATCAGAGCGGGAGTTTATATGACTAACGCTTCACGAGCTCCCCTCCCACCTCCCTTAATTCATCCCCGCTCTAAAGAGCGAGTCTTTCTTAACAACGCTCTGTAACTTAAAAATACTTGTGAGAAAGCTTTTAGCTATGATGTCAAAGTGCATGTTTTCACACTACACAAAAGAAATGCTACCATAAGTTTCAGCGACAAGTCTTCTAGCGAGTTTCCGCACGTATAATACAGATTCGAATTCTTTTGATTTTGGATCTGTGAAACAAGAATTGGGCCGGAATCTCAAAAACATCATTGATGACATGTGTTACTTTAAAACCATGTTCTTCTAGAAATGATGTTATAAAATCCTTAGAATAGAAGTCATGAATTGTGTAAATGACTCCTGCTATGGTCATTGCTTTCTCTAGGAATATCTTGTCCATATGTTTTATTTTTGAACCAAAAGGAGGGTTCTGAATGACAACATCTCCTCTTATTCTTATTATTCTTATATCAGAAAGCACGAAGTCCGTGCTAGCGTTAAACTTCTTTGAGTACTCTCGAGCTATTTTCAAGGCTTCATAGTCTATATCAATCCCAACAGAATAAGAGGCTCCATAGATCGCTGACGCTATTGTAAATCTTCCAGTTCCACATCCTAAGTCTATAACAATGCTACCATCAAGATCACCGAGCACCTTCGCCATATGAACTATTTCGGCAACGATTCTTCCAGGAGTTGTATATTGCTCTAGGATGTGCTTTGGTTTAGGATGCCTTGGTATTCTTTCAATGAGTATCTCAAGTTCTTTCTTACTCATCATGGTAATTCCTCAAAACTCCAATCCTCAAACTTTCCTTTTAATGATAATATAAGCTCAGAAACAGTGATTACCGGTCTCTTGAACTTCATATAGTCATCATATACAATCCTTGGACACCCGATGATCACGAACACATCAATGCCTTTGATGTAATTTAAGGTCTCATCCACGTTTTCTAGATGTATTATAGAATACTCTCGTCTTGCATTCCTAAGATATTCTATTGCTACATTTAAGAGGCTATCACTGTATTGTCCTATTTTGGATGTGACAATAACACCAAAAGACTTAGCCTCTGAAGCTTTTAACATATGTGCCATCCTGATCCTTAATATTTTTTCTCCTTCTTCTCTGACATCTTTAACCTCGCCTGTCAGTGGGTTATATGCTAATACAGGCTTACCCAAAGCTAAATACACTGCTATTGGATGAAACATGCCATCCCCAACGAAAATATATCCATCAACGACTTTTGATACAGCTCTTGCCGTTGAGATATTACATCCAAGAACTTGACCATCATGACGTATTCTACCAGAGGCCTTTCCTATGTAGACCCTTATACCATGAGCCTCAAGGAGATCCTTAAATCTTGTTAGTATTCCTACGTATTGAACATTTGTTATAAGGCCTACTTTCTCTAGGCCTCTAGACTTTAGTATGGCGCATAAAAGGTCTACAGATTTTTCGTCAACTATTATATCATAACCAAGTTCCACGAACTCTACATCCATAGGGATCTTCAGCGAGGGAATTGGTGCATGACCAACATGAACTATGAGGTCACATCCTAAGATCTTAGCTTTCCAGTATGGAATATCACAGGCGCCAAAACATGGATCCACAGAGACAATCCCTACTATTCCATTATCAATGAGTCCCTTCGAGATATCATGTGCTAAATGTACCAGACCTTCGGGAATCTGTACAAAACACCTCGTAGCTCCTTTATTTTTACATATTTTCAAGATCTCGCGAACGATATATTCCACGTCAATTTTTAGGTTTTTCATTACGGCCATGTCTTCACCCTTGAAGACTCAGAGCTATTTTAACTAAGATCCCTAGTGATATAATTTCCACGATAGTCACATAAATTAACGCCAGATTAAGGATCCCGTACTGATAAAAGAATGCTATGATCACGTTTCCTACGGTCCAAGAGACTCCATATAGTACACCATATATGCCATAAGCGTAGGATCTCATCTTGGGATTTATGACGTCAGCGATGAACGCTCTCATGACAGTCTCATAGAATCCCATAACTATTCCCCATATTACGACACCCATAAGGATCCAGAAAAACTCCCCCGACAACACCAAGGGTAGTACTGTAACTATCAAAATAGGTGTTACAATGAGAACTTTCACACCTATCCTATCGTATAATAAGCCTACAGGAAACGCTACTATTCCATCTGCAAGCATTGCGATAGAATACATTAGAGGTATTACATAGTCTGGAAAAGCCTCTGCTCTGAAGTAATATGAAAGAAAGAACCAGCTTACAAATCCAAGAGACATAAATACCGTTGCAAACGTGAAATACCAAAATACATCTGGTAATATCTTTAAATCCTTTTCCTTTTTCTCGAGTTCAATGGATTCTATTTTAGGATATAACCTATTAGCAGAAAAGAGCATTATTAGTGACATCACTGCTGGAATAGCAAGTACAAGAAACGCTTGAGCGTATCCTCTCACGTATAGAGCATAGGAAGCTATTAACGGTCCAAGTACAGCACCAAGCTGATCCATTAGCTCATGGAATCCAAAGGCCTTGCCTCGACCAATATTTTTAGTAACTTCTGAAAGTATAACATCCCTTGCTGGAGCCCTTAGTCCCTTACCAAATCTCTCTATCATAACAAGTGCTAAAACAATCTCCCATCTACCGAACAACCCTATCAATGGTACTACTATTAGGTTTATGCCATAGCCTACATAAACAAGTGCCCAGTAGACCTTACTTGACTTGGAGATCCCCGCGATAAATCCTCCAAGACCCCTCGAAAAATATGATACAAGTTCTCCTACACTCACGACACCAGCTATTATGGCCATGGCCTCAATGTACTCGAGATATTGTCCTATCATCGACCTTGCGCCCTCATACGTCATATCCGCAAATAGGGAAACAAGGCTTAAGAATATGAATACCAAGAACGCTGTTCTCGTGAACTTACCCCTTTTTAGAGGCATATGTACTCCCTCATACTGTAAGCTGTAGTGTGAAGTGCACAAAAAGTGTATAAAGAATGATAATAAGAAAACTGATAAATATTATGAACCACTAAGTCAATGTCAATATCAATATATTAACATTGCTGTATAAGGGGTTCTCCCTACGGGGAATGCCATAATCCCTGGGATTATGGCAATAAAAAAGGCAAGGATTGGGATTAAAAATTATCGAATGCTCATGAATGCTCCCCGTAGGGAGAATCCCAAACTTTCACTCCAACACATTTTACTTTGAGATATTTTAGGACGCTTGAACGAGGTGATTATTAATGATCACTCTATTGCCAAAGGAGCTTGAGAGATATGGACGACAGATACTAATCTTTGGTGAAAAGCGACAAGAAAGGTTAAAAAATGCCAGAGTAGCAATTCTAGGACTTGGGGGACTTGGTAGTGCTATAGCATATTATCTAGCAGCGGCAGGTGTAGGAACCCTAAGAATTATCGATGGAGATCGCGTCGAGTTAGATAACCTTAACAGACAGATACTACATTGGACAACCGACATAGGAAAACCCAAAACGGAATCAGCAAGAGAAAAACTAGTAAAACTTAACCCTGAAATTGAAATAGAGCCTGTCCATGGAAGAATCACTAGAGATAACGTCTCTAAGCTTATAGGAGACGTAGATATAATAGTTGATGCTTTGGACAACTTTGAGACAAGATATATAGCTGATGAATATGCACATGAAATTGACATCCCTCTCGTTCATGGAGCTGTAGAGGCCTTTTATGGACAGGCAACAACAATAATACCGGGAAAGACGTACTCCCTAAGAGAAATATTTCCCAACATGACTGGAAGTAAAGGTAGAGATAAGCCCATACCAGTGATTGGAGTAACCCCTGGGATAATAGGCCTCATTGAGGCAACTGAGACCATTAAAATAATACTCGGTATGGGAACACTCCTAGAAAATAAACTATTACTTGTGGATCTATTAAACAATAGATTCGAAATTATACAGCTAAAATAATCTAACAAAGATAATATAAAATGTGAAATGTGAGATGTATGACACTTAAAGAAGTAAAGATTGGATGTTGCGGCTTTCCAGTATCCATGTCCAGATATTTTCAAGAGTTCAGGCTCGTAGAAGTTCAAAGTACATTTTATAAATTAATTCAGAAGAGAACTGCAAAAAGATGGAGAGATGCTGCTCCCCAGGACTTTGAATTTGTTATCAAAGCCTTTCAAGGAATAACACATGATGTGAGATCCCCCACGTGGAAGAGATCAAACATAAAAGATTACAAAATCCTAAAAGATAAAGTTGGTTCTCTAAGACTTACAAAAGAGGTACTCAACTTTTGGGAACATACTATTAAAATCGCTAAGATATTGAAAAGTAAAATAGTACTTGTACAACTACCGAGAAGCTTTAGAGATACTAAAGAGAACATAAAAAGAGCAGAACTATTTTTCAAGAACATTAATTTAAATGATATCCGTGTGGCAATAGAGCTTAGAGGATGGAGCAAAGAATCCAGGAAATGGTTTTGTGAAGAATTTGATCTGATAGACGTTGTTGACCCTCTTGTGGAATCTCCCGCCTACATGAGCGATATAGTCTACTTCAGACTTCACGGAAGGCACGAGAAAGAAAGAATAGTATACAAGCACAAGTACTCAGACAAGGAACTCAGAGCACTCCGAGATACCTTAACATCATACCTTGAAAGAGAGATTTATGTGCTTTTCAATAACACAAACATGTATGAGGATGCTAAAAGATTTCTCGAAATGATAAAATAATTTGAACACGAAAGGTATTAAACTTTTTACAATAAACTTCACGTTTCTTGGCTTTTCTATTGTTTGTTCTATGAAACACGCTCTTCTGGCTTCCTTCACAAATTTTTCAATTTTGTCCTTAGATTCAGGGACTTTACACGTACAACGATTTCTATATCGTTAAGAGTGCCTCTATGGTTTTATCTCTAATCGCTATGGGATCATACCAAGCCCTAACTTCTACTTCTAGACCTTCAAGTGGAAAGTGGTTGCCGTGCTTTGTATTTGGAATATCTCAGAAACTAAGCACGGGCTTCCCCTTCCGCGCCTCATTATAATCAGCGCGTCATTGGGAGGTCTTACGTGGGATGAGCATTATTCTCGCTTCTGCTGGCTACTTCGCCGTCATCGAGGCAACTCATCTAATATTTTATTCCTCCCTTATTTAAATTACTGATGCACTTATTTGATAAGATAGTCTACAGTTTTGTATCCCTTTGCGGCACAGTAACTACGCAGCCTCTCTATCTGCCTCTCGAGGTTTCCGTCCTTCTTCTGCTTGTAAGAAGAAACCCTCGCGTAGGTTATAGCCCTCGTCTCCTCTGGCTTCTCTCCGAGAAAACGCTTAAGCTCCTCTTCTGGAACCATCCAGAGCTTGCCAACCCTCCTCGCGCCGAGCTTACCACTCTTTATCCACTTCCTCACAGCAATAGGGGAGATGTTCAGCATCCTCGCGACTTCAGACACCCTGTAAAGCCTTGTCATAGCACATCATCAGTCTCTTATATGCTACAAACAAGTCGTAATAATGAACTTCAATATGAGATATGGTACAACTCCCAAAGGAACTATATATAAAAGTCCTGGTTGTGGACCTTTTCTCCTAGCTATTATAAGAGCAATTATCGCTCCAAGAATAAACCCTACAAAGGATACAAATGAATAGAAAACGCTTTCATATTTCATGAGGGATGCCAAGAAACTCATTGGAAGAGCATAATCTCCAAGCCCTATTAAATGCTCTTCTTCTTTAACACTAATCTTCACAAGCAGTGGAATTTCGAGTCTAAGAGCTTCCTCTGAGATGTGCCTTATTGGACCCCTGTAGACCCCCCATACGTCATAGCAGACGAGAGCAGTTAATATTGCTACCCAAAGGATTGGATATGCCATAGATCCAAGTAAAGCCCCAATACCACCAATAACAATAGCTAGTAATGCACTCTTTACCTCACTTGGCGTATTCTTATAAAATATGACTGCCACCAATGGAAAACCCAAAACAATAGGATATATGATGCTAAGGCTGTGGAAAATACCCCTTAAAGCATAAACCGATGAAACATACATAGAGAGTCCTATTATCCACTTAAGAACTTTTGGATCTAACTTTAGAATCACATACACAAGAAGAAATGCTAAGAAGACAGCAGTAAGTATATAAGGAACTTTTAAGGGGTTCTCTGGACTTTTTTGACTCTCATATATAACTATGTCAGGATGGTAAGGTGGAGGAGTTGACGTACCATTAGTTGGTGAAACAATACTCTCCTCTACTCTTATTGATATAACACCATAACCTGTCAATGTAAGATACATGCATATATATGTCAAGATGAAGAAAATTACAATGTTTGCTGACACTCGAAGAAGCACAGGATAGTCCTCTGGAGTTCTCATAAAAAATTAATATCACAGTTGTGCGATATTAAGCTTTCTTTGGGCCTAAATTCGCAAGAAATTCAATCATTTTTAATGATAATTGTTGCCAAGGAAGATACTTCCATGATAGGTCATCCTAAGAGAACTATTACCATGAAATGCCAAGTACATTTCAGGAAACTGTTAATAATCAAAGGAGACTTATTTTATATCGATATAAATCATATGAAACTGACTAGAGGTGTGATGTATTATGATCATGATGATTTATCCTGAAAGCATTATTCAGGAAATGATAAAAGAAATGTACAGGAGCAAAAAGCTTAGAATTATACAATAAATGCCTGACACTTGCCTTGCGAAACTGTTAAATATTTGATGATATACATGGGCATTGACAGATCCTTTCCTAGATATACCCTAATGTGATTCTGTCTCTTCTTCTTTATTTTTATTTTTTGTAGAGTATCCTACAAAAACATATTTATATCTTCCTTGACCCTAAGGGATCTCTTAAGAGCGTATATCATTCATTTGGTGAAGACCATGGTGCATGTGTTCAGTGCCTTTTCGTTAGTCCTTGGGGGTATTATAGCTGTGATTTTAGTTCTAGTGATTTTCAAACCTCATAAACTATTATTTTCCGCACTTTTCTCAGGTGCTGCAGCGTTTTTAATAGCAATCTTCATTCAGTCTCCCATACAACAAATCCCGCTTCTAATCCTTGGTATCAGGACTACAGCAGATATTATAATTCGAGGGACTACTTTCGTCATTATAATCTCTTTTTACACAGGATTCATCGCTGCTATATTCCAAGAGATTTTCAAATACTTATTCCTTAAAAAGGAAAATTCTGAATATAGTCTTCAGGTAGGTCTTGGTTTTGGAATTACTGAGGTAATATACCTCGCAATATATGCATTTATGAGCATAGCCATCCTTGGTTCCATCCCAGAGAATACAGGAGTTCTTCAGTACATAGCTCCTGGAATAGAACGATTTCTAGTACTACTTTTCCACACATTAACAGCCATTTACATGGAGCTTTATGGTATCAAAGGACTAATGATAACTACAGCAGCCCATGGAGCAATAGATTCTCTTGCCACATGTGTTCAACTTTACATAAGAGTAATTGGCTATGATATGCTGTCCTACTTGTCAATACTGGTCTTATATTTCTCTATGTTAGCCTTGGACATACTTCTACTAAGGATCTCACTTCCTTTGCGGAGTGGAAGCCTTGCCTTTTAAGGCGGGAAAGGAGGTCAGTAAAGAGGCTAAAGTCACTAGATGTCCTTAAGGAGAATCCTCAAACGAACTTCTGAATCCTTTTCTACATCTTTTATGATGTTATATGAAGCTCCTTGTTGAATGAAATCCCATCCAGATTCAGACTGTGAGAGCGTCTTTATAGGATACCTCCAAAGGGTACTTTCCTCCGAAAGCTCTACTAGAAGTCTTCCAAATACTTGATCATCTATGACTACCTTGTCTATGTGATCCTCCTCGTAAACAAACTCTTTCTTAGCATGCACTCCCACATTTAACTCTATAAGGAGCATTCCACTGATTTTTGGCTTTATGTAGTAATCCACTATGAGCACGTCCTGTTTGGTAAAGACATAGGTTTTCTTTATGTATGCCACATCTGAGCTCAATGAAAGCGTTACTTGTTTTGCATCTATGTTTTCTACATCATATTTTCTAGCGTATGTTTCGCCTATTCCCATAACCCTTCCTGAGTACACATCTTCAAGTGTCGTGTCAGATCCTATGAGATGCTCTTGAAATAAGTACCTCCTTCTATTGTCATAGAACAGCTCTTTTCGAATTTCTTCAGGTATTTTCTTCTTAATCTCATGAATGCTCTCTAATCCCCCTCTCTCGTCTTGGGGTGCTGCTGTCGTAGATATTTCATGATAATGCTCCCTGTGTCTTGAGAGAACGTCAACGTAATTATAGAGCTTTTTCCTAGAGGAGAGCTCAATAAGTGCACCTCCATATGATGGCTTTAGGACTGCAAAATACTTAGGTCTCTCATAGAGGATTTCTACATGACCATCTATGTCTATGTCTCGAACGTATATCCTACCCCTCGCCACGTGATCATGTGCTGCAATAAGATTCCTCCAAATGGCTTCTCTGAGGTGGGGTAGATATACTCCCCCAAATATCCCATGCCAATAAGCGTCATTGCACTGCGCTCTAAGCACATACATTTTAGCTTTTAGGCTTCTCTTAGTCAATTCACTCAAAAATAACATTCTTTTATGCATATAATTTGCCTCTGGGTATTTATAAAAGAAGTTCTTCCAGATACCTCCTTTAACGAATACTCTATACTTTTTGAACTTGTTTTCAGATTTGAGCCAGTTAACAAAATCTACGAGTTCCTTTGCTTGATCTGCTGGTAGAGACCATTCAGACATCTCAAAATACGATGTCGTAGGGAGATAAACAAGACCTAGCGGGGGATGGCTCTTCATATACTCACTATATGTCGTAGTGGTGATCATTTCATTACTTGTGATCTCCTCAAAGAACTCTCTTAGCCACCCCTTTTTGTGAACCCATTCATAGGTCCCAGGCCATACTCCATATTTTTCTCCATCGTCATGTATCACCACAAGTGGGTTGTTAAATCGTTCGTCTAGATGCTTTAGATATGTAATAGTTCTCTCTACTGGTCTAAAAGGGGTAAGGTATCTTAAGTATTCATCTATTGGGAACACTGCTATCGCGTGCCCCTCGTGTTCTGTAAGATAATATCCGTAAAGGTTCTCTTTTTTCAAACCTGCTGCCAAGAAGTGTTGATCATCTACTATTGCAAAATCAAGACCAGCTTTAGCTATATCCTTTGCAAGACTTGGCTCCCAGAACCTCTCAGTGATCCACACTCCCTTTGGATTATACCCAATCTTTTTTGCGTAGTCCTTTGCTAGCCTGAGTTGTAATAATCTATCCGCTTCAGGAATTGCTGCGAGAACAGGCTCATAAAAACCTGATATGACAATCTCCACTTGACCCCTCGAAATGAGCTTCTTAAGGAGGTCTAAGTGCTCAGGGTGATTTTCTTCTATCCACTCAAGTAGAGGGCCCGTGTAGTGTAATGAAACCTTCATTTCAGGATAGTCTTCTAGGGTTTCAAGTACTGGATTATACGCACTGTTGTACGCATGCTCAAATACGTAAGAAAAGTTTCCTACAGGCTGATGATTATGAAGCCCAAATATAAAGTATACCGTCATGTATGACACCTACTATCAATTGTACTATATTTTTGGTGTAAGAGTAGAGCACGCAGATAAAAAATCATAAGTGAAGTATTTAAATAATTGGTGAGTGGCTATTACTGTAATGGTAAGTTTAAATAGGTTTTATAGTGTCATACTTATATAGATAAGCTCTACAGGCCTGGCAAGGCACTCAAACACCCCCCTCCCCAAAATGACAGTAAAAATAAAGATCCAATGGGAGAGAATAGAAACAGAAGATGCGTGGAGTCCGCGTGCAC
>JAGGXY010000066.1:0-5224 GCA_021162855.1 Methanobacteriota archaeon
ATTGAGGATAGGGATTTTATCGCCATTGTGAACCTTCGGATGTGGGGCGTTAGGGGTTCCCCCGAAAGGGTTAGAGGTTCCGAGGCTTTCGCCGATGAGGGGCTAATGAAGGCCAATCCCTACGGGATTATAGTCCTCGAGAAGCAGAGACTGGGATTAAAAGTCATCGAATCTCATGAATGCTCCCGTAGGGAGAACCCCTTATAAGATAATATTACATTACAAGGTAAATAATAAACATTAGTGAGCTATAATGATCCTCTATTGGGGGAGGTGTTGTTCTTGAGCGAGAAGGATGACATACTTGTTACAACCCTTGAAAGCGTTCCTGGATATAAGATCGTTAAGGTCTTGGGTGTTGTGAGCGGTAGTGTAGTGCTTGCTAGAAACATAGGAAGAGACATAACTGCTGCACTTAGGAACATAGCTGGTGGGGAGGTAAAAGAGTACACAGAACTCTTAGCATACTCTAGAGATCTGGCACTAAGTAGAATGAAGGAAAAAGCAAAGAAAATGGGTGCAAACGCAGTATTAGGTCTTAGGTTTTCATCCGCAACAGTCATGTCCGGAGCTGCAGAGACCCTTGCATATGGGACTGCTGTTGTTATTGAGCCGGACTGACCTCCTCCCCGCCCTAAAGGGCAGGGTGTTCCCACAGGAACTTCCTCTCCGCACTAAAGTGCGAGGGTTCCAGCCCACAAAGGATGAAGTGAGAGATCACTCTGCCTACCCATTAAAAACGAGTAGGCCTCTCTCCTCCCGTCTTCATTGGAGGGCCTTTGGGGGAATGATTACTCTCTACATCTTCGTGGCTTTTCAGTGATCCCCATTTGGGCTTAGGACTCGCATGTCAAGGACTGCCACACTATAATGAGATAAATCCTAAGAATGTTTAAAAATTGCAAAAATTAAAGATGCCAAACTTTAACGCTTTTTTACCATCTACAAAACAGCTCACTTCATTTAACTTTCACATCGGAGCAAATAAATTCCTCTCAGTAGTGTTTTGGCCCTCCAAGAAACCATCGCTCCCATGGCCCCTTGATGCTGCACATGATTAAATATATGCCCATAAAACCGAATATTTCAAGTAATATATACCAGAGAGGAACGTGTTTGAGCATTATTGGAATGAAGTCTCCCGAATAGTAAACGTTTACTCCATATAGAATAAGCGAGTATACTCCAAGAGCTATAAGGAATGCTAAGACAGCCGCTATGGGAGCTTTCACTCGTACCCTATTATAGAAAAGCTGAGTAATCCCTCCTATTATTAAGCCATAAATTATAAAGTTTATCATCTCTGCAATGGGCATCCAATACTTCACTGTATCAAGCTCCTTCTTCAAGATCACAAGCGTTGTGTTCATTTCATTTTCAGGAATACCATGCCTCTCTAGGTCTTTTCTGACTAACTCAATTGCAAACTCCTTGACACTTGAGTCATATATAGGTATTATTAGGGCTCCTATGATAAGCCCGAATACAGCCCCAAAGAATACACCATAGGTTATGTATTTCGACGTCATTCTGTTCACCAGTTAACCTTAATAAAGTGATTAGGCCATGGTATTATTTATAATTTGCCAACATTCCAAGAAAGCTTCCTTACAGTATAGTTAAGAGCTCATACCTTGGACATAAGAAGTACTTCCCTTCCAACGATCTCATGGGGATATCCTCTAAGAAAACGATCATAAAACTCATCAGATACCAAAAAACGTAGCTTCTTAAATCCAGATCTCTTCGCAATGTTAAGGACGAATCTCAAGGCATTTTCCATGTAGTCAACGTCTTCTATCCATAGATAGACTCTGGCTTTATCTCTTGTTGACCACAGGTTTTCTATGATATACGCGATTTTCATTCTTGGAAGCCAACCTTCTACTTGAACCATTTTATACTGTGCGACAGCGTACTTCCATCTACTCTTGAGCCACGCCGTAAAGGAGGAAAATATCCTGGGAGATATGAAGTTCATACTTTTGAGAACATCATATTCGGGAAGAGATTTGATTTCATGATATTCGAAGTTTTCTATTTCTAAAAACTTTTGAACATCTATTTTAACATCTATAATTTCATATGCCACGTCTTTTATTCCACACTTCTTGTAGAAATCTATGGCATCCTTTACAGGCCAAACAGCGATAGTATCACATCCGTTATCCCTTGCGATTTCCATTGCTCTTCTAACGAGACATTTACCGATTCCCCTACGTCTGTACCCCTTGTGTACTTCAAGGACGTCAATAAAAGCCGTTTTTCCAAGAACCCCCATTTCTTCTCCTATATAAAGGTCCAATGAGCCCACGATCTTCCCCTCGAGCTCTGCAACAAGAGGATACTGTCCATGGACCAGCATGTAGTTCACATGAACACTGCACGTCTCAACAGTCATCCATGGCCCACCATGTGCCCATCGCTCTTCCACCGTGAGCTCATCATATGTAACTTCTACCTCCTTCCCGTCGACACGTCTAACCCATCTCTCTATTCCAGAACAGTGAACATTGACTATGCCTTTTACATCGTCCAGGGATGCCACCCGGACTGAAATTGACATCGAAAATCACCTTTCGAAAAAGAGAAGAGGTCAACGCTGGAGAGAGATTCTTACAATGTGCTTTTCCCATGGAGGCACTATTTCTCCAGTGTCCCTAATCACAACGTATCCTTTCTCTCTAGCAGCCCTCAACATTATCCTAAGAAACTCATCCTCATTTAAATCCCACTGCCTGGCTATAAGCTTCACATCGCTCACGGTCCTGATCCCAAGAACATGATATATGTATTCAAAGACAGCCTCTGCTGTTATCGTAGCCCTATAAGTGGACACGAATACCTTCTGTCCGTTCTCCGGTGCTATGATACGAACGTCCTTTGTCCATGAAGAACTCCTAGAGATCACTATCTTTCCTCCTCCCTCTTTGTCCACATCGAAATAGGCAGGATATACGTTTACCTTCAGGACTCTTCTCAACCTCTCAATGTATCTAACAACCTGAAGCATGGGAGGCCTATTAAAAACTAGAAAGACTTCATTCACATATGCTTTTTTGAGATCATCAACGATGTCATAGAACGTGTCAAGGAAGCCATTCATATTCCCATCTATTATCTCTGGGACAAAGATATTTCTTCTCTCATTGACAGAAGCGAAAACGATACGTCTGTTCTTGATATCTTTTAGCTCTGTTCTATATCCTGATCCTTCAAGTATCTGCTGTATCTTCCTAGCGAGTGCCTTGTGATCACCTAAAGAGGGAAGCACGTACTCAAATTTACCCTCAAGACGCGTTATCATGTGCCAAGTGGCCTCCGGAGGTCTTCAATAGTAGCAAATCTATCCTTTTGATATGTTGAGACATATATATTTTACTATAATAAGAATACTAGTAACAAAGATGAGGTCGTAAAATAAAGCAAGTGAGGTGGGCAAGAACGTTGAAAAGTAACTAGGATAATAACTGAAATAGTCATTTCAAGCTTTTTTGTGTAATTTGTAAAAATGGCAGGAAATGTATAAAGGTCTTGCGTGTGATCGTTATCATAACCATCATGGAAAGATCAAAGACTCTTGGCACTACCGTGAATGCTGGGGGTAAATTAATACCCCGAGAGGAGCACAACCCACTCCTACGATAAGAATGCCAATCCCCATGAGATCATGAGAATAGAAAGGCAAAGATTGGGATTAAAAGTCATCGAGTGCTCATATTTGCTGCAGTAGCCCAAGAAATTAAGAAACTAGCCGAAGAGGGCAGGAAGGGTATTGACAGTATAAAGAACCATGGTGAAATAAAGATGACAGCGGAACAAACAGCCAGTAGTAAAATAGTATTCTCAGGACTAAATTAGAGGAACTCTCGACAAGTGCTGAGGAAGTAACTGCAGCCATACAGGAGCAAACTGCCACTATTGAAGAGCTCTGTTCCGACAGTATCGAGCTACCAATAAAAATATTTAAATTGCATCTACTCATTCTATGCAACAGCCCCGGGGATGAACCCAAAGGGATGCTGGGGGTGTAATACCATGGCAACGTTCAAAGTAGTGGTATCCGACCCAAAAAGTGGAAAGGCATTCCAAGTAGAAATAACTGGAGAAAAAGCTAGAGCATTCATCGGGAAAAAAATTGGAGACATAGTTGACGGCTCTGCAGTGGACATGCCAGGATACAAGCTTAAGATCACAGGAGGAACAGATAAGGACGGATTCCCCATGAGACCAGACATACATGGCCCAGTGAGGAAACGCGTACTCCTATCTTCTGGTCCTGGGTTCAAGCCAAGAAGAAAGGGTGAAAGACGCCGTAAGACCGTGAGAGGGAATACTATCTCTGAGGACATAGTCCAGATAAATACCGTTGTTGTAGAATATGGAGAGAAGCCCTTCGAGGAAATATACGCTCAAGTAAAGGGCGGCGGACCCTCCTAAAACTCCTTTTTGACCAATTTCTTTGTCATTAGATAAAATCCTGGAACTGTATATGCTACTATAAGTCCCAAAGCCATATTTTCCAGCCCATAGACTGAAAAGAACAAGAGAAGCGCATAGAAAAGAAGTTTATAGCCCACGTTATTCACCAAGGCAATACCTATGCCTCTGGGGCCCTTCCCGAGGTATGTGTAAAGGCCTATCAATGCCCCATTCGTCGCGTGTAGCATCATGTAGGAGAGAGCATAGAGAAATACGAGAACGATGTATAAGAGCACACTACCACTCACACTATACGGTGATGATTCAAAGACGAATACAGAAGCAGTCCCAAGTGCTATCCCGAAGGAGTACGTCCTCGAAACTATTTCTATGGACTTCAATCCCCTAAGCTTAAGGACGTACATTCCCTTAGCACTTTCTTCGAGAAGAGGAATGCTCAAGAAATAATTAAGGAGATACGTTCCCATTGTCCTCGTGAGAAAGAGATTGAAATACCCAAGGAGAATCCCTCCGAGAGTACCCCAAAGGAAGCTCACAAAAAGCCTCTCTTCTTTCACATGAGTTTCAAGCCTTCCCATGAGCCAATATAGAAGTGCTATCGCAGGAGCAATTATCGCAAGAGATCTCGCAAAGTCCAAGAACGCTATACCTACCACGCTCCTCAGGACTCGGCAAACTCATCATCGCAGTGCTCAGTGGGGGTAACTGTCATCACGCTAAATATACCTAGGACGTACCAGTATATAAATAAATGCCCTTAGTTCAAACAAAGGCCATCTTC
>JAGGXY010000085.1:0-3012 GCA_021162855.1 Methanobacteriota archaeon
GGTTAACAGCGTTTATTAGGACTGCTGCTGCCATTGCTGAAACGATGAGGAAGGCTATGAATAGGATCAGCGTACCCATACCGATATCTGCCCTTTCGTCATTCCTCAGCCTTGAGATAGTCCTCCTGAATCCTGAGATCATTGCTGATCACCTCCTTGTGAGAAGCAGAGAGAATGCACTTTGATTCCCAGCGGATAAAGTGCCCTCGCGAACATCTTCGTCTTATACTCCACGTACTCAGAAATCGCTCTTCTATCGAGCGTTCTTATCCTACCTATTAGAGGTCCTATTTCATGATGAACAATACAGCTTATCCTTCGCTTAGACTCCTTATCATAAAATTTATATACCCAACCTCTCAAGACCTATACCTACCTGGTGGGCCCGTCCTGAGGCGCCGGTGGAAAACAGGCGTCATCAATCATTATTATCATTATGTGAGAATCAAATATAAATTTTACTCATGATATTCAACCTAGAATTACGATATGCCAGAGAGCACTACCAAAAGATCCACAAGAAGCCTAAGTGTTCACTTTTACCACCTAAAAGCACCTTCCCTACCGAAAATTCTCTTAGAAGTTCTCAAGAAAAGTTTATTAATAGTAGCTCTTTACCTAATTTCTTAGAGGCTACCTCATGAACTTTAAATGGGTTTGACGAGGCCGTGTTTATATGTAGCCTTCCTCCCCCAAATGATGGTGGGATAAAGGCCTTATGGGGAGGGAAAGATGTCAAGAGATGTATGAGGTCTGCGTAAACGCTTAATCTCTGAGTTAAAGGGGCCGTGGGGTAGCTTGGTATCCTTCCGGCCTTGGGAGCCGGCGACCCGAGTTCAAATCTCGGCGGCCCCACCAGTTTTTCCATAAAGGGATTCTAAGCAACAATTTTAATTTAAAATTTAATTTTTTAAAATTAAAATCGGGGTCTTTTTCTCTCCTTAGACCTTTTCCTTTCTATACCTGCCACTATTATAAGCGCTATTGCCACAACAACAGCGGAATATAAAAGTAGAGGGCTTACTGAAACCCTACCCCCTTCACCATAGGCAACGACTCTTTTGTCTATAAAGCCCACATATATGTTTCCCCTATAGACTATAGGACCATGAAGTCCCCTAACGAGATTCAGTCCGCTTGTGATCTTCCATGCTTCGAGCTTTGCACCTGAGAACTCATCTTTAGACCATATAATTGTACCCGTAGCGATGTCAATACAGTATATGTATCCGCCATCATCTACTAAATATATGTATGACTTTGAAACCGCTATAGAAGATGAGGACTCGTAGTTTAATCCCACCTTCCATCGTATTTTTCCAGAGTCTTTATATATGCAATAAACGTTCGCGTCCATACTCGCGATGAACACGTACTTGTCAGAAACTGATGGTCCCCCATAAACAGGCCCCATGAGCTTTCTTTCCCATACAACTGAAAGGTTTTCAGCGAAAAGCTTGTAGAGATATCCTGCAGATGTCGTGATGTACAGATAACCCTTATCGTACACGATCGCTCCTGTCACACCGCCGCTGAGGAACGTCTGTGCTGTTATGTTCCACGTGTTCTTATCGAGCTTTATCACTCTACCACGGCTTGTACCTAAATATACATACTTACTACCATCATATGCGGCTTTTGCCCAGACGAACTCTCTAAAATGATAGTATCTGATAATATTTCTTGTCTGTAAGTCTATGACGAATATTGCACCGGTATTATCTGAGATCACGAGATATTTTCCGTCGACTATTGTGGGAGTTACAGCTGTCATATTCTCCATGTTATACTCCCAAAGTATCTTGCCCGTGAGGGCACTTAACGCCACAATACCGCCCTGTCGAACTGTAACGTATAGTATTCCGTTATAGTATACTGGAGAAGCTACTATACCACCAACAGGTGTCCTCGCGGACCACGTATATGGAAGTGTCACCTGTGTTTCCCACAGCTTTGCTCCCAGCTCCGCGTCATATGCATATATTTTACCATCCATTGAGGCGATGTATAGTACCCCATTTGCAGCAATAGGTCTCGCAGCTATAACATCTCCTGTGTATCCTACCCATATGCTCACGCCAATACTTGTTGAATCCGCATAGTAAAAAGAGGTATTTTCCTCATTGAACCTTTCACTAACCCATCCCAGATCCGATATTTCTCCCACAAACATAGAGGATAAAAGTATGGATATTATCATGAATAGTAAAGGGAACGTTCTCCTAAAGGATTTCCTCTTTTGCAATGATCTTGATAAGTCTTTAGTCCTCTTTGACAGGACTCTCATCGGTAACATCTCCATTATACTACCTCGTAAGGTAGGAAACCTATAGTTTACTATTTTACTCAGGATCTAACATCCGTTAGATATCAGACATGATAAGCAAACAGTAAAAATTAAAAGTCAAAGTTATGAAAAAAATATTGTACGTGATGCTCAGGGGTGATAAAAGTGCCTAAGGTTAATGACCCAAAGTCATTGATCATGAAGGCACTTTCAGACCCTTATGTCCTTAAGATACTCGCATACTCATATTACTCGCCGAGATCGATACCTGAAATGAGCCTTGAACTTGACATTCCAATAGCATCATGCTACAGGAAGGTGAAACTCCTCGAAAGCCTTGGTCTTATGGAGAAAGTAGGTACTAAACTCACTATAGAGGGTAAGAGGGTTGCCCTGTACAGGTCCAGACTTAGCCACATGGCTATTGAGATGAGAGGCTCAAAGGTCGTTGTGAGACTTAAAATAGATGAAAGCATTGTTAAGTATGATCTTAACTTAATATAACTTTCATCATCTTAATAGTGTATTTAGTGTATTTGACTGTTATCAATTGATATTATAGTTTTTTCTGCGTTTTACACCAAGACCTGTTTTCTATTTCTCCTAATGCCACATGAGACTGTTCTTTTCTTTGTGAGCTTTTGTATGTTATTGTAGTGCAAAATACTTAAAGATCGGGAGTGTGAACTCAGGTATAGTGAAGGAATCTGTAGTGGCCTCTTCTA
>JAGGXY010000116.1:0-11388 GCA_021162855.1 Methanobacteriota archaeon
ACACAGACGTTATAGGTTGTTTGAATATTACAAAAAAGCATAAGGCCATAAATACTAACACACCCCACAGCCACCATCCTAAAAGACTACAAACCTCCCCACAAAAAATCCACACACTTTAGCACGGGGTATGTCATCTTGTTGAAGATTATCAAGCCTTGATAGGACTCCTTCCACAAATTAAAGAGAACAGATTACTTCCTAAATTTCATTAGTAAGGTATTTTTAACATCTTTGGTGGGCCCGCCCGGATTCGAACCGGGGACCTCCGCGTTGTGAGCGCGGCGTCATAACCAGGCTAGACCACGGGCCCATGAGCTCTATTCATACCATAAATAAGCGTTGAGTTCATAAGCTTTATCTTAAACTAGAGGGAACTCTCTTCTTCATATAGGAAGACATAGGCAAGTCCAAAAGAGTGCCATATCATCGAAAGCACACGGTACATCACAGCCAAAACAGAACCTTCATATGGTTTTCCTAGAAGGGAGCTTAGGAGAACACATGTTCCCTCCTGTACGCCTATTCCACCTATTCCCGCTGGAATACCAGCAGAAAGTGCTACAAATATATAAACAAAGAATGCCTCAAAGAACGTGTAATTAAATGGCCTTGAAAAGAGATAAAAGCTTGTTACTGAAAGGCCGAATATGGCAGCACTTAATAGCACATTCAAGATCACATTGTTGTCTGAGGATCCGCTTGTTGAGTACCCCAAGAGATCTCTTATTATTTCATATCCACCGAACTTCCTTATAAGAGCTCTTTTAATTTTGTTATCCCTAGAAAGGAGATAGTATAAAACCACAAGTGCACTAAAGCTCAATATTCCAAAAACAAGCATCACAATAACGTAGTTCCCATAAGCTATGTAGTTCACGAGAAATATCACAGCAATAACTAGCATTACAAGTTTTATTCCTGTATCCATAGCATTTATAAATATGAACTTTGAAAATGCTTCTCCTAGGGTTTTTCTTGTGCGCCTCGATAACTCCTTAAGTATTATTGCATACCCTATCCTACCAGGAGTTACGTCTGAAAGTATGAGACCATACAAGTGTAAGAAGAACGCTTCTGCATACTTTAGAGGCTTTCCAAACAATATTCTTATTCTAAGTGCAGATATGACGTCTATTAGTACCATTGAGGCTACAATAAGAGCTATGTCTTTAGCACTATAGGCTGTTATGAGTCTCACGTTTCCCCAAAAAAGCCTAACAATATAGTATATTGCCATTATCGTTATTATAGCGTTAAGACTGTAGTAAAAAAACCTCTTGAATGCTCTTTCTTCCTTTGTATTTTCGTGATGACATTTGTGAATTGCTACCATCTTAAATCCTCCATTATCACTAATTTTTAGGACTTCTCTTTTCTTAAGCTTGCCCAAAGTTTCAGCACATCAACTCCCATCCTAAAAGCGTCTCTTAAAACATTGACGTGCTCCCCCTCCCCATGCACATAAACAGTAGGTATTTCCAGTATCCTATAACCCCTTCTCCAAGCTCTTACTATTATTTCAACGTCCATTGAAAGCCCCGTAAGATACCTCGGAAGACATTCTTCAAGAACATT
Source organism: Methanobacteriota archaeon (assembly GCA_021162855.1). Taxonomy (GTDB): domain Archaea; phylum Thermoplasmatota; class B47-G6; order B47-G6; family B47-G6; genus B47-G6. The sequence continues at coordinate 1,579 of JAGGXY010000116.1, forward strand.
TCTTCTGAAACCTTTTACACCTACTTGAGTATCCCTAACGTTTATCTTGAAAAGTATTCTCACAAAGACATTAAATAGGAAACTGAATACTCTCCTAAGTGTTGGAATTCTCGTCCTTGATTTTGGATGTCTTCTACTGGGTATAACGATATCATAACCCCTCCTTAAATAGTCATATACGTTTTCTATAGTTTCGAAAGGTACTGGAAAGTCCGCATCTAACATTATCAGGTACTTTCCCTTAGATACCTCAAGAGCTTTTATGAGTCCTCCTCCCTTTCCAAGTTTTTTCTCGTGTGTTATTAAAACAAAATGTCCATCTTTAGATGCTATTTCCCTTAGTAGGTTTTTAGTATTGTCCCTTGAGCCATCTTCCTCTAAAATCACTTCAAAATCATTAACGAGGTTTTTAAGTGCGTCAACCAGCTTAAAATATTTGTCATAATACTTCTTTATTCTCTCTTCTTCGTTATAATGCAGAATTATTACTGAAAGTTCCATCTAAGAACACCCAGTAATAAATATCTTCTCATCCTCTCTTACTATGGCAGTAATATTAGTTGCAAATGGAGTCACTATTGCTCACATCGTAACCCCAATACTAGTACTCTTAAGCTTCTCAAAGGCTTCCTTTAATGTCCTTTTTATTGTGTCAAAGTGTTCCCTATGTTTCTTAGACACATATACTCTTATCGTTATCGTATAAAGAGGGTATCCCTCGGCTATTTTAACGATTGGAACCTCATGTAACTCTCCATTTCTCGTCTTAACAGCAATGGTTCCTTTGACTTCCCGTGGATTATCTGGCAGATACTTGTACTTAGTATGGTCAAAGACAAGGTCCTCCTCTGACACTCCAAGGTCTTCAAGCTTTGGCATAACTTCTGCTTTAACCTCTTCTATGTGTTTCCTCACGTCGAAGTACTTGTAGCTTACTGCTGCATCTTCGCCCCTGAATGGGATATCTATAAAATATATCATCTTCCATGGGATGATTCTTCTTACAAGCATAGATGCATATTCGTATGCCTTTTTCAAGTGCTTGTCCCTTGTGTTCTTGCCATCTCTTAATATGAGATACACCACGGATTCATCTGTCAACATAAGAAAGTCCTCGTAATCCCCTTGAATAGCCTTAAGTATTATTCCCTCGAAGTCATAGTACTTGTTTGCTTCGAAAAGCATGTCTACGACAATGAAATCCGTAGCACGACATGTTGGATGGAAGTAAACACTAGAAAACATATATGATCTTGCCATGAGGAAATTTCTAAGGGTACTTATTGCCTGTTCAGCAATTGCAATCTCCCCATCAACGATTTCAGAGAACTTTATTAGCCTGTAATAGTCGACAAACCCATATTCCTTGGTCCCTGTGTAGTACGCATCTCTCATGAGAAAGTCCATTATATCTGCGGGGTATATCCAATTCTTAACAACGTAGTGATACGGTCTTAAATCTCTTGGGATCTCCTCTATATTATTATGAGCTATGCGCATGAACATGTCATATACTCCAAGATCTTCTAGATAATCTCTGATCTCTGAGTTCTTTATAAGCATGAGACCTAAGTCCTCATGAGATCTTATTCCTTTCTGCTTTAGTTCACTACTCTTTTGGATAATTGCATCATCGAAAGTATGGCTATATGGTCCATGACCGATATCATGAAGGAGTCCTAGGAGTCTCGTAGTACGAATCATATCCTTATCGTTTCCTAGATGACTTGAGAACTCCGTAGCGAGGTGCATAACGCCTAGTGAGTGCTGAAAGCGAGAATGCTCGCCACCTACATACGTCAAGTATGTTGTCTGAAGTTGTCTAATATGTCTAAGCCTCTGGACCAATGGATGGTCTACTATGGGGATCTCCTCGTGATAGATCTCTATGTAATTGTGAATTGGATCCCTAATTAACTTTGAACGTATCATAACCATCCTCCCTAATGATAACAGTTCAAGGTCTTAACTTTGCCAGCAAATTTTTATAATTCTCTATAAAAATATTTTTAGGTAGCGGTTAGTTGAGGGCCCTAAGGAGAGCCTCCTCATCTAGTTACTTCCCTTCTAATCAGAGGCTCCCCTCCCTGAGGATCTTCAAAGTAAAATTTAAAGTCATGAAAGGAATTTAGATATTTATAACTCACATGCGGGCGTGGTCTAGCTGGTAGGACACGGGCCCTCCAAGCCCGTAGCCCGGGTTCGAATCCCGGCGCCCGCACCAGTTTTGTGTCCCTCCAAAGTGCATATCCCTTTATTATACCCTCGAGAATGCGTCAAAACAACATGTGACTTATACTGAAAAAATTATTAAAGAGACCTCATTGTTTTCAATTCAGACACGAGCATCGGGTCTCAGGTGAATCTTATGGTTACTGTATATGACGTGCCTGCATATAAGCTCATAGAAAGACTTGCTGAGGAGCTGAAAAAGTTCGAAGAGATAAAACCTCCCGAGTGGGCAAAGTACGCAAAGACAGGAGTGCATAAAGAGAGGCCCCCTCAGAAAGAAGACTGGTGGTACGTGAGAGCAGCATCTGTACTTAGAAAAGTCTACATGAGATATCCCATAGGAGTCTCAAGACTTGCAGCACTTTATGGGGGTAAGAGAAGACGTGGTGTTAAGCCACCACATACGAGAAAAGGTAGTAGGTCAATAGCAAGGAAGATCCTTCAGCAACTAGAAGCTGCAGGACTTATCATAAAGACTCCCAAAGGCAGAGTAATATCACCAAAGGGTCAGTCTCTTCTTGATAGAATAGCTAAAGAGGTTGCTGCAGAAGTTGCAGAGAAAATACCGGAAATAAAACTCTATTACTGATAATATCCTTATAACACGTGATGAAGATTACGTGATAAAAATGAATGTTGATGACAAAGAACTTGAAGAAATAAGAAAAAGAAAGCTTTTAGAACTACAGAAGAGATTACAAGAGGCTCAAATTGACCAAAAAATTGAGGAGGCAAGAGAAGCACAAGAGGAAGTACTTAGAAGGACAATACTTTCAAGGATACTCACTACGGAAGCTAAGGATAGACTCGCAAGAGTAAAACTTGTAAGACCTGAGATCGCAAGACTAGTAGAGGACTACTTAATATCTCTCTACCAGTCTGGAAGAATAAGGGGAAAAGTAACTGATGAGACTCTCAAAAAACTACTTGCTCAGTTACATGAAAGAACTAAGAAGGACTTCAGAATAAAGATGTGAAACTAAGTAGGGTGATTCCATGGCACACTATAAACATGTCTCGAGGAAGTTAAGGCTCTTGAAGTTTATGAAACAAAACAGGAGACCTCCCGTATGGGTAATACTGAAAACGAACAGAAAAGTGACACTCTCCCCAGCAATGAGACATTGGAGAAGAAGTAAGCTTAAGAATAAGAGGTGATTTTCCTTGACAGTCTTGGAACGCGTTTACACGATTCCATTACGTAAGGCAAAAGCCGCTCCAAGATACAAAAGGGCTAAAAAGGCTGCAAAGCTTGTAAGAGAATTTATAGCACGTCATATGAAGACAAAGGAAGAGCTCATTTGGATAGACCCAAGATTAAATGAGTTCATATGGCAAAGAGGTGCTGAAAAACCACCTGCAAGAATAAGAGTGTTCGCAAGGAAACTAGACGATGGTACCGTTGAAGTCAAACTCTATGAGGACTATGTAAGAGACCAACAGCAAATAGCTGCTGAAGCAGCTGAAGCTGAGGAGAAAATAGAGAAGGAGAAGCTTGTAGAAGAAGAAAAAGAAACTCCTAAAGAGCCTGAAAAGGTTGAAGAAAATAGTAACAAAGAAGAGGAGTAGATAGTTTCATGGGGAAGATTACACTTCTTAATTTTCACAAAAATCCATTCTTAGGAATCTTTGGGAAGGCAAATGATGAATGGCTAATCGTAGCGAGAGGTGTTCCACTAGAGACTATAAAAAAGGCAAAGGAGGCTCTAGATGTAGATGTCATCGAGATTACCATAGGAGGAACAAGCCTTGTAGGATCTCTTCTCGTTTTGAATTCTAAAGGGATTGTAGTATCAAATATCATATACGAAGACGAGCTTAAGATTCTTGAGGAGATAGGGCTCGAGGTTGCTGTTGCTCCTGGAAAGGAAAACGCCGTAGGAAACGTAGTCTTGGTGGATGACAAGGCAGCCCTTGTAGATCCAGAACTTGATGAAGAAACTGTGAATGTCCTCGAAGATGTGCTGAAAGTAAAGGTTTACAGGGGAACTATAGGAGATTCAGGCCTTGTTGGAATGTCAGCAGTCATAAATAAGTATGGAATATTATGCCATCCAGATCTTTCAGATAATGAAGAAAAACTGCTTAAAGAGATTTTTGGGGAAGATAGAACAATAGATGTTGGAACTGTTAACAGAGGAACACCGTTCGTTGGCTCTGGAATAATAGCAAACTCGAAAGGAGTTATCGTAGGAGACAGATCTACTGGTGTAGAACTTATGCGAATAGAGAGTACCTTACTTCCATAAAATAGTGACTTTTACACTATTTTTCTAATCCCAATGGAGTCCTTGTACCCTTTATTATCGACCGCGCATACGAAGGATCATCTAGCGCAAGTGTGACTGTGAATCCCCTGATGTCTATTATTATAGCTCCCACTTTTTTCGCAAGCTCTTCTGCAAGCTCAAATCTGTCCTTCTCAAGTCTAGCTCCTTTTTGAAACTTCACCTTTATCATCCCATACTTCTTTAGGAGTATTTTGAGATCCCTAACTGTAGTTTCTTTTATACCTTCTTTTCCAATATTATAGACATCCTTCATCTGCGATGATATTGATCTTAACTTATAGTAGTCCTTCTTTGAAATTTTATATGACCACGGTTTTCTTTCTTCCATCTTTATCACCACACATGATGTTCTTAAAATTATAACATGTCCTATAAAGCTTTGTCATGAAAACAAGAGTCTAACGTTCTAGTGTAATTATTTTCCAAAAAGTCTACTGACATGACTAGAAAGTTCTCTTTCTATTTGTTTCTCGTTTTCTGTAAACTTATTAAGTGCTTTCCTATCAAACATGATTACAAGAAAGAACAAAGGATGAAACATCACAGCAATAGAATAATCTTTCTCAGAGTAGTGCATGTTAACTACAACTGAGTACATGTGAACACTTCCCAGAAACTTCTTAAACGATTTATACGCTGTGGTATAAACATAGGACATAGTAGCAGAGACTACCTGCTTATGTAATGCCTCATTGTTCGAATTCCCAAAAACTTCATATCCTTCCCTAGTAACCAGAACCCAAAGCGTAAGTGCATCTCCAAATATGCTCCTAAGGAAAGCATCCATTGATTCTCTCACGCTGTCTACTAGTGTTCTGTCCACCAAGACACGTCACCCTTTGATGCTTTTATTAGAAGTTCAAGGTAACTCTCTCGTATTGTTTTGGTACAGCCAAGCTTTTTTATGTAATTTAATACCCTTCTCACATTCTCCTCAGAATATTCCCCTAATATTTCAACCTCAATGAAGTATCCAAGATATACTCTTTTTCCATTTATAATCCCTGAGACATTATCTAAGTATATTCTCATTCCAAAGTCTCCTATATAAATTTCCCTTATTTTCTCTATAATGCCAACAAGCTTAAAGTCTAGCTTTTCAAATAAGATCATTACAGACTCAACAGGCACATTATTAGACAATTTTATGGTAATTTCCTCTCTGGTCTTTGTTCTGAAGTCTATCTTTGGACCTTTATATGTTATTTCAATCTCCTTCTTACCATCCGGGCCTTCTGAGAGTCTTACCCTTAGAGCTTCATCCGTCTTAGAGAAATCCCTAACTGGTGAGTTGAAATAGTAATCAACTTCTTTCACAATCTCCTTGGGATTTCCCAAAAGGGTTCTTATAATACTAACATCTTCTTCGTCAATCTTACACTTTACTTCTATCTCAATGTTGCGAATAAATATAACCTCCTTTAAATTTCGACCTCTATTCCATAAACCTTTTCTGGCGTTTCTTTGTGCACTTTGTAAACCATATCTTCGTCTATAAAGCCTGACTCGTACAACGAATACGTTTTCCTTGGAACGGTCCTTGGTCCTAAGACACTACCAGGTCTCTTAGGATCATCGAGATAATCCGTTTCCATCATAAAGCCGTTTTTAGCGTTAGAGGATCTTAACTTACTGAACGCTTCCCTAAGAGCGAGATCCATAGATATTACTGAAGGTGTAATTCCGTGATTTTCTTCCAGGTGAATAGCAGGAGGTGAAAAGTGTTTTACAACCTTGTAAAGATCTAAACCAACCCTTTTTGCCATAAGTGCTATTTCTTTAAAGACCTTTGGCGTAGCAGTTTCTGTGTGTAAAACTACAGGACAATCTAAATCCTTAGCTTTTTCCATAGCATATTCCATGATCCTATTAGAAGCGTTCCACACGGTTCTTGATACAGGGTAATGAGGCCTTCCAACTTCACCAATACCTACAGCAAGACCCTTTTCTACGTACTTCGAGGCAAGATCTATAGCCTTTTTCATAAGCTCTTCAGCATTCTCTAATGCCTTTCCGTACTTTATGTTCTCTGTAAGATCTGCTGGATGTGGACCTAAAACCACGAATATTTTCACATTAGTTTTTTCCATAGCTTCCTTTGCGAGTCTAATTGTTGTTTCGTAGATCAGCTCGTAACTCCTTAAGTTTTTGTATGGATATGATAGATACGGCTTATTGACGAGAATTATGTGTGTTCCTCCGGATCTCTCAAACTCTGCAACAGCTTTCCAACGTTTACCTCTAGGATCCAAGTGAAAATGGTCATCAAGTATTGGAAATATTTTCTTCCTCATGACTTATACTTAATTAGACCTAGGCTTTCAAGTTTTTCCTTTATGGCATCAACAGCTCTCTTGACATCTTCAGTCGTTTTTGCACCTGCAATCACAAGTTTGCCAGATCCAAATACCAAAATTGCCACCTTTGGATCGTCCATTCTGTATACTAGTCCTGGGAACTGCTCAGGGTCATATTCAACGTTCTCAGGCCCAAACTTTATTGCAACTTCAGAGAGATCAAGTTCTCCTTCAAGATCCACAGATGCCACTATGTTCTGAATCTCTACTTTTGGGGGTTCAAGTAGTTTAAAGCCTAAGTCCTTAAGGATCTTTCTCAGCTCTTCAACTGTTTTCATTATATCCTCTTCGCTTTTGCCTCCTGTGCATACGACCTTACCACTTCTGAAGAGTAAAGCCACAGTTCCTATATTTTCAAACCTTAGGACAAGTCCTGGAAACTGTTCAGGTTCATATTCAACATTTTCAAGGCTTTCCGCTACCTTATCAAGATCTAACTCTGTTGCCACAATTGCGGAAGCAACAACATTTTGAATTTCATACTTGACCATCTTCCTATCCTCCTCACTTTCTGAAGTTGACCACTCACTTAAGTATTATATAAATAAAGGTATATAAATACGACCACCGGCATCAACAAGACTTTAATACACTATTCCCTTTGGTATCCGTTCTGGGTATCCATTACTTTTGGAGCACGCGAGACTATCGTAGCAGAGGACCTTCCCTCCTCTGGCTTCATTGGAGGGCTTTCAGGATCACGCGAGCCCCACATCCTCGCGGCTTTATCGCCTCCATTTGGGCTTAGGACCTCACATATCGTGGATCGCCACATTATAATGAGAGGACTCTTAGGAATGTTTAAAATTGTGGAAAGTGAAAGGTGGCAAACGTTTCACTTGTTGCGAGCTATGGAATAGCCTCGTGCCGTTGGTTCGACAGCCAACCCATGAGCCTATGGGACGAACCGTGGAAGCGGGCCCTCTGGGCGAGGTGGAACCGATAAGACCGTATCACAATGAAACAAATACATGGAGTAATACAGCTCGAGGACACGGTTCTTATACTATGTTTTTCTCTATTTCTTCTCCTACCATCACTCGAGAACAATAGTGGCATCTTATGGCTATGGGATTCTTCGAAACTAATGTAAACTTTGGGGTAACGTGTTCGCGCTCTGAGTTTGTTATACATTTTGGATTTTGACATTTAACTATACCAACTATGGTATTCGGAGGTTCTACAACGTACTTGTCAACTACCTTATAATTTTTTATTATGTTGATCGTAGCTTTTGGTGATATTAGAGCAATTTTGTTGAGGGTGTCCTTGTCGAGGAATACGTTCTCGAGTTTTATTATGTCCTTCTTCTTCATTTTCTTACTTGGGACATTCATCACTATACTTACGACATTTTCATGTGATTCATCTATTCCAAGAATTCTAAGTACTTTTAGGGCCTTTCCTGCCTTTATGTGATCTATTACGGTTCCATCTTTAATAGGACGCACTCTGAGTTCTTCCAAAGTGATCACCCTATAAGTATGAGCTTTAAGAGAGCCATTCTAACAGGAACTCCATAAAAAGACTGTACAAAGTATTTTGCGTGTTTTGTTTTATCAACCTCTGGTGCTATTTCGTCCACTCTAGGCAATGGATGCATCACTATGAGATCGTCTTTGGCCTCACTTAAGACCTTGAGGTTCACCCTGTACGACCCTGCTACTCTAAGATACTCAGTTGGATCTGGGAATCGTTCCTTCTGTATTCTCGTCACATATAATATGTCTGCATCCTTTATTGCTTCTCGAAGTGATGTGTACTCTTTGACTTTTGCTCCAAGTTCTTTTAGGTCTCTTATAATTTCCTCTGGCATTCTAAGACTTTGAGGAGAGACAAGTCTGATCTCCGCATTAAATAGTGCTAAGGCATAGCTCAAACTATGAACTGTTCTTCCGTATTTTAGATCTCCTAATAAAACTACAATTTTACTCTCTATCCCACCACTTTCTCTTTTCATCGTGTAGAGATCAAGAAGTGTTTGTGTTGGATGTTGTCCCGCACCGTCCCCTCCATTTATTACAGGTTTACTGGATATTTCTGCAGCAAGCTTTGCTGAGCCTTCGTATGGATGTCTTATTACAATGATATCTGCATATCCTTCGATAACCTTTATAGTGTCTGAGAGAGATTCTCCTTTCATTATCGACGTTCCTTCGATTGTAGAGAATCCTATAACTCCCCCACCGAGGCGTAACATTGCTGTTTCAAAGCTGAGTCTTGTCCTTGTGGATGGTTCGAAGAAAAGCGTTGCAAGTATTTTTCCCTTAAGGATCTCTGATCTCTTTTTACCCTCTGCTATTGGAAGCATTTTGTCAGCTTCTGATAGAATAAGCTCTATTTCCTCCTTGGTTAGGTCCCTAATTGATATTATGTCTCTACCCTTTAGCGAGGTCATATGAAGCCCGTGTTAAGTAATACTAGTCTTGTTTAAAAGTGTTTATCATATAGTGTGCATGGTTGCCCGAATGTTTCTATGATTACCAAAAATACTATTGTATTTATTTGACGAAATAGTCTTTTATGATGATCACACTTAGTGGCTAGTTATCCTCTGATATATACTTTTACGCGTTGATGATTCACGATGCACTAAACATTTAAAAATCTCTACGTGAAGTAATAACTGGGATCATATTTATTTGAACATAATGGTTAATGAAAAATTCGGCAAAAAAGCTTATGATTTTCATGATATTAAATACTAAAACTATAAGATCAATATATTAATATATTATATTGCAAGAATGCTTTAATGGCGGTTAGAACCTAATGCAAGTCACTAAATGCATAACTAAGTGGGCTGTCTCATGTTTAGTATTTATTCTTGGCTTGTCTTATTTGGTGTCTTGGATGAGGTTCTAGGGGGTGGTGGGGAGTACTTTCAAGACTGGTTTGGATAATCCCCACGCGAGGAATCCCTACCACAA
>JAGGXY010000075.1:0-16028 GCA_021162855.1 Methanobacteriota archaeon
CTGCCTTCTTTACGAGAACTCGATCGTTTATGCCAACCCCTACTGATCTGCGTATCATGGAGTTCATTCTGATTATCTCTTCTCCCTCTTCTTGTGGTCTCAATCTAAGGGCTTGAGCTACTGCCCTTTTTGCACTATTCGTGGGGTTCTGAATGAGTAATATGTCTCCTACTGACGCATTAAGCCTTTCTAATGTTGACTGACTTACTCTAACAACAAGTCTATAAGCATCTTCCCTATAGGGATCTGCAACTCGAAGGTACACAAAAGCGTTTGAATCCGATGGCATTTCCATCACCCTATTTTAAGTATTAGCGTGAATGATTACTTGGATCACCTAATGACTCAGTTGTGAGGATATTATTACCTTTTTCGCTCAGATAATCGAGAGAAGAAGAGGTATATATTCATTATCTCACAAAAATATCCCCTTAAAATGATGTTTGAACGTTCAGTGACCTCTTGTAGGCGCACTATTCCTAAGGTCTTTCTTCTTCAGCATGACTTCTATGGCTTCGTTTATGGAGAGCTCTCCTAAAGCAACCCTTAGAGCTAATTCCCTAGATATTGTGACCCTTCCGTTTGAGATCAATCTGCTTTTTCTTTGTATATCCTTAAGAACACCATCTGGTATCTTCATCCTATTTAGCTCCTCCTCAACATTAATCTCCTTTCCAGATCTCATTGCAATCCTTATTGCAGCTAGCACATCTGAAGTCTTTCGCAACTTAAAACTAGTAGAATACTCATTCACTATTTCAACTCGTGCTTTTATTCCTACAAGGCTCTTAAGAATCCTATAGAGATATATGCCGCCAAGGTTTCCTATTTTTATGACACATGTCTTAGGAGAATATTTGTTCAAAAAGAATTTTATCTCAGAACCTACATCTTCGGGCCTCTTTAGATTCTTCGCATTAAGTATCCTTCCATTACTGAGAACGACAAATCCTGGATATTCTCCTGGGTCTATCCCTATGACTATATGCTCAGGACTTCCCTTAGAGCCTAAAAGGGCTATAGCCATTTCAATATACTTCTCAAGAGGGGCATCATCTCTGACAACGACTTTCACTGGGTGATCTATATATTTCGCGTCCTCTTCACTTGTAAGAACTATGCCAACATCAAGTGGAATAGGATCCCCGGGCAATCCATGGTATACGGGAATTCCCCTCTCCGAAAGTAATTTATATGCTTTATAGTAGAGGGCAAAGTCCTTAGTAATTATCCCAAGTTTTCTTCCAGAAGAGACTTTTTTCCTATGTCCCTTTTGAACCCTCCTCAGGACACCAAACACCTCTCTAAGGCGTGCTCTTCATTGAAACATCATGAAGACCTTTTCACTAAACTCGTTCTGGTTATCCATTACTTTTGGAACACGCGAGACTATCGTAGCGGAGAACCTTCCCTCCTCTGGCTTCATTGGGTGGCTTTTGAGGGCATGTGAGTTCCGTATTCTCGTGGCTTTTTAGCGATTCTCGTTTGGGTTGGGATCCTACATATCGGGGATCGCTTTATCATAATAAGTAAACCAAAATAATATTTTAAAAAATTGTGAAGAACAGTAGTGTTAAACTTACGCTTTTTTACCATCTACAAAACAGCCCTTGCATACTTATAATGATTTCTGCTCTGACCTCCTCCCTACCATGAAGTGCGAGGCTTCCAGCCCGCAAGAGAGGTGATCCTACGCATTGCCTGTGTCACGTTGTCGAGGGCGCTATCTGCACGTTCACAGTGAAGTCACCATACTGAAATCTCAGATAGTCAATACCCCCGATTATGATGTAATATGTTTTAGTTTCCTCATCGAAGAGTATCATGTACCTCTCAAACGTGTTTCCAGTAATGTTTACTCCAAATTCATTTATTGCATCCTCTAAAGTTGTGGCATTTGTCTTCACTTTGGTATAGTTCATTTGTAACAATATGTTCTCTAACTCCACTAGAAATGCCTTGGCATAATCCAAATAACGATCCTCCCAAGACTCAATCTTTATTATAACAATTGACGGCTCTCCAACCTTTGGCGGAGAGTAAGGTGGTTGTACTTCTCTACATGTTATCTTAAGGGTTGCAGATCCCATCCCAGAAACAGAGGTGTGCATACCAGAGCCCGGGAATATTGCAGGCATTTGAGCATACAATCCTATTACCCGAGTCCCATCCTGAGTCACGCTTGCATCGAACCTTATTGGTAGTGCTAAGACAGTATAATACCTGTTATTATGGTTCAAATAAAGAACTCCACCACTATAATAGAGCTCTATTGTCCCATAGTACTGATAGAGACCCTTGTATAGTATACCACCAGAGACCCTTGGCGAGTCGTAGACTCTACTGAATACCCACACGCCACTATCATTAAAAAGATAGCCATAAGAGATAGCGTATGAGAGGCCCCTGTCATCATATCCCAGCGACGCTTGGACGATGTCCATTCCTAAAATGAGGTTCTGTGTATAACCAAGCTTCACAGGCCAGTAGAACGTCACAGAGGATGACCTTGACGACATAAGAACGTCTATTAGGGACTTCACTTCCATAAGTTGGTTCATGACTTCTCTGTAATGGTTTACCTCAAGACTTTTTGCTTTTGATGGTACATATGTAACCCTTACCAATGCTAATGCTGCTAAAACAATTCCTATCAAGACAAATGCTGTTACCACCAGCGCAACGCCCTTTTTGTCATTTCTTAAAGATCTTCTGAAAGTTCTAATGATTTTATAAATGGTAGTAGATGACATTAGAAGCACCTTGTGACATACATATGACGGACGTTTGTTTCATTCTATAAACAACTCTTAAAATATTTCAAGTACCATTATTTAAGATGTCCCCCCAGTAGAAAACAGATAGCTCACTGCATGTCCTCACACTCAGGATCTTATATCATTATCTCGCAAGGGTGAGGTGATATATGTGATCGACCCAAGACATAAACTTGAAAGGCACAGAGTTATAGAGATTCGTGAACTCGTTGGGAAGGATGTATACACGATAGAGGGAGACTACGTTGGGAAAGTTCTGGACATAATTCTCTCACTTAAAGACCTAAGCATAAGCAAGATCATAGTTAGTTATGAGAATCCACGTCTTGTGCCACCCGAGATAAATAAGAACAGAAAACCCCTTGGAGTGCCGTATAACTGGATATATGGAATTGGCGATGCTATAATACTCTCAACATTTCCGAAGAAATTCGATAAAGTGCGAAGAGAAGAATCAGAATAAAAGAAACTAGACAAAGAATTTGACGGTTATCATAGAAAGTAAAACCGCATATGAGGATCCTATAAGATCCGCTAGAGTTGTTATGAGGGGTATTGTCAAATTATCAGGATCCCAACCAAAAGCTCCAGAATAGTACGAAATGACCACCGCAAGGATCATAACTCCTAGTGCTACAAGTCCGTATGTTGCAATGAATATTAATATGAAACCTAATGAAAGTACGGGCGTTATACCGTATATCACATGAGATATCACGGCTCCTATCATTAGTATCATAACACTATTAACGAACCCTGTAGAAAACAAGCTTAAAACCTCTTTAAGGCTCTCCTTTTCTAATGGGCTTCTAAGTAGACCTAAATGATACTGTGTCGATGCTCTCGCTCCAATCACTGAACCATAGTTTCCTAAGCTGTCCAAAATCACAGGGTATATGACAGCAACGATATACGAGTTATGAATAGTTCTAGAAAATCCCTCAAGAAGACTGCCACTCCCTAAGCTCACCATTGCAAGCACACTTAGAACATATACTATTTCCTTAAACAGTTTTCTTTCCCTACTGAGCTCCTCTTTTCTTAAGATATTTAACATGTTTCTTGACACCCACGTGAAAAGTACAAGAGATAACAGGAACAACGCTATAGAGACTTTTGGAGAGATCTCATATAAATACATGAAGAACACTATACTGGGAATCGTTATGACATCCGCAACAGTCGTTATCATTGGTCCAATGATATTGTCTGGATCTAAGCCTCTTCTATAAGCTCCAACAGTAATATAAACAGCAATACTTGATAAAACATAAGATATTACGAGACTAGACGTTATCACTATTATAACAGATGCCAAAGAGCTTCTTCCAACTCCTAACTTCATTAAAGATATTACTATGAGAAACACTATTGGAAGATTTGTTATCGCTATCGATAAATAATGATTAAACAGTATGTATGGATCACGTAACTTTGGAGAAGCATAACCTACATGTAATGCTGTAGATATTCTAGAGGCAGAGGCTCCAAACACATTACCACGAAGGCCCATTATAGAAGGGAGAATAAGCAAAACTAGAGGATATTTCTTCATAAGCCTATCGAAGCTCTTTCCAAGGAAGTACCCTCCAACGAAGTCCAACATGGTACATAAAAGCAGAAAAGGATACACTTCCACAAAGGCTCTTTTCACATCCAGATATCTTTCTGAAGGGCCTTTCGTAGATATCCCTGCCATAGAGCCCCCTCCGTAGGTTAAGATCCTTGGAAAGCACCATATACAAGTCACTCCATGGGATCTTTGGGAATATTTGTATTCTTATTGTGCTATCATGCGATAGTGCAAGAATAACCCTCAACATGGAGGCTCAAAAAGAGGATTTACTTTTTGATATAAAAAACCTATGCCTTTGAGAGTATACTCCATAAGTCCTGCTCGAATTCACTCACGTCAATGCCATAATACTTTGCAAATATATATGCTGCTATGGGGTAATATAAACCAAGATCAACTGCTATCTTCGTGATCTTCCTCCTGATCTCATTTATATCCTCCCCAGTAACTTTTTGGATAAGTCTTTCTATTTCATAACCAACATCTGAGTACTTTCTCAATTCTGGTTTCTCTTTGACATCATAAGAAGAATAATCATATTGTAATTTAATAAATTTCTCCCCCTTACGTTCTATTTCGGTTATTATTCCTTTATCAATAGCTTCTAAAAGTATCTCCTTAAACTCTTCCTTATTTATACCATAACCAAGAGGATTTAAAAGAAAATTCTTAACACATGTATAAGAGATAAGTCCTGATCTTCCCCTACATACTTTATAAAGATGAGCAAACAATTTTTTCAGGTCTTCAAGATAATATGGCATTAGACATCACCTAAAGAGTAGGTATGTATCTCCTCAGTACTTCCATGAGCTCCTTAGGATCCTTCACAACATAATAACCTAAGGCTTTCAAGAGCTCCACCTGATATTTAAAGTATGGGTTTAAGGGTATTTCATACTTCTCTTCTTCGGTGTACATTTCCCCTTTATAATCTGTAGGCAGAATTATCACGGGAAACTTAAGCTTAAATGCGTGTGTAGCAGCTATAGTGGCAGGAGTATCAGCAATCCCAAGAAGTATCTTTGAAACTGTGTTAGATGTCGCAGGAGATACTACTACGATATCATAACGACCACTAACTACTGAAGAAGCCTCATAATATGCCTTTTTACCCTCTACTGCAGAGATGCTTGTAGAAGAAGTCTTCTTTAAGATTTCTGCACCAAAATCTGTAAGAAGCACTTTAACATAGCATTTCTTTCTTAGACGTTCAATGATATTTAAACTCTCATTTAGCCAGGTATATCCCCCTGTGATAACCCACAGGACTTTTGGCATTCCAGAAAAACTTAAGAGTTCTTTTCCTGGATCAGGACAGAGTCTTATAGCCTCGGATAACGTGCTCCAATATTTTTCATGTAGCCATCCTACATGAGGATATTTAATAAGTCTACTGTATACTACTGCAGCCTCTAGAGCAAGTGCACGTCCGCGCGATATTTCATTCCCTGAAAACGCAGTAGAATCAATATCTCCACTGTATTTTACTACTTTTACCATCACGTTGCCTAAATCATCAAAATATTTTTTTTCGTATACATTTTCTATTCTCCAGTGGAAAACTTGGGGTGGAGGTTCCACACCCTCCTTACGTCCTAGGGACACTCTCACGAGTATCTCTAAGTCCCTCCACTCCGGAAACCAAACAAGTACATCAAGTCCCTTTTCAATAATATCATAAAGTTTAGATCCCTCAAAAACATAGGATACTTTCTCTGGGAGCTTCACTCCCACAACATACGGCTCTTTCCTTATGAATATTATGGCTTCGTATATGCCTGGAATCATTCGTATCACTTCTAACAGAATTCAAAGCACCCCTTCCAAAAGTAACAAAAATAGGGCCGTAGTTACTATATCTGCAGTAGATCCAGGATTAGCTTGGTGTTCTCTAAGCCAAGAATCAAACTTTTTTATTTCATCATCGTCATATCCAGAGACTACTATTGCACGTGCCCATTCCATGGCACTCTTTGCTAAGCTTTCACCCTTCTCAGCGGCCATATGTGAGTCTATGACACGAGACATTACATAAATGGACGCATCAACGATAGCCTTTGATAGTCCTAAATCTTCTTTTTTATTTTCTATAATCCTAGATACTTCAAGTGTTAGCTTATAACCATCCACGAGCTCCTTTGCAACTATATTTACAGAACTCCCAGCCTTAAACCACTCATAAGCAGTTATTTTCTTTTCTAGAATATTCCTTAAGACTTCATCTGTTGTGACGTCCATATCCCTGTCTCCTATCATCGGAAGTGGTGGAGATACATACTTAACGGCCTTTGCTATCTTTACTGTCTCCTCTGGAGGTATTTCCTTTAGTACTTCACTAGCTCTTTTTGCAAGATCAGACCTATTCCAAAAGAATATTTCCTTGGCTGCCATAGATATAGGAAAAAACATAATTAGTATCCCAAGATGCGTATTTCCCCGAGCAAGCCTTAACATCGTTTGAACACTTTCTATAAGAGCATCCCCCGGAGGCATTCCTAGGAATACATCTCTTACAAGTCTTACAACTGATATGGATCCATATAAAAAGTCTATTATAGTCTTGTTTTTGAAGTCATGATACCTATTAACGTTTCCAGGCTTTGGCGCCAAAAGTTCTAGCATACATGCCAAGAACGCTTTCTCTGAGATCACATAACTCCTATATTGGATGTTGATGACTTCTCACCCCCAGGTTTTCCAATGGAAACCCTCAGCGGTATCGGTGGCGGTAAGTTCATAACCTTTGATACGATCATCAAGTCAATTACTGGAGCGGAATATATAACACTAAGGGCCATATTCATGAGCTTTTCTGGAACCTTTCCAGAGCTCCTCCACTCAGAGAACGCTTTCTCTCCGTGAGATTTATCGATGTGTACATCGAACTCTGCAAGGATGTAACCCAGTCCCACGTAATCGACATGGACCACTATGGTCAGTATATAATCGTCACCATCCTTTACAAAAGATTTCACTTTATTTGACACGTGAACGTTCACTCGAACATTTCCAGATCTGAGCTCTTTAATGGAAATATTTCTTGAAGCCTCTAAACGTTTCAATTCGACAAGTTTTATCATATTCATAATAACTCCCCTATTAACCTATCCTCACTTAAGCTACAAGATTCCTAAGATACGTAAAGCCTCAACAAAACCCTCTCCATAAGATCTCTTGGTCGTGTATTTAGCTCTCTTTTTGACCCAATCTGGAGCATTTGCTAAAGCTACTGAATATTCCACTACAGAGAATGCTCCTACATCGTTCTCAGAATCTCCTATATACGCTACTTCAGATGGTTTAAGGCCAAGTTTTTCCATGATAACTCTTAATGCCACTCCCTTGTTAACTCGCGCTTCAGTTATATGTATTGCAAACTTTGTATCCACTACAGTTAAGTCATCTATGCCATATTTTGCCATGATACTATGTATAATTTCCACTGGAACGTTCCTAAGAAGAGTAACCTCGGAGAGTCGGCACATGTCTGTGAGTGTTCTCTCTACTTTGATTCCTTCTTTCTCCAAAATCTTAATCAATCTCAGGCACTTTTTTCTATTTCCTAATATTATACGCTCAAATACATCTTTAAAAAATATAACTCCACCATTTTCTGCTATAATTGGACCAGATGATCCTATAAACTCCGAAATTGTATATGCTACTGGTAAAACGTTGCCAGTTGCTACAATCGTTATTATTCCCTTACTCTCCACTTCTCTAATGGCCTTAACAGCATCTAAGCATAGAATCCTGCGATCGTCTGTTATCGTTCCATCTATATCGAAGGCTAATGCTTTTAAGTTTTTCACTAGACCCTCCCCCCATTATTTCCAGTGGAACTCGCAAGTATTGCTATGATGTTGTTGTAGGTCTTCTCGTGCATTCCTGCCTTTATAAATATATCGCTTTCGTTCTCCTTATATTCCATTATATATGCCCTATCTAAAAGCATCTTCATAATCTCTCTTGTCTTTGGATCTTCTCTTTTGAGGGCTATTTCACAAATCCTAGCTGTTTTTGCATGCTCATATATTTTTAAAATTAAATTTTGTATACCCTCTCCTGTTACGACAGATGTCAACACATAGTTTTTATCATTTAGTATCCCTTTTTCCTTAAGAAAAGATAGTTTTTTAGTGATTTCTGATCTGTTTTTTATAAGATCTATCTTGTTAAGTACATATATTGTTGGAGGCAAAACTTCTCTTCCAAGAAGCTCTATTCCTGAAGATATTTTTTCGTATATCTCATTTATATCTTCACTAAAATCTACAACGAAAAGTAAAAGATCAGAGTCATACACGCTTTTAAACGTAGTTCTAAATGACTCTATCATCCATACTGGAAGATTTCTTACAAATCCGACAGTATCTATTACTAATATTGGATGTTTTCCTTTTATTTTCTTTGTATATGTTGCTATCGTAGAGAACATCATATTATCTATCGGAAGATCATACCCTGAAAGAACTTTTGCTATGCTACTTTTTCCAGCATTTGCGTATCCTGCTATACTTACTATTATAAATCCTAAGCTTTTCCTTAGGGAATTCCTACTTTCATTTTTCTTTTGTATCGATTCTAGCTCCGACTTTATACGCTTTATTCTTTTCTTTATCATTTCAAGATAATCTGCTGTTGCATATTCTCCACCACCCATAAAACCTGGATGCTCTCCTCGTTTAACAAGGTTTACATGTTCCTTAATTATAGGAACTTGGTATCTTAAGTTTGCAAGTTCTACTTGAAGCTTTGCTTCCTTAGTTCTTGCTTTTTTCCTAAATATCTCCAAGACAAGTCTTAACCTATCCCATATGTCTCGTGAAAGTTTTTTACTCAATCTATACATTTGAGACGGCTTTAGATCAACATCGAAAATTACAATATCTGGATTAAGTTCTTTACAAATTTTTTCAAGTTCTTTTACCTTTCCAGATCCTATGTAATACTTTGGATTTGGTTCCTTGACGTTTTGTTTTATTTTTCCTATTATCTCTATTGACGCTGAAGCGCATAGTGAAATGAACTCCCTTTCGTGTTTGTAATCTGTTATAACTATGACTGCCTTCATATGCGATTCCCTATCTACTTCTTCGAAGTTTTTAGCCTTTTAGGGTAATATTAAATGCATAGTCTGAAATTTATTTTATTGCAAGTTTTGTCTTTATATATTGGATGTCCAATCCAAAGAGAGTTTTCGTTATACATTGTTCAACTTATCTTCAATATTTGCATTGGATCCTCCCTTAGTCTCCACTGGAAATAATGGGGGGAGGGTCCAGTGAAAAACTTAAAAGCATTTTGCCAAAGCTTATAGATAACTGCTTTCAGGTTTTGGATTGCATGTCTAAACACGCTCTCCCACCTCCATGACGGCAGGATAGCCATCATGGGCGAGAGGATAATACTCATCCCACGTAAGACTGCCCCCAATGACGCACTGATCATGATGAAGCGCGAGAGGGGAAGCCCGCGTGCATTTCACAAGTTTCCCTCATAGCTGAAATATAGCACGCGGGCAATCACTCTAGTGATAATGCTAATCCTTAAAGCATCTATCTGTTTATTCATATAAGGGTTGTGCATGGTGATGCATTATGAGGGTTAAAGGACTCAATCATGTTGCAATAGCCGTTGAGAACCTTGAAGACGCTGTAAACACATTTAGACAAGTGCTTGGCATGGATCCAAAAGAGATCAAGGAAGTAAAGGATCAAAAAGTTCGTGTGGCAATGTTTGATGTTAATGGTATTTATGTAGAGTTAATAGAGCCGACATCTGAGGACTCTCCTGTTTATAAGTTCGTGAAGGAAAAAGGCGGTGGTTTACATCACATAGCATTTTCTGTAGATTCTATAAAGGACGCAATAGAAGAGCTTGAATCCAAGGGATTTGTGTGGATAAATAAGGAACCAAGAATAGGTGCTGAAGGTAAGCCAATAGCGTTTTTGCATCCAAAGTCTACAAAGCGTGTTCTTATAGAGTTCGTTGAGGAAGGTGGAGAATAATGGAAAGAACAATGGAAGATCTTCTCAAAGAGCTTGAGGAACTCAAGAAGGAGGCATATATTGGGGACGAGGAAAAGGCTAAGCAGAGGAGAGAAAAAGGCATACTAAGTGCCAGAGAGCGCATAGAAAAACTGCTGGATCCTGGGACTTTTGTGGAAATACAGCCACTAGTTCTTGCAAGAAACACAGACTTTGGTCTTGACAAAAAAAGGAAGCACGGTGATGGTGTTATAACAGGTTATGGAAAAATAAACGGTAGATTAGTCTTTGTTTATGCCCAGGACTTTACATTTATGGGAGGATCATTAGGAGAGCTCCATGCCAAAAAGATAGCTTACCTGCTTGATCTTGCAATGAAAGTCGGTGCACCAGTGATAGGATTAAACGATTCCGGAGGAGCAAGAATCCAAGAAGGCGTTGATGCCCTTTCAGGATATGGACAAATATTCTTTAGAAACGTTCTTGCATCTGGTGTGATTCCACAAATAGCAGTTATAATGGGTCCTTCGGCAGGAGGCGCTGTTTACTCTCCTGCTCTTATGGACTTCGTGATTATGGTAGAGAATACGAGCTATATGTACATAACGGGACCCAAGGTAGTGAAAGCTGTAATTGGAGAAGACGTTGATCACCAGCAGCTGGGTGGAGCAGATGCCCATACTAAGAAGTCTGGAGTGGCGCATCTGAAAGCTAGAAGCGATGAAGAAGCCCTAGAGCTTGTCAGAAAGCTCTTAAGTTACCTACCTCAGAATAACATGGAGGATCCACCGTACGTTAATACAGGAGATGACCCAATGAGGACAGATCCCGAATTGAGAAATGTAGTTCCTACAAATCCGAACGTACCATATGACATGCATGAAGTCATAAAGCGTGTCGTTGACAATGGTGAGTTCTTCGAGATTCAGCCAGAGTGGGCTAAAAACATTATCATAGGATTTGCACGCATTGGAGGATACACAGTGGGAATAATAGCAAATCAACCGGCACATCTTGCAGGAGTCTTGGACATAGACTCTTCAGATAAAGCCTCAAGATTCATAAGGTTCTGTGATGCTTTTAATATTCCTATAGTGACCTTTGTTGATGTTCCAGGGTTCATGCCTGGGACGAGACAAGAGCATGGTGGAATAATAAGACACGGAGCCAAGATGCTCTATGCGTACTCGGAGGCTACAGTGCCTAAGATAACAGTGATAATAAGGAAAGCATATGGAGGTGCATATCTCGCTATGTGTAGCAAGGATCTTGGAGCAGATATCGTTTATGCTTGGCCTACAGCAGAGATCGCTGTCATGGGCCCAGAAGGAGCTGTTGATGTGATATTCCGTAAGGAGCTAACAACAATAGAGAACCCTGAGGAAAGAGAAAAGAAGAGACAGGAGTTCATAGATGAATATCGTAGAAAGTATGCTAATCCATACAGAGCAGCAGAGCGTGGTTACATAGATGATGTCATAGACCCTGCAGAGACGAGACCTAAGATATATCTTGCACTTCAAATGCTGCGTAATAAGAGGGAAAAGAGACCTCCTAAGAAGCACGGGAACATGCCTGTGTGAGGTTTATGCTTTCGCTTAATCCTTTCTTTTTGTTAGCATTAGGGGAAGGCTCTAGTAGGTTCTTTGATGGTATTACTGTAGCAATCATTGGGATTACAGTAGTCTTCTTAGTCCTTGGAATATTATCCATCACCATATATTTCATTGGTGTAATTGTTAACAGAATGGCACTGAGGCTTGAAAGGAAGACTATAAAAGAAAAGAAAATAAAAATATCTGAAGTTGAGGCTGTAAAAGCAGAAGAGGAGGAAGTTGTGGCTGCCATTGGCGCTGCAATAGCAGCATACATGCTACTTAAGGAAAGAGGAATAATGCCAAGAGTCCCTGAAAAACCCATGGCAGGATCTCTTTGGAATATCGCACTCAAGCTTGAGGCTCATAATCCAAAGTATTCTATTACAAGGATGAATGTTGACGAGGTGCTTATTGAAGAAGGCATCAGGAGGAATACATTATGACAAGAATGAAATTTAAGGTGGTAGTTAATGGGAAGGAATATGTGGTTGAAGTTGAAGAGATAGCTGGAGTACCGGTAGCAACCTCTATAATGAGGGGCTCTTCTGAGATAACGGTAGATGAAAAACCTAAAGAGGCAGTAACAGAGACTCCTAAAGTTGTGGAGAGAGTAAAGGCTGTTTCTAAGGAGGAAGTAGCAGCAGTACAACCTCCAGCAGAGGGAATTGGAGAAATAGTAAGAGCACCGCTTCCTGGCAAGATAACAAGGGTGCTGGTTTCCGAGGGTCAAGAGGTTAAAAGTGGTCAAACAGTGCTTTATATAGAGGCGATGAAGATGGAGAATGAGGTCGTAGCACCTAAGGATGGAAGAATAACGAAATTATATGTTAAGCCTGGAGATTCTGTAAATACAGATGATCCTCTATTTGCAGTTTCATGACCAAATGGTGATTTTATCATGATAGGTGAACTCACAGAGGCTATCAAATATGTCTTCGAAAGCATGGGTTTCGTTCAGCTAACATGGCAGAATATAGTTATGATGTTAGTTGGTGGTCTTTTTATTTATCTTGGAATAAAATATGAGATGGAACCGTTACTTCTTGTGCCAATTGGTTTTACGACGATATTGGTGAATTTCCCTGCGACTCAGAACCTGAAGGAGTTCTTCGACATTATATATCATTATCTTATTGAGACGGAAATAATACCGATCATAATATTTCTAGGCCTTGGGGCTCTTACAGACTTTGGTCCATTAATAGCAAATCCAGTGACATTCCTTCTGGGAGCAGCAGCACAGATAGGAGTATACGTCGCCATGCTTATTGCACTTGCATTGGGGTTTGACCTAAAGGAGGCAGCATCGATAGGAATCATTGGGGGCGCAGATGGGCCAACGACAATATACATAACAACGAAGTTAGCACCACATCTTTTAGGAGCAACAGCTGTAGCAGCCTACTCGTACATGTCTCTTGTCCCTATAATACAGCCTCCTGTTATAAAGGCTCTTACCACGAAAAAAGAGCGTAGTGTTGTCATGAAACCCTTAAGGCCCGTGACAAAAACAGAGAAGATACTTTTCCCTATAGTTGTTGCAGTTGTGGCTATATTGCTCGTTCCAGAATCTGCACCGTTAATAGGTATGCTAGCTTTTGGAAACTTGCTTCGAGAGTGTGGAGTAACGGAGAGGCTCAGTAAGACAGCCGGAAATGAGCTTATAAATATAGCAACGATATTCCTTGGGATTGGTGTTGGCTCTACGATGGAAGGCACAAGATTTCTTACAGTAGATACTTTAAAGATCCTAGGTCTTGGAGTCCTGGCATTTGCATCGGCAACTGCTGGGGGAGTGCTGTTAGGAAAACTTATGTATGTTCTCTCTGGAGGAAAGATAAATCCCATGATAGGAGCCGCTGGAGTGTCTGCTGTACCCATGTCTGCTAGAGTTGTTCAGAAGCTTGGACAGAAAGAGAACCCTCAGAACTTTCTCCTTATGCATGCAATGGGACCTAACGTTGCAGGAGTGATAGGGACAGCTGTTGCTGCAGGGGTGTTTATAAAATTACTGGGAGGATAATATTTGTACTGTTATATATGCTCTCCAATGTACTATTATTTTAAAAGACAAATATGCTTATGCTCATGAGGTGGTATTTCATGTTTGATGAGAACTATATAAAAAAGCTAAAGGAGGAGTACGAGAAGTGGAAGAAGGGGGTTTTAGATCCTTGGATATCGAGGGCTCCTGAAAGAAAGAAAGAGTTTGAAACACCTTCTGGAATACCTATAAAAGCCCTCTATACGCCTCTCGACCTCATTGAGAAGAACTTTGACTATGCAAAGGATGTAGGGTTCCCAGGAATTCCGCCATTCACAAGAGGTCCATATCCCAATATGTATCGCGGCCGTATATGGACAATGCGTCAATACGCTGGATATGGTACTGCCGAAGAGTCTAACAAGAGGTATAAGTACTTGCTTTCTCAAGGTCAAACAGGACTCTCTGTGGCATTTGATCTTCCCACACAGATGGGTTATGATTCTGACCACCCTATGGCAGAGGGAGAAGTAGGAAAAGTCGGGGTGGCAATAGACACGTTAAGGGATATGGAAATACTCTTTGATGGGATTCCTTTGGATAAAGTAAGCACATCAATGACAATAAACGCAACAGCGCCGATAATACTTTCTATGTACATTGCAGTTGCTGAAAGTCAAGGAGTAAATCAGGAGGTTTTAAGAGGAACTGTTCAAAACGACATTCTTAAGGAATACATAGCAAGGGGAACATACATATATCCACCACAGCCTTCCATGCACCTCGCAACGGACATAATAATTTACTGTGCAAAGCATGTGCCAAAGTGGAATCCGATAAGTATCAGTGGTTATCACATAAGGGAAGCAGGTGCAAACGCTGTTCAAGAGCTTGCTTTTACATTTGCAAATGCTATTGAGTATGTAAGGGCCGTAGAAGCAAGAGGGATACCTGTTGACAAGTTTGCACCAAGGCTTTCGTTCTTCTTTGCAGCTCACAATGATTTCCTTGAGGAGATCGCCAAGTTCAGAGCTGCTAGAAGAATATGGGCTAGAATAATGAGAGAATTCTTCAATGCCCAAAAGCCGGAGTCTCTGAGGCTAAGATTCCACACTCAGACTGCAGGAAGTACTCTGACTGCCCAACAACCCGAGAACAATATAATAAGAGTAACTATTCAAGCACTAGCAGCAGTTCTGGGAGGTACACAGTCTTTACACACTAACAGCTATGACGAGGCTCTTTCATTACCTACTGAAAAAAGTGTTCGTATAGCACTAAGAACTCAGCAGATAATAGCTTATGAATCGGGAGTAGCAGATGTCGTTGATCCACTGGCAGGATCTTATTACATCGAATGGCTTACATCGGAAATAGAAGAGCGTGTAATGGAATACATACATAAGATCGAGGACATGGGAGGCGCAATGATAGCTATAGAAAAAGGATACATTCAAAAGGAGATTGCGGACTCTGCGTACAAGTATCAGCTTGAGATAGAAGAAAAGAAGAGGATCATCGTTGGTGTGAATGACTTTGTGATAGAAGAACCCATAGAAATAGAAATCTTGAAGGTAGATCCAGAGGTGGAAGAAAGACAGAAGCAGAGATTGAAGGAGATAAAGCAGTCAAGGGATAATGCAAGAGTTGAAACGGTGCTTAAGAACCTCGAAAGAGATGCCAAGAAAGTCGTAGATGGAGACAAAGAGGTTAATTTGATGTATACTATACTAGATGCCGTCAAGGCTTATGCCACGTTAGGCGAAATCAGCGATACACTTAGGGATGTGTTTGGAGAATACAAACCGCCGATAATCATATGATAAAGTCGATCCATGCTTCGCTCTTTAGTGCGGAGAAGAGGTCGAGAAAGCTACTGAAAATTGCAAAAAGTAAGCTCTCATCTCCTTATTTTTGTTTTTCTTTATAAATCTGTTGCTTGTAGAGCCTCGACTTTTAAGGTGGGCTGTTTTGTAGATGGTAAAAAGCGTAAAGTTTGGTATTTAATGTTCCCTGCAATTTTTAAACACTCTCAGAGCTTATTTCATTATAATGTGACGATCCCCGATATGTGGGGAGTCACCGTTCCCCCGAAAGCCA
>JAGGXY010000125.1:0-9218 GCA_021162855.1 Methanobacteriota archaeon
ACAGGTTTGTCCTGATGTTTTTGAGCTAGGAGAGGATGGAAAGGCTAGAGTAAAGGTTGAGGAAACAGATGCCCCATGTGTCCAGGATGCTGCCTCAAGCTGTCCAACACAGTCCATAATTATAGAGTAATGACAAAACTATGTCTTTCCATTTCCCGTTTTAACTTATTATTTTTTGTTTCATTAACCTGGAAGATCTCCAGTAAGCACTTAGATTAGAGTTCATTCTGAGAAGAGATACTATAAGGTGATATAATTGCCGTATTGTGACCTTTGTGGTAAGGAAACTAATGTTTTGTATAGAGTTATTATAGAAGGTTCTGAGCTCTTAGTCTGTGAGGAATGCGCAAAACTTGGAAAGACCTTAGGAAAAATAGATTATAGAACACCCCCAAGAAAGAGCCTTGTACAAAGATTAGAGAAGGCTGGGCGTGACCTTACAGAGGAAGAACTACTCGTAGAGGATTTTGGAGACAAGATCAGAAAAGCGCGAAAAGAGCTTGGACTCACAAGGGAAGACCTTGCGAAACTCGTAGGAATCAAGGTGGGCCTTCTTGCCAAAATAGAGAACAATGAGCTTATACCTGAAGATAAAATCAGGAAGAAACTGGAAAAAATCCTAAAAATAAAGCTCACATATTGAAGCGTATTGTTGGGGGTATTACAGTTGAAAATTGATGATGAAACACTTGAGAAGCTTATAAAAGCTGGAAAGATAGCTGCTGAGGTAAGAGAATACGCAAGGAAGTTAGTTAAGCCAGACATGAAGCTGATAGATATAGCAACGGAACTTGAGAAGATGATAACTTCCAAAGGTGGATATCCAGCGTTTCCAGTAAACTTATCTATAAACGAAGAAGCAGCTCACTACTCTCCTAAAATAGGGGACACAAAGAAGGTCTCTGAAGGAGACCTCCTTAAGATTGACCTTGGAGTTCATATCGATGGATATATAGCAGATACTGCAATTTCACTCGTTGTAGGCGATAATAGACCAGATCTTGAAAGGATAATTAATGCCACAGAAGAGGCTTTGGAAAAGGCACTTATAATAATAGGCCCAGGAACTCATTTAAGTGACATAGGAGGAGTTATAGAGGACACAATAAAGAAACATGGATTTTATCCCATAGTGAACCTTTCTGGTCACCAAATAGATCGATGGAACCTTCATGCAGGCCTTTCTATACCCAACTATAGATCGGGACATCAAGCATTACCCTCTGAAGGCGTGTTCGCTGTGGAGCCTTTTGCCGTACTAAATGGCAGAGGGCTCGTTAAAGAAGGTATTCCTGGAGGGATATATCGAGTTATCAGAGATCACAGGATACGTGATAAGGTTGCTAGGGAGCTTTTCGAGAACATAAAGGCTAATTTCAGAACCTTGCCATTCTCAGAAAGATGGTGCCTTGAATTTGCTTCTCCAGAAGAAGTCAAGAGAGGATTATTGGTATTACAAAGGGTTGGAGCTATAATGCAATATCGAGTACTAAAGGATGTGCCTGGCTCGTACGTGGCCCAGTCAGAGCACACTGTGGTTCTAGTCCGTGGAGAGAAATACATCATCACAAAATAAATTTAAGAAAAGGTTCATGAGATTTCATTCCAAATCTCTTTTATCCTCCTAAAGGCTTCTCTTAGAGAGCTCTCTGAGGTAGCATATGATATCCTAAGATGATATTCTCCTGAAGGTCCGAAGGCTACTCCTGGAACTAAAGCCACGTGAGCCTTTTCGAGTATTTCATCAGCTATTACTGTCGATGGCTTCTCCGAGTTATACTTTGGAAATATATAAAATGTCGCTTTAGGTTTAGGTGCTGTCCAACCAAGATCTTTTATTTCTTTTATGACAATATCACGCCTTCTTCTATAAGCCTCGACCATCTTTCTGTTCTCCTCAAAGGCTTCCTCTGTGAACGCTTTTAAGGCACCGTATTGCACGAAGGACGTAACACATGTTATAGTATGTTGTATTATCTTGTTCATCGCTTTGATTACGTCCTCAGATGCTAAAGCCCATCCTATACGCCATCCTGTCATAGCAAATAACTTAGAGAAGCCACTTATTATTATTGTGTGCTTGAATTCTGGATCTATCTGGGCAAATGAAATGTGCCTTCCTTCGAAAACTAGCCCCTCGTAGATCTCATCTGCTATAATGATTCCTCCCTGATCCTCAACGATCTCGTAGATATCTTCCATATATGATACACCCATAATCGTCCCAAGAGGGTTAGAGGGCGTGTTTATGATTATACCTTTGGTATCCGTGCTCTTAAAGCTGTCTTCAATGACCTCTATCAGAGGGTTCCCTTCTTCATCATATTGATAGTATGAACACTTTAGCCCAGCAAGATATGCCTGCCACTTATATGAAACCCAACCAGGATCTGGTATAAGGACTCTATCACTGAGATCTAATGTTGCTATAAGAGAAGCATAAATTAGATATTTCGTAGGAGCTATTATGATGTTTTTTGAAGATATCTCAACGTTATATTGATTTTTATAATATTCTGCAATTTTCTCTCTAAGCTCTAAAATACCTTGAGACGGTGTATACTTAGTCTTTCCTTCTTCAAGAGCTTCTACAGCCCCTCTTTTTATAATCTCAGGAGTATCAAAATCGGGCTCACCAAGGTTCAACGTTATGACATCTATCCCTTTTGCCATCATTTCTTTTGCTTTTTGAAGAAGCTTTAAGGTAGCAGACTCTCGCAGAATAGATACTCTACCAGACACTCCCATTAATCACCACCATCCACTTTTTCTATCTTTTTAATCCTTTCATATAACTTGAGAACAGCTTCAACGGCCTCTTTAGCCTTTTCTTCTATGCGCTCCATTGCTTGAAGTCTCGTCATTCCGTGACCGGAGATTCCTAGAGTAACGGGTTTTTCAAACTCAAGAGCTAGGTCTGCTATTTTTCTTGCAGCATTATGCATTACTATTTCATCATGTTTAGTCTCACCCTCTAGAACTGCACCAAGTGTAACAACACCGTCAATATCATCCCTCTTAAGAAGTTTTTTCACTAGTAGTGGAATATCAAACACTCCAGGAGCCTTCACAATCTCCCTGACATCAATGTCAAGAAGTTTGGCATGCTCAAGCGCTACCTGAAGCATCATGTACGTTATATCGTAGTTGTATTCACTGACTACTATTCCTATTCTCATCCTCGCCATGAACGTACCCTCCTTGACCACTCGATAATATTTCGTTAACAAACCATTTGCTGATATAGGAAAGAACGCAAGCATAGACTTTATAAATTTCTCTCTAATGTTTTCCATCCTTGAATACTACGTGCTCAAAATTTCAATGCATAATGATAAAGAACTTTATAAGACCACGCATTCATTCCCAAATCTTATTAGCTCTTTGTGCTTTTCATTGATTTGGAGGTTAGAACATGATTGAAACATGTAACCTAGAGGAGTTCACACGTGAGCTTATGAGTAAGTTCGAGAAGGATACTAAAGTAGTTCTTATAATGGTTAAGAACCCACATGAGATTGAGAAAGCCATCACAAAAGTGCTAGGAAAAAAGATCTATCACTTCTGGGAGCCTTCTTCACCATATGGCCTTATGATTATTGAGAACGTAGGAAAAATTGCATGGATTCTTGGCGATCAATATAAGATCATAAAAACCTTTAAATTAGAGGAAAGCCTAGTGGGAGAAAATATTGGAGACATTCTTTCAAGCGCATCTTACAAAGATAATGTGCTTAGGATATTTAAGGAAAAATACTAACAAAACTCGGGTGATTTGGTATGGGTATAGACCTAAAAGATATAAAAAGTGATCTTCTTGCGGGAAGGCCTATTTTAGTATATGACTTTGATGATAGAGAAGGAGAGACTGACATAGTGTTTTATGCGCCTAAAGTCACGTATTATAGCGTTTATTTCATGAGAATCTTTGGTGGAGGACTCATATGCGTCGCACTTGGGCCAGACGTATGGAAAAAGCTAGGGTTGCCGTATCTTTCAGATATATTTAAAGATCTTAAAGAATACGAGACTATATATAAATCTTCAATGCTTAAGATCCCCTACGATGAGAAATCTTCATTTTCAATAACAGTGAACCATGTGGACACTTTCACCGGAATCTCTGATAAAGATCGTGCCCTAACAATATCAGAGCTTGGTAGACTTGCTGAAATAGCCAAACATAGCAATGAAAAGGAATTAAAAGAGCTATTTGCAAAATCCTTTAGAAGTCCAGGGCATGTACACATACTAAATGCTAGAGAAAGACTCTTAGATGAAAGAAAGGGCCATACTGAGCTGGTAGTCAGCTTAGCAGAGCTTACTGGCCTTGCACCAGCAATGGCTATAGTGGAAATGTTGGGAGACGATGGCCTATCATTAAGCAAAAAGAAGGCTATAAGGTTTGCAGAGGAGCATAGGCTTCACTTTATAGAAGGAACAGAAATTGTAGAGGTGTGGGAGTGTGCAAAAGAAAGTTAAAGTACTTGTAGGGGGAGTATTCGACATAATTCATCCAGGACATATATATTTTCTTAAAAGAGCTAAAGAGTTAGGCGACGAACTTATAGTAGTTATAGCTAGGGACTCAACAGTCATTAAGAAGAAAGGAAGAAAACCCATTCTTCCAGAAAACATGAGAAAAGAAATAGTAGAAGCACTAAAACCTGTCGACAGGGCAGTTTTAGGTTACGAGGAAGGAGACATATACAAAATTGTTGAGGAGGTTAAACCGGATATCATAGCATTAGGCTATGATCAAGATCTTGATCCAAAAGAGTTGGAGAAAGAGCTCTCAAAAAGAGGATTGAGCGTTAAGGTCGTGAGGATTGATAAATATAATCACAAACTTGCAGCAACTAGAAGAATCATTTCAAAAATCGTACAGGAGGTATGTGCAAATGAAAAAGAAAATAGGAATTGTTGACACGACGTTTGCTCGATATGACATGGCTTCCGCCGCAATAGATGAGCTTAAGAAAAATGCAACAAACATTGAAATTATAAGATACACTGTACCCGGAATAAAGGATACACCAGTTGCTGCAAAGAAACTTTTAGAGGAGAAAGGATGTGACATAGTAATGGTATTTGGGATGCCAGGACCTACCGAAATAGACAAAATGTGTGCCCATGAAGCATCTATAGGTTTAATACTTGTACAATTGATGACAAATAAGCACGTCATAGAAGTTTTCGTTCATGAAGACGAAGCAAAAGATGAAAAGGAGTTGGCATGGCTTGCAGAAAGAAGGGCCAGAGAACATGCATTAAATGTCATCAGACTATTATTTAGGCCTCATGAACTTACAAGGCTTGCCGGGACTGGACAGAGACAAGGATTTGAGGACGTAGGTCCGATCAAGCAAAGGAGATAGAATTACTTGACGTTATTTATCTTCATATACCGTTTCCTCCTGCACCTACTTTTGCTAACTTTAAGCACTCTTAGCACTTAAGAGATCAAGTATAGTATTCCTGTGGTGCAGGAGGCTGGCCTCAAGATCCAGCATCACGGGGGCTACGAGCCCCTCTACTGGACTCTCATCGGCCTTTGGTCCGAACGGAGGCGGCCCCGCACGGTTTAAGATTCACTTTACCAGCTCTAATCCACTTACGTAATATTATTGGATGGATTCCAAGTAGTTCTGCTATCTCGCCAGTACGGTATAATCTTCCCCATGTTAATATATAGCGTTTCGAAAAGTTATATATTTCGATTATTTTAATTCAGGAAACAGCCTAACATCCATTTCCAAATCTTCTTCTTTTATGTGTACTAAGATCTTTCCTGGAAGCTCTTTAGAAGATCCTCTTGTAAATTTTTTCAATCTTTTAAGACCTAAGTTGACAAGTGACTCCTCTCCTAGGATTAACATCCATGAACTACCTTCATGATCAAATGACAAGAGTATGTGATCATATGGCATATTGTTGCGTCTTTTTAAATACTCTTCACTCACATATCTAATGAAGAACACTCTTCTTGTAGGATGCTCATACATTACTGAGATAGCACACTTAACTTCGTTCAATGCATTAATAAGCAGTTTAGTCTTAAGATCTTGTCTTACAAGAGCGTAGTTTACGATATCCCACAAAGCACTCACTAGCGATAGCCTCTTATCTTTAGAAACTGTTTCCTTCTTTTGGTTTAGCATGTTAATAAAGATGTACCTATCATTTAGTACATACGGCTGGAGATCTACCATAGAACTTTTATACTCTTCTGAGGAAACAGAAATCCCCGCTATGAGAAATCTAGGTCTAAAGATTCTAAGTACTGCGAGTGTCTCAGTTGGGTGTATGAACTTTAATGCGGGAGATTTATAAACTACAGGGTGCCCTAGCTCTGTCTCCATTACAAGGCCGACGCTCACGTATTGACCTTCGTCCAGAGAGCTCTCCATGACCCCCATGAGGGCTTCAATGTAGTAATCCTCTTTTAAGTTCTTAGCTATGATTACAATATTCATCGAAATCCCACCGCGTCTTAAGCATATCTTCTACGAGATCCTTAAGAGGGAAATAAAGTTCATGAGATCTTATTGTGTCTAACACCTTAGAAAATTCTCTTATCTTAGAGAAGCCTGCACTCAAGTACTCTCCTGCCTGTAGTGCCATGTCTAAAAGGTCTGCTAATCTAACTATCTTAGATTCGATACTAGCCTGTAAGATAAAATCCACCATAAGATCTTTATATTCAGGAATCTCTGAAAAGAGGACGTCGACAGCATATTTTTCAATCTCATCTTTCATCTTCTTACTTATAGATCCCGAGGGAATGTCTCCTATGATGCTCTCATGAAGATCATGTATCAGTGCTATTTTAAGCGCTTTTTCGATAGAAATGTCATAACCCAATGCCCTCAATCTATCGGCCAATATCATTGTAAGAAAGGCTGTACCCCACGCGTGAGATGATACGGTTTCGGGAATCGTAACACCACGTTGTAACCATCCAGTTCTAGGGATCCTCTTCAAAGCAAGATAACAGTCAATAATCTTTTCAACATTTTTCCTCATAATATGAGTGAAAATGCTCTCATATCTTTAATCTTTTCTCCTAAGATCCGTGGATCGTCTTCAAGTATCGTGAACTCTGCTTTATATCCTGGAGCAATCTTGCCAACAATGTTTTCAATACCTAGAGCTGTTGCTGATCCCTCGGTATATATCCTAATTGCTTCTTCAATGGATACTCCTTCCTCTGGCATAAATGTCTCTCCTGTTGTTATAGATTTCCTATAAACTGCTGAGTAAATACCATATAATGGATTTGGCGCCTCTACTGGAGCATCAGAACCTCCAGCAACTGTAAATCCCTTTTCAAGAAGAGATCTCAATAAATATGAATACTTTACTCTCGTTCTTCCAAGCCTCTCTATAGCCCACTGTGAGTCTGTATTAATAAAAATAGGCTGAACTGCCAATATAACACCAAGACTTTTTGCTCTCTTTAGATCTTCAGGACGTATTACTTGACAATGCTCTATTCTAACACGAACTCCATTTTTTCTAGCAACTTCTGCTATATCAAGAGCAATACTAAAGGCACGATCACCTATAGCGTGGATCGCTATGTCGAAACCGTAAGAAGACGCTCTATCTGCAATCTCAATTAGTCTGTCAACAGGTTCTACAAGGACCCCCATGTTTCCAGGATCATCTGTGTAGTCTTCATAGAGTAAGGCTGTATGACCTCCCAAGCTCCCATCTATGTATATTTTAACTCCTCTCACAATGAATTTTTCAGAATTCCTCTCTATAATCTCTTTTGGATCATAATCCTCTAGAACACTTGGAGAGATATAAGCTACTACTCTTATGGGTAAGTTCTCTGAAAGCTCCCAGTATGCCTCTAAATACGGCGTTGATATCCCCATATCAGATACCGTCGTGAGGCCCATTGCTCTTAAAATCCGTCCAGCTCTTATAGCGTTCTTCTTGAACTTTTCAATTCTTATTTTCTCTATGATTTCTGATAGTGCTTCTAAGGCTCGTTCCTTAAGAAGGCCATTTTCTAGGTCTATTACTCCTCCTTCCACCATTTTATTAAGAGAATTCTTGATTTTAGAAATAGCTACATCATTTAGTGTTGCTACATGCATACATCTTCTGAAGGCTATAACAGGAAAATCGAAATCTAAATCTCTTTTTGTCAGTATTCTGTTTTCAGCAAATTCTGTTTCATTCCATCCAAAAGCTATTACCCATTCATCACTTGACTTCAGATTTTTTCCAATTTCAGCTATTTTATCTCTGACGTCCTTTATAGAACGCACACCCCTTAAGTCAACGAAATCTAAATGTGCTGCATATTCAGAGAAGTGCATATGAGAGTCTATGAGTCCTGGTATGAGAAATCTTCCATTTAGGTCTATAATCATTGAAGCATGATCCACGAACGATCTCTCAAGTTCTTTACCACCAACTAGGACAATCTTCGAGTCCTTTATTATTATAGTTGAACCTCCTCCCAAGATCCTCGCATTTTTTATCATGATATAGTCGTTACTTGAGTCACTCATAGTATCCCTCATATTCGTCCTCTTCTAATGCACTCTCAGCAACTGTCTCCACAACTTTAGCTTCACCTGAAGCTTCCTCAGAGGGTGTTTCCTCAAGTTTCTTCTTCAAGAGATCCCTGGCCTTATCGACATTAACCTCAGACCTCTTAAATACCTCTATCTCTAGGGTCTCTGGATCCCACGAGATTTTGCCATCGAAGATCCTATAGGAAATTCTTATTCGAATGACATCTGTTTTTTCAATGTTGAACTCTCTTAGGACATCAAAAAGCGCCATATTAAGTGCTGCAGTAGCCCTTACGATCTCCTTTGCTTCAGCATAGTCTTTCATCTGAGCAAAAGCCGTTCTCCTTATTTTGTTTGCATATCCTGCTGCAACTATAAATCCTGTACTTAAGGATCCAACACGTTCCCTTTGTAACATTTTTCATCACCCAGCAAAATTATAGTACATGTAAAATGCCTTGCGAAACTGTTAAATATTTGATAAGCGAGCATCATACTTGGCAGTTCGACAAGATCTGTCCCGAATGTGGCGGGGGATAAAGCGCCGAAAGGGACAGGCATAAGCCCATACCCAAGGATGTGGGATTTCCCTCCCCCTCCAATGCAGATGAAGAGGGGGAGTAGGGGTTATCCCGAATGGGGGCGAGGCCAATGATATGCCCTCGATGAACCCTGAGGGGG
>JAGGXY010000063.1:0-3749 GCA_021162855.1 Methanobacteriota archaeon
ATAATGGAAAATATATAAAAGTGTTGCGTATAATTGCTATTGCGGTTAGTATGGAGCCCGCCCCACATCCGGGGGTCAATTAATACCCCAAGAGGGGCGTGAACCCTCGAATACAAGGCATTAGGGATTCAAAAAAGTTGAAGATCCCGAGGGAAGAACTCCCAATGAAGGGCCAATGAAGACCAACCCCTACGGGATTATCCTCCTCGAGAAGCAGAGACTAGGATTAAAATTCCACAAGATTATACTAATTCCCCCGGAGGAAGAAACCTCTGTTAGTCACTCTTATGTACATAGGTCACGCAGCGATTATTTAAAAGGGATAGTGGTACAAAACGTCATTTACTTTTACGACTTTTACCTTTTGCGAGCCCTTTTTTATGGGCTCTAGAAGCCTTATTATAGATTCCTTATACGTGTCAGGATCCAGAACAGATACTTCATCTTCTGAGACAAAATATAATATTTGAGCCTCCTTTGGAGAAATATCAACTCGTCTGTAATATTTCTTTAAATCTTCGACAAAGAGTTTTCTTTCAACATTTTTTACAGGATCTACAAGACTAACGGACTTCCCATAAATGCTTTTTATTATGTAAACGTTATTGTTGTTATCCAATAAGACAGCCCCTTTAGAGTACTCCGAGACCCTGTAAAGGAAAGTATATCTGAATATATCTCTACCTTCCTTCCTCGTGTATAAAGTGCTCGTTTCCTTAATTTCGCCACCATACTGTTCATGCAATCTCTTAATGACCCTCCTAGCAAGTTTATATGATGACACATAAACGTCTATACCGCCCCTTACGGGAACTTCCTTTAGTATGAACTCCTTTTTGTCTTCTTCAAATACCCTTCTGATTTCCTCAAGAGCTTGTATGATTGCAGTTTCTGGACCTCTAAGCTGTATTATAGCCTCATAATACCCAGAATACCTTCTAGCGCACATATCACAGACTCCAAGATGCACTCTCACCTTGGTGTATTTCGATTGTGAGAACGTGAAATCGTATACTTGACCTGAGACTGTAACCTCTACAAGATAGTTCCATCGATCCTCTTCAGATATCCTCAGGTATACTCCATAACTTTTTACTTCAGGGTGTACTTTTATCCTCCTTATTGTCTGAATCTCTATTATGTCGGGAAGTTCTTTTCGATCATGAACCCATGTGTTCCCTAGCATATATGCTCCACAATCTTTACATATAGTCACATCTATTACCTGATCTACTGTAAATAACTCATTTTCCTTCACGTAGCAGTCTTTACATAAACCCTCGTAGAGTTTTTTTGTAGTCTTTCCACATAGAGGACACACAAGCTCGTGAGACATAATGTTAACACCACATACATCTCATGAAATTATTCTCCTTCAAGGATGCTCCTAAACTGAAGGTGACGAGATATCCATTTAATGTCTTACTTAAGACAGCGTTTCTCCTATATCAAAGCCCTATATTTAAATGTTTGCCTACAGATGATTTTTTAATAATGTTTTCGCTATGCACAAATACCTTCTTAACTAGGACACTAAGGTAAAATATAAAAAGAGATTATAGTTTAGCAAAAATGTAATTCTACACACTGATATAGCTTTAACACTCGTGATATGGGCCCG
This sequence comes from Methanobacteriota archaeon, assembly GCA_021162855.1. Taxonomy (GTDB): domain Archaea; phylum Thermoplasmatota; class B47-G6; order B47-G6; family B47-G6; genus B47-G6. The sequence continues at coordinate 1,622 of JAGGXY010000063.1, forward strand.
TAGCTCAGCTAGGTAGAGCGGTGGGCTCTTAACCCACTGGTCGGGGGTTCAAATCCCCCCGGGCCCGCCAGAATTAAGCTTCTTATATATCTTCTTATATATTTACACTAGCCTCCCTACTATGAAGATCAAAGTTTTCTCGACAGAAGATTTGTAAAGAAGGGGGCTCTCCCTCCGGGGAGTTAGTGTGATCTCGTGGAATTTTACTCCCCACTCTCTGCTTCTCGAGGAGGATAATCCCGTAGGGATTGGCATTCATAGGCCCGTCGTGAGGTCTTCCTTAGTAAGGGGCTAGGATGAAGGAAAACTTCAGAGAAGGGAAAGAAGTGCCATTACCTTTGCGTCTTCTATTATATTCTCTATCTTCGCGTATTCATTAGGTTTGTGTGCAGTTTCGTCTAGTGTAGCCCACACAACTGCAGGAATCCCTTTCATTCTAAAGAACGCCGCAAATGTACCTCCACCAATACCTCCGACGTAAGCCTCCTTTCCTCTTAATATCTTGATAGCCTCCTTTAACTTCTGGACTATTTCTGAGTCTTTTGGAGTAGGTCTTGGAGCATCTACTCTTTGAATGATCTCAAGCTCTACTTGGGGGAGCTCTTCTTCATTTAGTACCTTCCTGTATTTTCTCTTAATTTCCTCTATCTTTAACTTTATGTCTTCTAGTACTTTGTCTAAGTTGTATTGTGGCAATATTCTGCAGTCAAAAACGATCTCATGCTCTCCTGCTATTATGTTTGGAGAGTCTGCTGAGTTCTTTACCATGGTAGGTTCAAAAGTCGAGACACTTGGTACGAAAAGAGGGTCCTCTGCGGAGTATTTTTCATGAAGCATTCTATCTATCTCTAGAGCTAAGTCCATTGCTATCCTATGGGCATTAAGGCCTAAGTGTGGCATGCTTCCATGAACTTGCTTTCCCTTTACTTTTATTTTGAACCACAAAATACTCTTCTCGGCGATTTCTATAAAAGTACCATCTGGATTTCCGCCATCTGGCACCAGTACAAGATCGTCATCTCTGAATATTTCTGGATGGTTTTGAATGAGCCACTTAAGTCCATATTCACTTCCTGTTTCCTCATCACTTACAAATGCAAGGACTATGGTCCTCTTTGGTCTTATGCCTAGGTTCATAAGAGCTTTCACGGCTATTAAGGATGAAACTATACTTTGGCCATTGTCCTCTGATCCGCGTCCATAAATCTTTCCATTCTTCACTAAAGGCTCGAAGGGTTTCGTGATGGTCCAATCTCCTAAGTTTCCTGGAGGAACAACATCCAGATGGGAAAGTATCCAAATTCTTTTGCTTTTTTCTCCATCTTCTCCATAGTAATACGCTAATATATTTGGTCTTATTCCGTGCTTTGCCCTAGGATCTGGAGCGTCATACCTCTCGATTTTATCAAATCCCCACCTCTCGAGGATTTCAAGAAGTTTCATGGCTTTGTCATATTCTCCTTCTCCACCATTTTCTGGACCCAATGCTGGAATTCTTATAAGATCCATTAAAATGTTAACTGCCTCGTCCTTAAGTTTTTCGACTTCTTCTGATATTTTATTTTTTACCTCTTCTATATTCTCTGGCAACTTGAAACCCTCCTTTAATGAACTGACTCTTTTAGATTATGTCCAACTAGATTACATCAGGCTTACTTAATTAAAAGGTTTTTCATATTTGACGATAGTATTATTCCTCTTTCTAGCGGGGATTCTCCCTACGGGAAGTTAGTGCAATCTTGTGGAATTTCATCCCAATTCTTTGTTTTTCTACTGCCATGATCCCGTAGGGATTGGTCTTCATCAGCCCCTCATTGGGAGATTTTTCCCTCGGAGCCTCCAACCCTTTCGGGGGAATCCCCTAACGCCCCACATCCGAAGGTTCACGGTGGCGATAAAATCCCTATCCTCGATGAGACCGCAATTCGGGCATTTCATTAAACGCCCCTCTTGGGGTATTAGCCGACCCCCGCATGCGGGGCACGCTCGGGAAGAATTCTTTGGGCTAACATAAATTACGGGGATTCCATGCCATTTTGCCTTGTACTCGATCAGCCTTTGCAATTCGCGGGTATTCCACTTAGAAAGTTTTCTGTTGAGCTCTTTCGAGCCGTTCAAAACCCTCTCC
>JAGGXY010000044.1:0-32386 GCA_021162855.1 Methanobacteriota archaeon
AGTATCCTCTTATAGGCAGAGGGATCATGGGGATCTCGAGAGGTGGTGGACTAGGTAAGAGTCCGAGAGAGGAGCTCGTTGAGGGCTTCATCGAGATCGTGACAAGCTTCACCGCGAGGATATACGGAAAGAGGAGCAACGCTACCTAGCTCTAAGGGGGCAGAGGACTTTATAAGTTTCATGTGCATTATCGCGTAGGCGTGTCATGGAGAGCTGCTCACGCCAAAATATCCTCTAGGGCAATGGGAGCAATGCTCCGAGTCCTGGAGGCCTGTGCATTATAACCGTGAGACTTCAAAGGGAGAGAAGGGCTATACTCCTTATAATATCAGCGAGATCCTCACATTTATCAGTGGCATTCTCTATGGAGTCTATAAGCTCTTTGGTTATTATACACACTGAAGGCACCTTCTCCGAGTCACACCACTTTATGGCGACTTCTAACGCGTCTGTTCTCATATCATCAACGGCCTCCTCTATCCTCTCCACGATATCAGCGATCTCTAAAGCCTTTCTTGGATCCTTATATAGAACTTCAATCCCCTCTACGATCTTTATAGTGGCCTTATGAAGCTCCTTTGCCATGTTCAGCAGGATTCTCCTGAGATCTTCTGGTGGCCTAACTTCGGGTAATAAAAGGAAGTTTCTCGCACCGAACTTCACGTTTGCAGCGATATCGTCAAGTGTGAGGATAAGCCTTATGAGTTCCTCTCTATCTATGGGATGAAACATGCCCGTTGAGAGACTCGAGAGGATCTCCCTCTTTATGTCATCTGCCTCTTTCTCGAGCACGTATATTTTCTCGTATACCTTTGATGCCGCATCCTTGCCCTTCTCGAAATATGTTTTGAGGAACTCTGTTAGGCTTTCGGCAACTTCTATGATCTTATTCGCATGCCTTCTAGAACTTTCTATTATCTCAACTTCTCTTCTCCTGCTTATCCAACCCCACATGACTCACACCACATTATATTATATCTTATGAAATAGTGCTAGGGTAAAAGTAATTTTACTAAGCTGTAGAAGCCAAGGCTCATGAGAGCTGCTGCAGGCACTGTGAGTAACCATGAAATGAGTATCCATCCAACGATCCTTAAGTTCAGACCCTTAAGCCCTCGGCTCTTTGCAATACCAACCCCCATGACTGAGGAAACGCTGGCATGTGTAGTCGAGATGGGCATACCATATCCATAAAATATCTTAGGGAGTGTGCTGAAGAGCCATACGGTGAGAGCACTTGAGAGTACTGCTGCCGCTCCAGTTACATAATCAAGGCGAGTTATCTTGTACCCTATTGTCTCTATGACCCTATATCCCCACGTAAATGCCCCAAGCGCTATTCCAATGGATCCTATGAGGGCTAGGATGTACATCGTGGTTCTATCAGGGGTACCAAGTATTGAAGATGTTGTCGTTATGAAGACTCCTGTCGCATTTGCTATGTCATTTGTTCCATAAGAATATGCCGAGAAGGCAAGGTTTGCTATGAGAAGGCATCGAAAGAACTTGTCGACATCATAGCCTTTCACTATAAGAACCCTCTCGAGTTTAGAGAACAGCACATATAAGGCAATTGCTAGCGTCATTGCTATTAGTGGCGATATAATCCAGCTCGCGATGACCTTGTATATTACGCTTGTGTTTATCCTGTTTTCTCCGTTGAATATCATGTACCCAAGACCTATACCCAAAACTGCACCCACAATGCTATGTGTGGTAGATATGGGCATGCCTTTCCATGTGATTAACGTGATAACTATCCCTGCAGAGAATGCCGCCACAAGAGCCCCTATGGGATCTATGGGATTCACAACACCTTTTCCTATGGTTCTCATAACCATATATCCCTGTACTAATGCTCCAAGGGTTGCAAAAGCTGCAAAGAGAACTACGGCATACTTAAGGGATATGGCGTTAGATCCTACGGCAGTGCTTGTTGGATTTGCTGCGTCATTTGCTCCTAAATTCCAAGCAATGTAAAGCATAGCTATTGTTGCAAGTATAAGTATGATAATATCACCCACTGAAACCACCTAAGATTGCTATCAACCTTAAGTGGCAAATTGTTTTCCAAAATAAAGAACGAACTGTTTGCTTATATGTCTTCCATAAAGTATGCTATGAGTATTTGCAAAATAGTATTAAAACATGTGCTATCACTTCGCAAGATCTCATAACGTTCTTTATCCAAGATTATTTTATTGGAAGTTCTCTCTATGGTGATGTTCGCCTGACCTCCTCCCCGCCTTGAAAGGTGGGGTTTTGCAAGCAACAATTTTATCACACGCAAGACCTTTATACACTTCCTACAAATTCTCGCAAAACAAAACAGTCAAAAGGGCTAAAATGACAAAACTATTGCATAACTTGCAGTTCTTCCTTTTTAGTGTGCATTTACTACAGTTAAATATTGCGTTCACTTCTCAGGAGATATGATATCTTGCATACAAGCGAGATGATAACGCTTAAATTCCAATGGCATTATTTAAATATTGAAGTATGCTATCAAAGAGGGTAGTATTCTCTTAGAAGGCTCACAGACGTTTGACTCCAAAGTAGTTCTTGATTAGGCGTCTAATGGCACTTAGGGGACAATTTCTAGCGTCTATTATGATGGGCTTAAGTATTCATGATCATTAGGTGTTTAATCATGCTCCTTTCATGGGGTGATGAATATGCTTCTTGAGGCTCCACGCGTAGCAGAGAGAATTGGTGCTCTCACGATATACGATACGCAGCGTGTTCTAAAGCTTGAGTCCTCTAGAAACTTTCAAGATACCCCTATGATAAAGGGTATTCCTCATGATGTCTTTGAGGAATACTATCCAAAACTTGCCATAATAGTTCCCATAAAGAATGAAAGTTTGAAGCTTTTTGAGGGAGTGCTGAGTGCAATCCCACAAGACATAACTGTTATCGTTGTTTCCAACAGCTACATGGACGGGTTCAATAGATATCGCATGGAGAGGGATATCTTGAAGGCAATACACAGTTTCTCTCAACAGCCAATGATAATAGTGCACCAGAAGGACCCTGGTCTTACAGAAGCCCTTAAAACTGTTAGATATGAGCACATACTCGAAGGAGACACTATCAGGAGTGGCAAAGGAGAAGGCATGATCATTGGTCTACTTATTGCAAAGGCCTTAGGCCTCGAATACGTTGGTTTCATAGATTCCGACAATTACATACCCAGTGCTGTCAACGAGTATATAAAAGACTACATAGCAGGGTTCTATATGTCTGACTCCTCCTATACTATGGTCAGGCTCCTCTGGAAGTACAAACCGAAGATCATAGAAAGCAGTCTGTACTTCAGAAGATGGGGAAGAGTCTCGGAGATCACTAACAGATATATGAATCTTCTCATAGGGAACCTTACGGGATTCGAGACAGACGTCATAAAGACAGGAAACGCTGGAGAACATGCAATGAGCATAAAACTTGCAGAGATTATGGCATATGCTTCTGGATTTGCCATAGAACCTTATGAGCTTGTTTACATGTTTGAGGAGTTCGGAAAGTTCATGGAGGAAACAAGGTTCAAAGAGGCCGTGAGCGAGGGTATAAGGGTCTACCAGATAGAGACTTTAAATCCACACTTACATGAAGAAAAAGGAAGAGCACACATCGTGGAGATGATAGCAGCCTCCCTTGGAACAATATATCATAGCAGAGTTGCAGATCAGAATTTAAGAGTGAAGATAGTGAAAGAGATGGATGATTTCGGTATAAAGGAAGAGCCTCCAAAGCCGAGGATAATGCCTCCTATAATGAGTGTCGACGCAAATAAGTTCATGAACGTCCTTCAGGAGAACGCTCAAACACTTGAGATATTCGAGTGAGTTAGAGCCTTAAGCCCTGCATTTCAATGCGGGAAGGAGGTCAACCTCTCAGGTATGAAGAGGCCGGATATTCAACTGTTTATCTTTTCCGTTCTCTATTTCATCTAATTTTATAAATTTTGGGAAATATTTGGTAATGGATGGGCTGTTTTGTAGATGGTAAAGAGTGTAAAGTTTGACATCTTTTGTTCTCCGCAATCTTCAAATATTCCTAAGAGTTCTCTCATTATAGTGCGGCGGTCCCTGGTATGTGGAGTCCCAAGCCCTAATGGGGAACCGCTAAAGCCGCGAAGATGTGGGGAGTAATCATTCCCCCGAAAGCCCTCCAATGAAGACGGGAGGAGGGGAGGTTAGCCGTTGCAAAAGTTATGGCTAACCAGAACGGCAGTTCTCCCGTTCTATCCTCCTTTATTGGGAGGACTTCATCGGGAAGCGTTTGGGAGAATGATTACTCCCCACATCTTGACTTAAATAGGTTGAGTGTTGTTACGGGATCTTTATCGAATCCTATCTCACATTTCACGCAACTAAATACTCTACTTCCTTTTGGGGCTGATCTATGTTCACTTATTGATCACTAATGTACGAAACTAAATTATTGTATGAACCTCGTATAATATCTTGAGGTGATGGATATGGATGAAAAGGAAAACCTTGAGAAGAAGATTGAAGAAACAATAGAGAACATCATGAGCAAGTACATGAAGGAAATAGAGAAGAAAATTGAGGAGAAGTTAAGTGAAGTGGAAAGCCCCGAAGATGTTCCAGAAGAAGTCCAGCGTGCAAAGGAAGAGGCAAAAAGGATATCCGAATCAATACAAAAGGAGGTAAAAGAAGCTATAGAAAAGAAAGGCGTTTCAGTAGATCTAGAAGACCTCGGCGATATAATAGAACTCAAAATGGTACTGAAGACTGTGTCTGAAGAGGTACCAAGACTCATAAGGTCTCTTGCGACCTCTGTGCTAAGTCCAGAAGTAGGACGTAATCTCGGGGCAACCATAGGAGGAATATACAAAGGTCTTGTGGAATCTGGCATTGACGAGAAGACTGCACTGGAGATGACCAAAAACATCACAAAGAACGTGTCTGAACTGATGCCAGCGTTGAAGAACGTCTTAGGTGGTATGGGAAAACATAAGGGCAGAGGGACAGGGGCGGCAGGTAGGGGAGTAGAAGAGGAAGAAGGGAATGAAGAAAACGAGGAGTGATTATCGGTCACCTGTGGTTCATCGGGCACGGTCAGGAGCACCCTCTATGGCATAATACAGCAGAAAGTATCAAGAACTTTATGCGGGCTTTCCTCCCTGCATTAAAGGGCGAGGCTTCCAGCCCACAAAGGTGAACACTAGATGAGTGGAAAAACTATAGCAGCGATAATAGTGTACGCTTTAGCTCTCCTTAATCTCGTAATCTTTTTAATTCCTTATACAATAATTGTGTACAAGATTCAAAGACGAAGATTCCTATGGGGATTAAGAAAGGGCCTTAAAGAAGCCCCTAAAGAACTCAGAAAATCTGTACTGAATGCTGTGAAGTACTACACCTCGATTAGATTCTTAGTGAGGAATATTTCGAAAATTACAAGGGGAAATGAGGGTCTAAAATGGATGAGAAACCTCTTTTAGAGAGGATACTGAGAAAGCTTGAGAAGATAGAGGCTATGCTTTTTGATATGGAATCTAGAATATCTGTCCTGGAAAAAGCCTTAAGTATAGAGTCTGATCCTATACTTAAGAGAGCGCTTACACTTGCGAAGGTCGAAGTAGGACTTGTTTATAACCTCTTGGACAACGTAGACGTGATCTCAAAGCTTCCAACGGTCTTCAGGGACGATATCTCAATAGCGATTATTCTTTCTCTCTTGGAGGGTCCTAAAAACATATCCCAAATAACAGAAGACGTGAAAAGAATGCGTGGAAAATCTTCTAGGAGAATAATATCTGAAAAACTTGCACAAATGGAGACTATAGGAATCGTAAAGTCTTACCGTGTTGGGCCCTCCAAGTACTATGAACTTAGGATCAAGAGGCGTTAGGGATGAGAGTACGATCACTTGGAGCATATTTTGGTTTGTTTTTCATTGGAGGAATAATTGGAGCAGTAATATACAATGAACGTGTTGGTAATGCAAACAGTATTCCTGGACTTATAGTATCAGTTCTTTTAGGATTGAGTTTTCTTCTGCTCTTTTCCGGCTTTACAAGAGTGTCGGAGAGAATACAGTTTAAAGTTCCAGGATTCTATGATATAATTAAAATCCTCGTCGGGATCTTTATTCTTTCCCTATGCCTAGCAATATTAAAGATTTTACCCCCGTCTTGGGCTACATACATCATGTTAGGATCAATGCTTTCACTTGGTATCTTCATGATCGCCTTTGGGCCTTACGCCGCTGCAAGAAGAATGAGGAAATAATTTCTTGACTCTTGCTAAAAACCTTGACACCTTCACAACATCTTTCGGTATTTCAATGACCTCTCCTCTAGTATAAACGAAATGTCCCCTTCTAAATGATTCTCCTAGCGCCTTCTGTATCTCCTCTACGACATAATGAAGTGCGATACAGTGCATGCTTCCATCTACTGTGAGCACATTGATGACCTCGGGCTTACACCTTATAATTATTCCAAGAAGTTTGAAACCTATCATGTTTATATGATCTCTTTCTGGGCATGCGAGTAAGATCACATGATCTCTGAATTGAGATAGAATATGCTCTTTATATTTTAGACATGAGCTTGCTATTAGGATCTTTTTTCTCTCCCTTATGATCTTAAATCCCGTGTTTATATCCATAAGAGCGTATACATCCATGTTATTCCCCTAGAGAGCTGACAATTTTAAGTACTTCCTTAAGATCTTGCACGATGTAAAAGTTATCAAGTTCATGCAGCCTTTCAAGAATCCTATTAGTCACAAATCTTTTGGTCTTTTCAAATGTGTACCAAATAAATATTACATCTTCTCGGTCTTTAAGTCTTAGGAACCTCCACGGCTTATCATCTACCCAAACGATAGGTGTTCCATGTTTTTCTTTTACGTATTTCATGGCATCATCGATGCTCTTTCCTCGACCAAATATAATAATGTCATCAAACATCGTGTAAAACGGACTCCTTTCAAGTCTATACTTCTTCATTCCAGGCACGAAATCCTCTGCTGAAAATGAGATAATAGTATGTCCTCTAGATTTTAATTCATTGATCACAAGGATCGCGTTTTCTATAGGTCTACTAAGAGCTGCTCTTTCCTCAAGCCATCTTCTCCATAGTTTGCTGTTTGTGAAATATATTTCCCTGTGAAACCTATGCCTACCGAATTTGGGCCTCTCAAACTGGAGCTCAATGTATGTTAAAAACTTCGCCAAGAGCCTCTTAAAAGGTAAAAACTTGTAATCGTTGAATGCCCTGTAAAAAGCTTCTTCTATGCAGTAGTAGCTGTCTATAAGTGTCCCATCGAAGTCGAATGCTATTATCATAGGCAAGCCTCCGACATAATTGTGCTCTCTAAGAAAAATTAGGAAAAAGTTATTACTATGACGCTTTGTGGATGAAGTATTCAACTAGCAGATTACCTTGTGAGCAGTGTTTGACCTCCTTTCCGCACTAAAGCACGAGGATCCCCTGCAGGGAAGGTTTGTGCGTGCTCTTGGCCTCGCTCCTCATCGGGCATGCATAGGGTGTGCCAGCATCCTGTTATTCCTATCCCTTGCAGGGACTTAGCTAACTTCTTTCCCCAATTCATCCTTGCATTGAAATGCGAGGCTTTCTTAGCAACGTTTTGTAATCCCAGTAAAGAACCCAAATGGTCATCGATAAGGCTCCAATAATCTCTCTGACAGCGATTGACCAATAATGGTTTCCTATAGCTAAGAAAAACGATGCCACTGATAGTGAAATACCAAAGAATCCCTCACTAATTCTATCTTCGAATATAAGTCCAAAGCCCATTACAAGTATCGCTATGAACATTGTCAAAAAGAAAGCCCACGATACTGGATTGTGAAGCGACTTGCCTTCTGGAAACACTCCAATCATGATAAGAAACACGAGACCTAAAGTCATTAGATATGCCCCAATCCTTGTGATCAGGGACTTAAATTCCAATGACAGCAGTATTGGAAATGGCATTGCAAGAATGCCTCCTATTATGAGCCCTAGATTAAACACCATTGGGCTCTTGGCATTGGGATTTCCGAGATCGCTCAGGGCGTTGCTCCTCCATGAGAACCAGTCGTTTATGAATATCGCAATGGCTATCGAGGTGTAAATGATGACTATGGACAAAAGAATTGTGTAAAGGGAGAACCTAAAGTACTTCCTTAGATTGTTCATAAGCCTCACCTAAGTTGGAATGTTAACTATGATCATTTACTGGGGATGAACCTAGAAAGCAGATTAGCGAACGTTGGAAGGTTTCTCGATTGTATGTATATCCTTCCAGGACCTATGAACTCCACAAGTAAATACTCTCCTCCAAAGAGCGTTGATTTGAGTCCTCCAAATGACCTCAAGTTAAACTGCATGCCTTCTGTGAAGGCTGCAACATGTATGTTATCCACAAGTATTCTTTCTCCTGGTTTGAGCTCTATGACATCTATTCCTCCATATGTTGCTATCCAAGCCTTTCCAACGCCTGATAGATGAAACCAAAACATCCCTCCTGGAGTGAATAGTCCCTTGAATCCCGTGAATTTTACACCAAGCTCAAGTCCTGTACTCGCGAGATATGCTAAATCGGAAACTATTAGTCCTCCATTTACGTCGATCTCTATGATATCTCCAGGATATGAGGGTGCTAATGCCAAATATCCCCTGGAGTCCGTGTAGTATGTGTTCACGAATATGGACTCTCTTGTCGTAAGTTTTCTGAGAAGTCCCGAGAGAACACCTCCTCCAGTTGTAGTTCTAACCTTTATTTCAGGAGACATATACACCAGGGCTCCTGCCTCAGCAGTGATCTCCTCCCCCTGCGATAGCTCTACCTTAAGCATGGAAAAAGAGGGTCTATGTACTATTTCCGTCTTCACGCTACCTTCACCTCCTTTGTGGGTTGGAAGCCTCGTCCTTTAATGCAGGGAGGAAAGCCCGCATAAAGTTTTTGATACTTTCTGTCATATTATGCTACAGAGGGTGCTCCTGACCGTGCCCGATGAACCACGGGCGACCGTACAGAGGGCGTTCCCTGTGGGAATCCTCGCCGCTCACGGCGAAGAGGAGGTCAGCTCCAAGCAGAGCAGTAGTATGTACTTCCTATGTCAAGACTTTGCACATTATTTTCTTATATGACTCCAAGTCTTTTTTAAAAGGTACTCCATGAGAGGTCTTAGTTTTTCCACAAGTTCTTGAGGTATTTCGTGGTTGCCCGTGCGTAGTATTTAAGATACTTTCGAGACTAATAGGAGCACGCGCGGGCTTCCCCCTCTGCCACTCCATCTTTATCCTTGGCTCATCGGGAGCGATATTGGCGGGTACCACGGGGGCGGCCTTACGTGGGATGAGTATTATCCTCCCGCCTCTGCTGGCTATCCTGCCGTCATCGAGGCAGTTCACTTAATATTTTTATTCCTCCTTCATTTAAATGTCTCGTTTCCAGGATTACCAAAAATACTATTGTACTTGTCTAACGAAATAGTCTTCGAATGTTAGAATCATTTTGGTATTATAACAACATTTTTCCACACAGTTTTCCTTCCTTCGTTTTGCAGTCTACTGATAGGTATTGATCTTCCATAACGTTCACCGTTCTCTGTTTAGTATTTTTCTATGACCTTATGGAAAAAGTTAAGTATAGCATCCTCAAGTGACCATTCTCTTGAGATGTAGAGTGTAAGTGCAAGCATGAACTTTACAAACCTAACAAACACTATGGAGTATGCTATAATTCCTCCGAGAATCGTTGCAAACAGTATGAAAATTAAGATTAGATGGTATACCCTATAGTGTAACGTCATCGTGAACTTGGTACTCCCTACGAGTTTTATTGGAACGTCAATGTATCTTGAAAGCTTTAAAAAACCCAGATAAGCGTGATCTAGTGCCTTAGACAGGTTGTATATTCTCATGACACCATAACTCTGTATAAGGAGTAATGTTATCGTCTCAAGGGCAAGTCCTAGGGAGAGTATCAGGACATTCGCGCCCGAAAGCTGAAAACCATATCCTAAAAGCGAGAAAAGGATGTATACACCCATATGTTTTCGTCCCACGTTGTAGGCACTTATGGCTGATAGAATCTCACTGATATATTTTTTTGCAACCTCGTCAGATCCAAGCTCCTCATTATTCCATAGAGTATAACACGCATTTCTTACGAAATCAAGGGCCCTTTCCGGGTGTTTGTCTATGGTTGAGAGCATGTATGTTAAAATAGTATAGAAAAAGAACATGGAGAATCCCGTAGATATGACATATGCTATGAAAATCGTCTCATTGAAGCTTATGGTGGCAAAGGCTACGCTCTTTAGGAGTGACACATATGAGTGCTCGGTAGGATAGTATTCCATGAACTTTTTAATTAGAAAGTATGCAAGAATACTCAAGGAAGTCATCTTGAACACGGTATAAGGAATAACAAGCCTTTCAAGAGGGACTATTTTGTCCGTGTCTTTTCTCTTTGCATATGAGTACAGGGTCTTTTCTTCAGTCCTCATGTATTTTCCCTTCGAGTGAATATCAGCTCTAACACGTGATATGGAATATCGCAAGCACCTTCTTGTTTGTTCTGAATTCAAGATATTTCTTAATGGCTTCCTGTGTTGGCAATTCCACGTACTCTAATCCTAGATCCTTTAGTAGTTTTCTACTTTCTTCTGTAAGGCTTAACATTCCATATATTCCAGTCCCAATAATCACGAGCTTTTCTCCATGTCCCAAGTAATTAACTATTTCCTCTATGTCCAATTTATGACTTGTACCATGCCTCCTTTTAGATATCTCTTTAAGCCTTCTCTCGACAGTCCCGTCAGGATATATCACTATGTCATGATCATATTCCTTCCCATCCACAACTATCCTTCCGAACTCAACTTTTATCTCGCTAGGCAAGTATACCGCCCCTCTAGTGTAGAGTCTTTTTTAATAGGGATCCACAATGTGACATGTCCTCATGCCCAAGATATACTTAATTGTGATTGCAGTCTTAATAATATTAGTTTGGTAAAGGTTCAAGAAATGGCTTGGTGAGCACATGCTGCTAGAGATTGTCCCAACGAGATCCGACGAAAGGGCACTCAAAAGTCTTAAGGAAAACATATTACGGGCAGTACCCACAATTAAGAGCTTACGAGTTGATTCGGGAAAGATATATATCGAGGTTGAGGGTTTTGATCTCGAGGCCCTTTCGAGGATACGAGGAGTAAAAACCATAAAATATGAGGAAAAGACAATAAAAGGCTTTGGAGGGCTTCCTGTGGGCTATAGCGGTAAAGCTCTTATGATGTTCTCAGGAGGTTTTGATTCTCCTGTGGCATCTTGGTTACTTTGGAATTCCGGTTTTTCTTTAGATTTCGTGCACTTTAACCTTGCGGGTCCTGTCCAAGTATATCACATGGGAGTAGTTCTTAAAGAGCTTTATACATCATGGGGTCGCTCTGATGACTCCAGACTTTACATCGTGGATTTCAGAAATGTTGCAAGAGAGATAATAGAGCTAGTCGACAGAAGGTATAAACAGATAGTTCTAAAAAGGGCCATGTATAAGGTCTCAGAGATGCTTGCGGAAAGGATAAACATTGACGTAATAGCAACTGGGGAAAGCGTTGGTCAAGTGTCCTCTCAGACGCTTCATAGCCTTGCGGCCATAGAGGAAGCTCTTAAAGAAAAGATCGTCTTAAGGCCTCTTGCGGGATTAGACAAAGAAGAAATAATAAACATCTCCAAAAGGATAGGCTTGTATGAACTCTCCAAAAACGTGGGCGAGTACTGTGCTTTAGTTGCTGGCAAGGTCGTAACTAGGCCTAAGTTACAGAAGACCTTAAATGAGGAAAAGAAAATAGAGAAACTTTTAGAGGAGTCACTTGAGAGTATTGAAGAGTACGATCTCAGAGAGTTTGATCCTAGAAGATTGCTACCTTACGAGGACTTGGAAATAGACTTTGTTCCCTATAATGCCGTGCTAGTGGATGCCAGAAGTACTATCTCTGAGGATGTTCCGGGAGCCATAAGGATGGAAGAAGTGAATCCAGAGGATCTTAAGGATCGTGTGGTCGTCGTCTTTTGTGAAGATGGTATTATAAGTAGAGAGATAGCTCTTGAGCTAAGGAATCAAGGCATACTTGCATACAGTTTTAGAGGAGGATTTAAGAGGCTTCGTGAAAAATTTTGTATTGTCATATGAGGTGTGTCCATGATAGACTTTGAGTGCGCCCTTAATATAGCGTTCGATATTGCCCACTACATAGCTGATAGTATAAGCGAGGTCGCCTGGGAGGATTGGAAAAAACCCGTTGGAAGGAATCCCTATGGTAGCGTAACTAAGCTCGTTGACAAAGTCGCTGAGGAGGCTGCTTTATACATAGTAGATGAGTATGATCCAGAGCTTAATATATTAAGCGAGGAGACAGGCATAGTGGATCGAGGTTATGAAGAATACTTAATAATAGATCCCCTCGACGGTACTAATAATGCCGTAAATGGGATACCTTTCTATGGAGTTTCGATTGCTATAGGAAAGAAAACCTTGGGAGATGTGTACTTTGGATATGTGTATAACATAGTGAGCGCTGACGAGTTCTATGGGTTTAAAGGCAAGGGAGTTTATTGGAACAATAAGAAGGTCGAAACCCCTTTGGAAACAGATATGCGAGTCATATATCTTGGAAAACATGTAAAAGAAATACGTGACGAAGTGGAAAATTTCATAAAGGATGAGCTTTATGCTGGAAGACTCAGATCCTTAGGAGCAGCAGCCCTAGAGCTAGCATTAGTTTCTGTTGGTGCTTTGGAATACTACTTCCAGCCTGCAGAAAGACTTAGGATTGTTGATATCGCTGCAGGAGCTTTTTTAGTCTGGGAAAATGGCGGTATAGTTGTAAATAGAAGACATGAAAGCCTAAAGGATCTCCCAATAGAGCTTGGTGTGAGAACTAGTGTCTTTGCATCCCTAAAGAGGAAGATACTATGTTGAAGAAGCTCTCCCTATTTGGAAGGATCGATAGGAAGGAGTCTCTCGATGTCATGAGGGCCATTATAGGATTCCTAGAGGAACATGGCGTTGATGTTATAGTAGAAGAAAGTGTGTCCAAGGCTCTAGGTTTAGGAGAAGGAGTGCCTCTCAGTGAGCTCAACGAGGGAGAGGCCCTTATAACTGTTGGCGGAGATGGTACCATTCTCAGAGCTCTTCTCTTCGTTGACCTTCCAGTACTCCCGATAAAGATTGGGAGGATAGGATTCCTTACAGAAGTTCTCTGGAACGAATGGAGATATGCTTTAGAGAAACTTCTGAAGGGAGAATTCACAATAGATGAGAGGGATAGGCTTGAGGTACAATATAAAAGTAAGGTGTTCTCGCTGACTAATGAAGTCTCCTTCAAAGGGGAAAAGCTTGACAAGATAAACGAGTTTACAGTGACGTTCTCTTCAGGAGGCTCTTGGAACCTCTACTGCGATGGCATAATAATCTCAACCCCTACTGGGTCCACGGGATACGTCCTAAGTCTTGGAGGTCCCATCATTCACCCAAGAGTTAGGGGTTATATTATAACGCCAATAGCTCCATATAGGGAGCCTATAAGGAGCCTTGTGCTTCCAGAAGATGAAGTAATAGAGGTAAGACCGCAGAACCAAGGTGCTTATGTCATATTAGATGGCCAGATCCTTATCACAATATCAAATAAACAGAAGATCGAAATTCGAATTGATAAGAATCGTAAGACGAGGATTATAAGAATTCGTAAAAGAGGAGTGATAGAAGATGTCTTCAAAAAGATCAAACTGGAAAATAACCAGGGCAGTTCTTGAATTTCTTTTAGAAGCGTCAAAAGATGCATATCCTAGTGAGATGTTCTTTTATCTTAGTGGAAGCCTAAAAAAGAGGGTCATAAACGAGGTGATAATAGGATATTTTAACTCAAGTCCTGAAGCAGTCATATATAGACCAGAAGCCCTTCCAGTAAATCTTAAGATCGTAGGAACAGCTCATTCGCATCCTTCTGGTGATCCAAGGCCCTCTAGGGCTGATCTCGAGTCATTTCAGAGGTTTGGGGGAGTACATATAATCTTGGCATATCCCTTCAATGAGAACTCTTGGAAGGCCTATAATTCGTATGGTGAAGAAATAGAGATCGAAGTGATTAAGGAGAGTTAGTGTCCAAGTACTATTTTTCTCACTTTCATATAGTTATCGGGATTCTCCTTGAAGTACTCTCTGACGGGATCTAGAATCTCATTTAGATATCTTGCAGCGTTCTCCTTCAGATCTAATGGGTGTATTTTTCCTTCAGAGTAGTCCTTTTCTAGATCCTTGTAGGTATCGTATGTGACGTCTCCACCGTATTTCTCTGGTCTCTTTATTGTGACCTCATTAAAGTATCTGAATATTATGTACTCATAGAGTTTCAGAACGGGGTTCTCATCCACGACTTTTGCAGGACAGTACGCTGAGAGAATCTTCCTTCTGACTTCTTCGGGACTATCATGGATCAGTATCGCAGCTTCGGGGTTGCTTTTTGACATCTTCATGTCTGTTGTATCCATTCTTCCCTTTGCTTGAAGTGACGGGAGTAGGGGAGTGTGTAGCGCAATGGGCTTCTCTAATCCAAGCTTTTCTGCAAGGTCCCTTGCAAGCATATGAGCCTTTCTTTGATCCATGCCACCGTATGCTATGTCTATCTTCATGTAGAATATGTCAGCGACCTGCATTGCAGGGTATATCAACTTCGAAAAGTCCAGTTCTGCTTCATCCTCTTTTCTTCCCATTATGGTAAGAGCTCTTTTGATCCTCGCGAGGGTAGAGTTCTTGGCAACCTTAATCACTAGCGCCCAGTAGTCTGAGGAGTCCACAAGATCGCTGGCATACACATACTTTACATTTTTAAGTCCTAAGACCTCGAAGGCTTCCTTTAAATATTCTCCTGCAGCTCTTATGTTCTCAAGGGAACCACCTAGCTTATCGTTTATATAAGCATGCCAATCAGCAAGGAACACTATCGTCTCTATGCCAGCTTCAATGAACTCTGAAAGCTTTTTCACGCATATGAGCCATCCTATATGCCCAAGACCTGAAGGCTCGAATCCTTGATAAGCTCTTAACTTCCTTTTCTTTGCCTTTTCTTTAAGCTCCTCTACTGTTATTACTTCTTCTGCACCGCGTGTCACAAGATCTACTATTTTGTCCGTGTTCAAGGAGTATCACCTCAAAGTCTTCCTTGACCAAATCCTTATGGGATGCCCACAATATTTACATCGACCATCGATAACATCATATTGTGTTATCGCAAGTACGGATCTCCTTATTACAGGTCTGCCACACCCAGGGCAATAAGTAGTATTATAGGTCTCGTCAATTATATTCCCCACGTACACGTATTTGAGACCCTTCTCCTTAGCGGTTTCATATGCCTTTATTAGTGTCTCAATGGGCGTGGGAGGGAGGTGCCTCATCTTGTAATGAGGAAAGAACCTCGTGAAGTGCACAGGTATTTCTGGATCTAATGACTTAACGAATTCTATGAACTCCTCTATCGACCTATTTGAGTCATTTACTGTAGGTATTATAAGATACGTAAGCTCTACATGTATTCCAAGATCATATGCAAGGGTTATCGTCCTTTTTACGGGGTCTAAGCGTCCTCCAAACAGTTTATATGCTTCCTCTGGACCCTTGTAGTCCACATTCATTCCGTCTACATAAGGTGCTATTTTCCTTAGAGGAGCCTCGTTTATAAATCCGTTGGTTACCCAGGTTATGTACGCATCTGTTTCCTCCCTGACGAGCTTTGAAGCATCGTATATGAACTCGTACCATATTGTGGGCTCGTTGTAGGTCCATGAGATGCCATCTGCTTGAGTCTCTTTGAGATATCTGACGACGTCCTCAGGAGATATCTTCCTTGAGAAGTGCTCTAATGGCTCTGTTTGAGATATTTCCCAATTCTGACAATGGGGACATCTCAGGTTGCATCCCCATGTGGAGAGTGAAAGCACATGCGATCCAGGCTCAAAATGATAAAACGGCTTTTTTTCTATGGGATCAACAGCAATAGATGATGCAAGCCCATAGACTAACGTGTAAAGCTTTCCGTTAATGTTCTTCCTGACTCTACAAGCGCCGACACCATTAGGTGGGATCAGACATCTATGTGGGCAGAGATTACATCTAACACTTTCCTTTTCTGCTTGTTCCCAAAATCTACATTCTACAAGTGATCTCATGACATGTCCCCTTTGTAAGACGTTCCAAGATGATTACTACCTACGTTATCATCAAAAAGAAATTATCATAAAGTAGAAAGTAGCATGCTTATTTAGAGCATACTTCTATGTATATATCTTGTAATAATATAGCTGACTAGTACCTTATGAGTCTACCTCTTCCTCAGAGATTTTCACATTGTTAAGAGAGGGAGTGATGAGAGATGTCAGGACCTGTTGTCATTGCCTTAGGAGGTAATGCCATCCAAAAGAATAATAAGGAGAGAGATGCGGAATCTCAGATGAGAAATGTGAGGATAACTGCGAGATACCTTGCTGAGATAATAGAAAGAGGAGTTGATATTGTAATAACGCATGGAAATGGCCCTCAAGTCGGAGATATACTGCTTAGGAATGAAATCTCTGCAAAGATGGTTCCCTCAATGCCTTTAGATGTGTGTGGTGCCGAGAGTCAGGGGATGATAGGTTATTGGATTCAGCAAGCACTTCAAAATGAGCTCAGGAAGAGAGGTATCAAGAAGCCCGTTGCAACGGTCGTAACGCAGGTTCTTGTAGATCCAAATGATCCTGCCTTCCAGAATCCAACTAAGTTCATAGGACCTACTTACACAGAAGAAGAGGCCAAAAAACTTATGGAAAAGGGTTATACTATGAAATACGACATAGGAAGAAAGGGTTGGAGAAGGGTTGTACCTTCCCCTGATCCCAAAGAGATCATAGAGATTGATGCAATAAAGTCCCTTGTGGAATCAGGAACCATAGTAATAGCTGTAGGCGGTGGAGGAATACCCGTAATAAGGACGGAAGATGGAGACCTTAGGGGAGTTGAGGCTGTTATTGACAAAGATCTCGCCACTGAAAGATTGGCAACACAGCTAAGAGCTGAAAAGATGCTAATCCTTACAGCTGTTGAGAAAGTATATTTGAACTTTGGAAGGTCAGATGCAAAGTCTATTGACGTAATGACTGTTTCTGAGGCCGAGAAATACTACAGTGAGGGTCATTTTCCTCCCGGCAGCATGGGGCCTAAGGTGCTTGCTTCGATAAGGTTCGTTAAGCACACTGGAAACATTGCCATAATATCGTCCTTAGAAAAAGCATTAGAGGCCTTTGAAGGACGTACTGGTACGAAGATAGTACCAGGATGAGATAGGTAAACTGGATGAAACAGAAACTGAACCTAATGTCAAAAGTTGTTCCCTTCTCTGGTGTGTGTTATGAAAATAGTGGTCATAGGAGGAATGACTGCTGGAACAACAGCAGCGCAGGCTGCTAGGATGGTTGACAGAAAGGGAGAACATGAGATAATAATCCTCGAAAGGGAGCGATATCCATTATACTCAAGATGCGTTCTTCCTTATGTTGTCTCGGGAAAGGTCGATAAGGACAAGGTAATAGAGTTTGACAAGAAGTGGTATGAGGATCACGACATAGATCTGAGACTAGAAACCACAGTCATTAGTGTGGATGTTAAAGAGAGGGTTGTTAGAACAGAGCAGGGGGAAATAAAGTATGATAGGTTAATCATAGCTACTGGATCTTATGATAGGCCAAAATATGACGGTTATAAACGAGTGTTTAATCTCCGAACACTGGATGATGCACTTAGGATAAGGGATCTAGCTAAGAAGTCAGAAAGAGCTATAGTTCTTGGCGCAGGAGCAATAGGTTGTGAGGTCTCTGAGTCTTTACGTGAACTTGGCCTAGAGGTCACACTTGTTGAATACTTCGACTACCCACTTCCAAAGTTCCTTGACAAGGAGCTTGGGACTAGAATAGCTAAAGTGCTCAGGGATAATGGTGTGAAGCTCATGTTAGGTACGATGGTTCAAAGCGTGAAAGAGGAGGAAGATAGAGTCATTGTGGAGACTTCCAAGGGACTTATGGAAGGGGACTTAGTGATCTCTGCTCTCGGAATAAGACCTAATGTCTCCATTTTTGAAGGCACAGGAATTGAGTTTGGAGAGACTGGAAGAATAAAAGTGAATGAGAGAATGGAGACGAATGTTCTTGGAATTTATGCTGCAGGGGAGTGTACGGAGTATCCAGATCTCGTGACAGGAAGACCGACTCCTATAGGACTTGGAAGCATAGCATTTAGACAAGGTCTCGTAGCTGGTATTAACGCTGCAGGAGGGGATGCTAAGTTCCCACGTGGTATCCTAAACACGAGGGTCACGAGACTATTTGACGTCGAGATAGCATGTGTGGGCCCTACAGCCAATGACCTTAAAAACGCAAACATAGCCTTTAGACATATAATGACAGTCTCTAAGGACCTCCCCGGTTATTATCCAGGCGGCAAGGAGTTCGTGGCAAAGCTGTTGTTTTCACCAGAGGGTAAAATACTAGGATATCAAGCTATTGGAAGAAATGCGGGACTAAGGGTGAACACTATAGCAATGAGTATGCTCCTAGAAGCTAATATAGAAGCAGTGGAGTATCTAGAAACAGCGTATTCTCCACCAGTGGCTCCTATAATGGATCCGCTTATAATGCCCCTAACAGGAGCCCTGAAGATCTTAAGGAGATCTAAGAGATCTTCCTAGATTTAGCAAGATCATAAAGTTTTTCTGCTTTTTCCTTTAATTCATCTCTTATTGAGACATATTCAAGCCATTCCTTTGGAATTTCATTTATTCCAAGTTTTATTCCAAGAACAGCACCTGCTATGGCGCAGTTCGTATCAGCATCTCCCCCAAAGTTCACAAGTGTTAAAAGTGTTCCAGCGAAATCTTCCTCATACGATACCATTATAGAAATCCTGATTGTATTCTTGATGTGCCCTCTAACCTCCCTTTGCTCCAATGACTCTATGTTTCTGTTAAGTGACTCCTCAAAGATCTTCGGTATCTCATAATCTATGAATTCCTTAGGTATTAAGTGAATGAGCTCTAACGCTTCTAAGTAGCTATCTTCCGTGCTCAGGCCCTCGCCTATGCATATCAGAAACTTACTGAACATTATTGCAGCAGTAACGGCAGTAGGGGTGTAATGTGTCAGGAGGGTTTCATTCATAACGTCCTTTACGAGCTCATCATCGTTTTTATTAAAGAAATGATAAAGGGCTATTGGAGGCGCCCTCATTAATGGACCATTACCGTAGCCATATCCTAGGTCTCTAGCTGTTCTCCCTCCTTTGTGTGGGTCCGAGAGGTCTGCGTTTGAGAGTGCATAGTAAGTGGTCATTCCTATTCCATATATCTTGTCGATGTTCTCAAGGTACCTCCTCAGAACGTCTCTAAAATCATATCGACCAAGCTCCAATATAGATTCAAGAACTAGTTTCATCATTATGGTATCGTCCGTATAGCAATCGGCCTTTACGGGTCCTTTTATATAACCATGAGCAGCTCTTATCTCCTCTTGGCTCATTCCCTCAAACGGAGCTCCCAATATATCTCCCACGACAAATCCTAATATTGCGCCAATGAACTTATCTTTCAAAACTTAAACACCTCCAATAGCTGTGAGGAAAATGCCCATAACAACAAGCGCAATCCCAATATATGTATCCCTTTGTAAATTCATGATCTTACCTTCTTTAAATATTATCTGAGAGAGTACTATACTCAGTGCTGGTGATGCTGAAGATATAACAGTCATCATTCCGACGTTATCGGCAAGGTAAATCGCATAATAGTAGGCAAACGATCCAATGAATACTCCAAAGAGGCCTCCTATGTTCAACATAATGATGTTTTTGGGTTTTATGCTCTCCCTTCTCAGTATATGAGCAACAAGGGGGCCGAATATGATAAGGATTATTATTCCTCTAACAAATATAAGTATCTCAGGAGGTACTCTCTCCTTCAATAGAGAGCCATATATCGTGATTCCTATAGCCCATATCAACGCGGTTATGAGACCAAAAAGAACCCCTTTTAGGACGTCCTTGATATCCATTAAGGAGTAGCTCACTAGAAATATTCCAAGAACGACAAGTACTGTTCCAAGGGCGCCCCAAAGTGTGACTTTCTCTCCTAAAAACAGCCATGACATTATGACCACGAACGTCTGGAAGGTATACGCTACAGGTGTTCCTATGCTCACACCACCTCTCCTTATGGCCTCCATGTAAAAGATATCACCGATAATTACGTTCATTACCGTCGCGATAACTATGCCCACTAGACTCACGAGATCCAAGGGATATTTGGTAATATAGAAGGCTCCTAGTGCTATTCCTACAAGTGCTGCAACGTTGTTCTTAAGGACATTTGCCCTTATCCCATCTAAATTTTCCATAAACGGTTTATAGATAATCGGAGCTATTCCCCAGGAAATCATTGCTGCTAAAGCAAGTAGGATGGCCAACATTGATGTCATATTAGATCCTCCTAATGGAGGTTGCCTCTAACAGGATCTTACCTCCAGACACCTTAAGCAATCCTTCGACCTCCACGAACACGCCATGAAGGCTTAATATCTCAATCTCGTCGATTCTTGAGTCTGATGAAATACTAATAGATATTACCTTTCCATTAGGAAGCACAAGTCTTGCTTCGTGTCCATGCCTAAGAAGCTCTGGATTTAGTAATCTCCCTGAAATCTTAACGAAAGATCCAGAGAAGTTCTCTATGTTATCTAGCACCTCTGAGAGTTCGTATATGTGCTTTTCTGATGTTTCCCATAGCGTTCTGAAAACTCTATCGAGTTCCTCAAGAATGCTTTCATCAGTCGTGATGACAGCTGGGGTTCCTCGTGATATCGGGCCCATGAATATGTATGCCCTATCCTCAGAGAGTGCAAAGTTCATGTTCACATTATCTGTCTCCTTAACAAGTGCTCTTCTTGATATCTCTGGTGGCACACTGGAGCCCTTTCTTACTATGAGCCTAGTGTCGTATGGTATTGGCACGTCTCCTATACTCGTAGCACATATCCTAAGATCCTTTTCTCCGCTAAGATCCCAATCCTTCGCTATGATATTCTTCTGGCTTCTGTATAGCATGTACTCCATCGCTATCATCGTCAGTACCATTCCCGTAATAAACCCGATTATCGCAGAAAATAGATCCATGCCATACACCTTTGTCCTCGACAGAGCGTGGGCTAAGTACATCTTTATATTTTAGGAAATGTTTTAAAGTATTATCAGATCTCAAGTGAGATAATTTCCTTAAGCATATAAATATTTTCTAGAAGTTCTCGTCTACGTCCGTTCTGGTTATCCGCTACTTTTGAAACATGCAAACCAATCGTAGCGGATAACCTTCCCTCCTCAGGTTTCATTGGAGGGCTTTCGGGGGAACGGGGGCTCCCCACATCTTCAGGGCTTTTAAGCGGATATTCCATGAGCCGATAACATCACGGTCGGCTTCAAAACCACAGTTCCCGCATTTTAAGACCCTGTGCCCTTTCGGGCTTAGTCTCTCCCCACATATCGGGCACAGGGATGATGTTTGAGCAGGATCCACAAAAATAACCTTAATTCCTCTCAGTTTGGCCTTATACTCGATGATTGACTGGAGTTTGCGGAAGCTCCACCTGTGGAGCCTTCCATTAAGTTCTCTTGAGTATCTTACGTGTTCTCTTATGTTCTTCAGGTTTTCGAGTGCTATTCCACCGTACTTTTCAGCAATCTCAATAATCTTGTTCGCGAGCTTGTGGTAGAGGTCTGTAATGCGATTCCTCTCCCTCTCACCGTATTTCCTGAGAAGCTTTCTTCTTCTCTTCCCTGCCTTGATTTTCTTCTGAATCTTTTTCCTCTTCACGAAATAACCTGTTCTTATTTCCCTTTCATGGGTTGTTATTTGAACAAATTCCCCATTCGGGAGGGAAAGCGTTACGTTGTTCTCGTTCAAGTCAACACCGAGAAAATCATTTGGCTCTTTGATCTCGACCTCCCTAGAAAAGACAACATTGAGAAAAACGCCTTTTGGCGTTTTAACAAGCCATGCTTGTCCAACTCTCCAGTCCTTGAACTTCTCGTGGTATTTAGTCGGATAGAATCCCAAAGAAATCCTTCCTCTCGGAGTAGAAAGTCTTACTACTCCTCTCTTCAATTCGAGCTTGAACAGGTGGTCATCTAGCATTATGACCTCCTTTTTGAAAACGGGCTTTCCTCTTGCCTTTCCTCTCCTTCTCCTCTTCCTGTAGCTCTTATAAATCGACGTTGCCATCTGGCACGCGGTGTAAAGATAATGACTCGGTAGCTCTGGATACTTTTCACGGAGACTGTAATACGTCTCCTCCTTGAGCCTATAGAAGCTCGTAATATTGTTTTCGTAAGCGTATGTTATGAGATAGTTCACAATCTCGTGATAAGTTTTGAAAAGGTCATACAACCCTTCAGGGGCTTCCTTGAGCTTGAATCTTGCTGTGAGCTTAACCGTCTCTGAGGACATTCTTCACAGCCTCGATGAGGCGTTTTTTCTTGTAAGAACGCATTCCGTAAAGCTTTCCAGCGAAGGAGGTTACGATTGATAACAAGTCCTCCACGAGTTCTTTCTCTGGCGTTCTCTCTTCATCAAAAATGATTTCAATTTCAACGCCGTGGGAGTTAAAGTATTGTTCGAGGTATTTGAACCCGAAGCGTGTGAGCCTGTCCTTGTATGTTATCACGACTTTGGTTATCTCCCCATTTTCCACGAGTCTGAAGAGTTTCTTTAATCCACGTCTATTCTCATTCAATCCTGATGAAATGTCCGTGAGGATTTTCGCAACTTGATAACCCTTTGAGGCGCAGTACTTCTTGAGGTATTCTACCTGCCTCTCAAGGTCTCCCTTCTGGTCTCTGCTTGAAACTCTGGCATAAATCACAACCTTATCAGGAAGTTTACCTTCAAGAAGTCGTATGATTTCACTCTCCGGAACCCTGTACTCTCTTCCAATCCTGTGGGCTTTAAGCTTACCTGACTTAATCCAGCGGAGAACAGTCATCTTCGAAACTCCGAGCCTCTTTGCAGCCTCTCCTGTTCGATAAAGCCTCACCACACTCACCCAAAAACGCTAAGTAACAGAAATATTTAAATGTTTTGAAAGTTACTATCTACAAAGCAGCCCCACAATATGCCCACTCTAGGTGTCGGATCATGTACCTAATAAAAAGATACGAGAAACCACGAGGAGATATACATGAAACCTAATGAAGGAGAGTGTTTAAAGCTATTGCAGAACGCGTTTAATAACCTAAAGAGCGTCGACAATCGTGTGCTGTCTAGATGGACGAAGTACAGGATATACCTACGCATGAACTTCGTGTACAATTTGATAGAAGAAGTAGGATGTTCTGAAAATGCATTGCAAAAGATAACAGAAGTTCTAAAGATCTGCAGAGCTAGGTATATCAAAGACGTTGGCAAAAGGGAATTCCTTAGAAAGTTGAACTTATTGCTTGACGATATCATAAAGGATCGAATCAAGCTCTCAAAGGCATGGAAACAAATAAGACTCTCAGCTATTTTTCTTCTTCTCACATATCTCCTTGCAGGCATAGGGAATTCTGTACTCTTCCTCAATATTTCATGGCTGAGAGCACTCTTTGCATTCATTACTCTTTCCTTAATTGGTATAGTGTTGTTCCTCACGCTGAGATGGACGTACTCAAGAGACTTTATAGTACTCTCGGTGATATTGTCAGTGCTCATATTTTACTCGTTTGGGTTTGCGTACATCTCTGGAAACGTTCTAGCGATAATCCTATTGTCAGTTGCATTATCACTTGATGCCATCGCGATAGCATTATTGATGAAGAATAGGGCTGCATTCAAGTGAAGTATTATGCTCGAGCAGTCTCCAGGTGTTCGTGTACGAAGAGATGTTGCGGAGGAAATCAGGAAAAAACTTCATGAGATTGAAGCACTAGACACAGAAAGACGACCAAAGACTGTTGGTGGTTACGTTGTCTTCCCAATAAGGGAAGAAAAGAGTGAAGATGTACAAAAACTTGGTCTGACAATCGTCTATGACACATTTGAAAGGAGACAAAAGGTTAGATCATATAAAGAGTTAGTGGACGTGCCAGAGAACCTTAGGAAGTACCTACCTACGTCATATGATCAAGTAGGTGACATAGTGCTTATAAAGATTCCAAGCGAACTTGCTCGATATGCTAAAACAATAGGGGAAGCTATAATAAAAGCCTATAAAAGTGTAAAAGCTGTCTATTGGGATCTCGGTGTTAAAGGACCTTACAGAGTACATGAGCTCAGACATCTCGCTGGAGAAAAGAGAACAGTAACCATACACAAGGAATATGGTTTGAGGTTCAAGGTGGACGTCTCAAAGGTTTATGTCTCCCCAAGGCTTGCTGAGGAACATAGGAAGTTCTCAGAGTATGTCTCTCAAGGTGAGAAAGTGTTCGACATGTTCTCTGGTTATGGTCCCTTTTCTATATTTGCTGCAAAGAGAGGAGCTTTCTCATACGCGACGGACATAAATCCATACGCCATTCACTATCTCTACGAAAACACACTATTGAACAAGGTTCAAGACAGGGTGTTGGGATTTCTTTCGGATTGCAAAAAAGTTGCAGGTGCCGTCAAGGTGGATCATGTTGTCATGAACCTCCCTCATGGTTCTGTGAATTTCCTTAAGTACGCACTCAGAACAATAGAGAAAGAAGGAATGATTCACCTCTACGTGATAGAACACGATGAGAAGATAAAACAGCGTGTAGAGAGCGTGATAAAAACAATAGAGGACATGGGCTTCAATACGGATCTCGTAGAGATATCGTGTGGAAAACCCTATGCGCCATATCAGTCATATTATGGATTACACTTAAGGATCCTAAGGGGAGTTCTAAAGAAACCTTAATATTATAATATAGTTCATACTCCTACTGAGCGTTCTCTAGAGGGATCCCTATGAAAATTATCGTAATACCCGTAATCCCATGGCACAAGGACTTGCACAAGGAGGTCGTAAGCGCTATAGAAGCTCTAAGGCCTAAATACGTCCTTACGGATTGTGGCCCTTCAGATGAGCCAGATGAGCTCTATCAGATACCATTAAGCAAGTTTGGGATCTTCTCTCTAAGAAACTACTCCACTACCATCAGGGACATTGAGAAGAAGCTTGGGTTTGAGACAATAGAGTTGGCACCGGACTACAATGAAATACTCGAAGAAGTTGGAAAGAAAGCTCATGTTATGGAAATCATAAGGTTCAATATGCTTCTAAGGAAAATACAAAAGGCAGAGTGGAAAACTCTTAGGGATTTCCTTAGATGGCTCCATAAGTCCTTTTATAAAATAGATGTTATGAGAGGAGAGGCATACGCCTTTTCAAAGAAGGTCAAAAAGATGGTGAAAGAGCTCGAGAGTGGTCCTATAGTCATTGTCTGTGATTTCCTTATGCTGAAAGCACTTATTGAAACCCTTGGAGAAGACGTTAAGGTATACGAGAATTTCTCTTCTGAGGACTTCAATGTCGCGATTAGTGTTGTCTTCGAAGGTTGATAGATGTTATCTCTTCAGCACTCCGAGCTCTGAGAGTTTTTCTGGAAGGTACACATCGGTGACGTAGTTAAGTCCATACTTAGCTAATGCCTGCTGTTCTGCTTTCTTTCCAATTTTAAGTTGAAGTTTTATCTCATTCTGCCAGAACTCTGAGGAAAATCTTGGATCCTTAAGCTCATCCTGAAGAGCCTTTATATCTCTCTGTGTGAGCTTGTCCGTCGGCAGTTCATAGTTTATTATGTCAGAGGGTGTTACTCCCAAGAACTTCGCATCGGGAGTCGCAAGGTACTCCGAGATATGTGCTGTCTTTATGGCGCCATATGCTATGGACGCGTATATCCTAAAGGACCATGGATCGCCGTCTGTAAAGACCACTACCGGAAGTCCCAGTTCTTCATTCATTCTCTTAATGATCCTCCTAGTACTCCTTGCAGGTTGTCCTTTCAGGTGAACAAGTATTGCATTGTGCGTCTCGTCGAACCTGTTTTCAACAAGTCTATCGAACATACCTCCAGTTTCTATTGCTATCACAAAATCTGCACCCACATCCACAAATCTTATTTTATCTGGTTCGACGTATGCTGGGATGTTATATCCAGCATCTCCTACATCATCTTGGCAGTGTATTCTCCTTATCTCACCGCTTCTTGTAACTTCTTCAATGGTTATGTCTCCTATTATGGCAGCGCCGTTTTCTTCAGGTCTTAGTTTGAAATCCTCTCTGAGAAGCCTTGTCATTATTTCTAGATCTTCCACCAAACGATCGCTTTCCTGCTGTGAATGGAACTTCGCAACGCCCCACCCCTCTGAAATATAGTAGAGTTCTCTCAATGTTGAGGACTTGTTCTGTTCAATCATTTCCCTTATGAAGTCTATTACGTACATCATTCTCAAGAACATGTAAGCGCCACGAAGCGTCTTAACGCTTCTTTCTGTGAGCCTTTTGCCATATTTCCACACACGAAATCTTGGATCAAAAACTATGTTGTCCTTTGTCCTGCTAGGGAACTTCACGAAGGGCGGTACACCATTTGAAAGTTGTTCATATATCTGTTCTGCCAGTTTCTGGAGTTCTTCTAGGGCCTTTTGTGGGCCTGAGTATATGGTCTTTGAACTTCCCGTCATTTCTCTATCACCTCTTCCTCCTCTTCTTCACTCACTTCTGCCCCATACATGTCCGTGTATTCCTCTTCACTAAACGCTTCTGCACCAACAAGATATTCTGGCTCTATTCCCTCCACGAATATCTCCGCTTCCTCGTATACACCTTCCTCAACACCTTTAAATGAGACATAAAATGTTCTTGACTCGTTTGTTTCCATTCTCGGTACGTTCCAGTGTATATAGTTGTTAACAATCTCCACTGGTTCAGGCTCTACGTGTACTATCTCGGCCTCTTTTGGAACCCTCAGATACATATCAAATCTTCTCCTGATCCTCGTGTAGTTCGTCACACTAACTATGACCTCATACGTCTTCTTTCTCTTATGGTACTTCACATGGTCCTCGAAGAGGTAGTTATTCATTACCCTTGCTATAACTGGGTCAAGATCCGGTACTGGCTTATTCACAATCCTAGATACTTTCTCAGCAATTGCAGGTAATATCTCGCTGATTATCTTTTTCTTTTCTGCTATCTTTGCAAGTTTTCTCTTCCTCTGTATATGAAGTCTTAAGAGTCTACCGAGTTCTTGGAATGCCAGTCTTAGCTCATTTTCAATCTCAGGAATCTCTGCTATGGCGTCTTTAGACTCAGAAACATAGGGCACGTTTGTCGAGGCAATATGGGCAAAAAAGATCACAGCATCTTGTGGAATTCCTACTCCTCCAGGCTGATTTAGTCCGTAAGTGCGCCAGTCGATAGACGATATTACTTTCGTTATGAGGCACCCTGACTGGCCATAAAGAAGCGGAATTTTGTTCGCGTACCTATATATTTCAGCTTGTGAGTTCTTGGGCAGAGACCCTCCATATGCAATTCCTACCTCAACGAGGAATGGGTTTCCTCCGTAAACTGTTGGTCTCCTCGAGACGGTCTCTATGAACTCTGCTTTTTCTCCATAAAGTCTCTTTATGCCTATCTTAAAGAGCTCTTCTCCTATTGGAGAAAGGCAATCTGTTGGAGGTGCTAGTATCTTTACCCTTTGCATGGCATTATACAGTTTCTCTATTTGTTCTTTTTCGAGACTCTTTGGATTTATGTTTGGGTCTAATCTCGCTATTCTGAGGATCTCCTCTGCAGTCTTTTCTCCAACCCTTGTAAACTCTGATATGAGGAATCCCTTAAGGCTCTTCGTTCGAGTATTTGCGAGCATCCTTATAAGATAGCCTATGTCTATGCCGTGCGGATGAGGTTTTATTTCTTTAGGAGGTGGTGGCATCTTTTGTGTTTTCCTCTCGAATCTAAATATGTCTCCTCGAGGATTCTTAAACACTATAGAAGCGTATGGGGCCACTACGGATATCTGCTCAAGATATGAAAGTATTGACTGCTTTCTGTTCTCTACGTAGTCTCCTATGAGGGTAAAACGTACTTCTGTTCCGTGGTCAAGAGGCCAGCTCTTCAGCTCTTTTTTCGAGAGAATTATTGGCTCGTTTCTCTTAACGTCTATCATGATCTCAAATCTGTAGGCTGGTTCATTTGGGGATGTCCTCGTTATGACGATCGTAGGACTCCCAGTTGTCGCTTGAGCATAGAGTACTACAGCAGAAATTCCTATCCCTTGTTGCCC
Organism: Methanobacteriota archaeon; assembly: GCA_021162855.1. Taxonomy (GTDB): domain Archaea; phylum Thermoplasmatota; class B47-G6; order B47-G6; family B47-G6; genus B47-G6. The sequence goes on from JAGGXY010000044.1 coordinate 28,356, forward strand.
TCTCGATTGTTTTATCTTATGAAATTTCGAGCCATAGAGAAACTTTCCAAAGACCTGAGGTACATAGTCTGGAGGGATCCCAGGACCATTGTCCCTTACGATAACCCTGTACACGCCTCCTCTTTCAGCTTTCTTGAGCTCTGCAACTTCTACGTATATGTTTGGCAGTATTCCTGCCTCTTCACATGCATCTAAAGAGTTGTCTACTGCTTCCTTCACAGCCATTATTAAAGCCTTTGTTGGATTGTTAAAACCTAAAAGATGTTTGTTCTTTTCGAAGAACTCAGTGACGCTTATTTCTCTAAGATCTTTTGCTAGTTTCTCTGCAATGGTTCCTTCTATTGCCAAGATGTTCCCCTCCCTTATCTGAAAAGTCCTCTTGGAGCATCCTTGCTGTACATTCCCTCTTCAAACGGGGCTTTTTGCATCTTCTTGACCTTTTCAATGGCCTTAAGGAAGTCCTCAAGGGTCACGTAGTCCCGTGATTCCCTTATTGCGAACATCCCTGCCTCGCTACATATTGCCTTTATATCCGCACCAGTCATGCCTTCCGTAAGGGTTGCGAGTCTATCAAAGTCAACGTCACTGGACAGCCTCATGCGTCTTGTATGTATCATAAATATTTCCTTTCTCGCGTTCTTGTCAGGCATGGGTATCTTTATTATGCGATCAAACCTTCCAGGACGAAGAAGTGCAGGATCTAATATATCAGGTCTATTAGTTGCAGCGATGATCTTAACATCTCCTCTAGGATCAAACCCATCCATTTCAGCAAGAAGTTGCATTAAAGTTCTTTCGACTTCTCTACTTGCTGAGGTATCGTCGAGGCTACGCTTTGCACCTATAGCATCTATTTCATCTATGAAGACAATGGAAGGAGACTTCTCTCTTGCAAGTTGGAAGAGTTCTCTTACAAGTCGTGCTCCCTCTCCTATGTACTTCTGAACAAGTTCAGAGCCGACGACATGTATGAATGTTGCCTTTGAGTGGTGTGCTACTGCCTTAGCAAGGAGCGTCTTACCGGTACCAGGAGGGCCTACTAACAAGACACCTTTGGGAGGTTCTATTCCGAGCTTTTCGAAGAGCTCTGGTCTCGTCATGGGGAGCTCTATGGATTCTCTGATTTCCCTTATCGCCTCTTTTAATCCTCCTATGTCGTCATATGTGACATTAGGTCTTTCTATGACTTCCGCAGCCCTTACAAGTGGATCCTTACTGCTTGGTAGTATGTCTACTACCGTGAGGTTTGACTGCGTCATTGCAACCCTTACGCCAGGTGCAAGTTTTGACCTATCGATAAAATGCGAGAGGTACACGAGGAACTTTGGTCCAGTGGAGCTTCTCACGATTACCCTATTGTTGTCTATAACTTCCTCAATGTCCCCAATGACTAGTGGTGGCTTTCTAAGGGCCTCAATCTCTAGCATCAGCTGTCTATTTTCAAGTCTTAGACGTCTTATTTCCTCCGAGAGATCTGCTATTTTCAGCTTTAAGTTCTTGTTCTCGTCTCTGAGTTTCTGCACTTCCTCCTTTAGGGCTGTTATAATATCTTCTAACATTCCTATATCTTCCGAGGGCAATTTTGGTTTCTTAACGTCTATGTTCCCACCATTTGAATCCATTTTCCATCCTCCATTTTTATACACATGTTTGGCACAATATTATTAAACAAGACAATGTTTGTGAGCATTTGCAATTACAATAATGTACATTATGCTCAGAGACGTTATCTAATATGATCCTTAGCAGTGACTGGATCAACAATGAAACCAATAGCAGTTCTCAAAGATTTTATACATAATTTGCTGTAATTCTCCTAAGACCAAATTGAAACGGGCCATGTTTTGAGCGTCTTTAAGATGAGATATTTTTCCTGTCTCTAGTGATAATAATATATCCTATGATTAATATATCTTAGAGGATACGAGTTTACAGCGCACGAATTATCTTCAGTCTTTTAACTGTACGTCATGGTGGTAATTGTGAACATACCTATCATACTAAAGCCTATAGGTTATGTCAAAACCAACGAGCCCGATGAAGTTGTTAAAAACTCTATAGATGGTGTTCAAGGCAGAATAGAAATTTTACCAGAATACGAGGATGGTTTAGACGGAATAGAGGAGTTCTCCCACATTATAGTTATTGCATACCTCAACAAGGTTAACAAGGAACAGAGAGAAGTGCTGAAGGTGAAACCATTTAGGAAAATAGCTAGGATACTTGGAATTGAGTTTGATGATGTACCTACAGTTGGGGTCTTCTGTACGGATTCCCCACATAGACCTAATCCCATAGCACTTACGATAGTTGAACTTATAAAAAGGGAGGAAAACGTACTCCACGTTCGTGGCTTAGATCTCTATGATGGTACGCCCGTTCTCGATATAAAAGCATATACCCCATTTCGATCAATTACGAAGATAAGAGTACCAAGCTGGTACTGGTCTGCTAAAGAAAAGGCCCTGAAGTACTCGAAGTCTTTTCCAGAGTAGTCTTTTATCGGTTGTACAGGAGGGACGCCCGTATGAACATAATGGACATTATGAAGAAAAATGCTGCAATAGAAGCTGTAAAACTAGTAAAAGATGGTATGGTGGTAGGACTTGGCACGGGATCTACTGCCAGTTTTGCAATAAGATTTCTTGCAGAGAAGGATCTTGACATAACATGTGTAGCAACTTCTAAAAGAAGTGAAGAACTAGCGAGAAGTTTTGGATTAAATGTCGTGGATCCAAACGCGGTAGATTACGTGGATATAACGATAGACGGTGCTGATGAGGTAGATATGCATGGAAACTTGATAAAAGGTTATGGTGGAGCTCTCACTAGAGAAAAGATCATTGCAAGGATGAGCAAGGAAGAGGTCATAATTGTTGACGAGACAAAGGTCGTGGAGTTCCTTGGTCAAAAAGGCGTACTGCCTGTAGAGATTTTACCCTTCGGATGGAAACATACGATAAAACTCCTAAGAAGGTACGGTGATCCCGTGCTGAGAGTCGTGAATTCACGCCCATACATCACGGATAATGGGAACTACATCGTGGATTTGAGGATCAAAAGGATAGAGAATCCAAGAGAGTTTGAGGTTGAAATAAACAGTTTGCCTGGAGTCGTAGAAAATGGCCTCTTCGTGGATCTTGCGACGAGGATCATAATCGCATATAAAGATCTCACTGTCAGGACGTTGGAGGTTAAACGGAAAAGTCTCTGATTGATCACTCTTGGGTCGCTGATGTGATTGTCTTAGAGAGACTATTTCGTTAAATGAGTGTAATAGTATTTTCGGTAACCCTGGAAACGAGGCATTTAAATAGGGAAGGGAGGAATAGTTAGGTGAACTGCCTCTATGACAGCAAAGTAGCCAGCAGAGGCGATAATACTAATCTCCCGTGAGGCGGGCCCCGTGGTGCCCGCCAAGGTCGCTCCCGATGAGCCATAGATAAAGATGAAGTGGCAGAGGAGGAAGCCCGCGCGTGCTCCTATAGTCTCGAAAGTGTCTTAAATACTACGCGCGGGCAACCACTCTGTGAATGAGATTTTCATTAAAGGATCTATATAGAACGTTTTCTGTTCCGTGATACCAAACATATATGCTTAGGTTAAGCAGGGTCACACGAAAAGCTTTATCAGGGATCATTGGCGAAAGGAATGATAACATTTGAGAACGTTGTAGTGGGGTTCTCCCTCCGGGGGAGTTAGTGTGATCTCGTGGAATCTTAATCCCAGTCTCTGCTTCTCGAGGAGGATAATCCCGTAGGGGTTGGTCTTCATTGGCCCTTCATTGGGAGATTTCCCTCGGGATCTCCAACTTTTTTGAATCCCTAATGCCTCGTATTCGAGGGTTCACGATGACTATGAGATTTCTATCCTCGATAAGATTGCATTGGGGGTATTTCATTAATTGCCCCTTTGGGGTATTAGCAGATTCCTGCAGCGGGGTTGCCTCTATACTAGCCACAACAATTACACGCAACACTTTTATATTATTTATCTATAATTTTCTACAAACTATCACAAAACAAAAACAG